>JACQOI010000105.1 GCA_016202615.1 Betaproteobacteria bacterium
GCTCGCGGCACAACGCGTTGCCTTCCGCGCGAGCGCGCAGAGCGGAGAATTCATTATTGTCGCGACAACCATACAGATGGACGGTCTTGAGCGGCTTGCGCTCGGCTTTCTTTTTGCGCTCGGGCAGCGCCACGCCGTTGACCCAGGCGGCATAGAGTGCGATGCGTGCCGCACGCTGCCGCTGCGCCGCCTCTCCGAACACCGCAATTGCGATTTCGCGCGGATTCTCGGCGAGCAGCGGCTGCAGCGCGTTTCGCACCGCCGATTGCAGCTCGAATTCGGATTTCCCGGGAGCCAGCATGACCCATGCCGCCAGCACGCCATTGCGCAGACTCCCCGTGAGCGGCGTCTTGCCAAGCTCGTTTACCTTCATGCGGCGACGCGCCAACACCGCCTTCAGCACATCGCCGGCTACCCAGGCGCGCGCCAACTGTTTTTTTTCCGGCAGCACGAACAAGACGTGGGTATGCCGTCGCAGCACGGCCACGGTCAGGTCGGCGGCGTGTTGTTGCAGCGTGGCGAGCATGAATATCCTTTGAATAGCGAGTCGGGTCAAATTATAATCGTTCTTTGACTCCATCCCGGAACCACGCCAATGAGACCGTCGATTGTCACACTGGCTCTGGCCGCCTTCCTCACCGCAGCGGCTGCGGCTAACGCGCAGGAAATCGTCACTTTATCGACGCGGCCCACCGTCACACAACCCTATTTCCTGGCCCGAGTACCCAAGAATCCGCAGGCGATCGCGGTGCTATTCTCGGGCGGTAACGGCCAGATTCAGTTGCGCACTGAGGATGGTCGGATCAAATTCGCCGGCGGCAATTTTCTGGTGCGGGTGCGCGCCGAGTTCGTGAACCGCAACGTGATCACCGCCATACCTGACGTGCCGTCCGATCAGACCAGTGCCGGCATGAGTGATGAATTCCGCCTTGGTGAACAGCATTTCACCGACATCTCGGCGGTGGTAGCCGATCTCAGAAAACGCTTTCCCGGGCTGCCGGTTTTTCTGGTCGGAACCAGCCGCGGCTCGGTTTCTGCCGCAGCCGTGGGACGCGCGTTCGGCGACGGCGTAACCGGGATCGTGCTGACGTCGTCGATGTTCCTCGGGGCGCGTTCGGGCCCGGGCCTGAGCGGGTTCGACTACACCAAAATCAAGACGCCGGTGCTGATCGTGCACCATACCGAGGACGGCTGCTTCGCGACGCCATTTCGCGAAGCGCGCAAGCTCGCCGAAACCCGCAAATACCCGCTGATCACCGTTAAGGGTGGCAAGCCTGCCACTTCCGGTCCGTGTGATCCCTTCAGCGCACACGGATTTCTCGGCAAGGAATCCGAAACGGTAGCCGCCATGGTCGACTGGATGCTGAAGAAACCCTACCTCGCGGATATCGAATAAAATCAGCCCCTGGAACCTTCTTCCCGCCCTCGGCAAAGATGCGCCAATATTTGGACTTGATGCAAAACGTGCTGGCTCACGGCACCCGCAAAAGCGACCGCACCGGCACCGGCACGCTGAGCGTGTTCGGCGCGCAACTGCGGTTTGATCTCAACGCCGGTTTCCCGCTGCTGACCACCAAGAAAGTCCATCTCAAATCGATCGTGCACGAGCTGCTGTGGTTCCTCAAGGGCGAGACCAACATCCAATACCTGAAGGACAACGGCGTCAGCATCTGGAACGAATGGGCCGACGCAGAAGGCAATCTCGGGCCGGTGTATGGCTATCAATGGCGCTCGTGGCCGGCAGCTGACGGCCGCCACATCGACCAGATCAGCCAGGTGCTGGAGCAGATCAGGACAAATCCCGATTCGCGCCGCATGATGGTTTCGGCGTGGAACGTCGGTGATCTCGACAAGATGGCGCTGATGCCGTGTCACGCGTTCTTCCAGTTTTATGTTGCCGGCGGCAAGCTCTCGTGCCAGCTATATCAGCGCAGCGCCGACTTATTCCTCGGCGTTCCGTTCTACATCGCCTCCTATGCGCTGCTGACGATGATGATCGCCCAGGTTTGCGGGCTCAGGCTTGGCGATCTTGTGCATACCTTTGGCGACACGCACTTATACATGAACCATCTCGACCAGGCGCGCGAACAGTTGTCGCGCAGCCCGCGCAAACTGCCGGCGATGCGCGTCAACGCGGCAGTAAAGAACCTGTTCGACTTCAGATACGAGGACTTTACGCTCGAAGGCTACGACCCGCATCCCGCGATCAAGGCGCCGATCGCAGTTTGAGTGAGGAGTGAGGAGTGAGGAGTGAGGAGAAAAACCCGGCGCAAGCGCGCTCTTCACGCCTCTCGCCTCACGCCTCTCGCCTCTCCATTATTGTAGCGATGGCGAAGAACCGCGTGATCGGCGCCAACAACGCGATCCCCTGGCGCCTGCCCGGCGAACTGAAAATGTTCAAGACCATCACCATGGGGCATCACATCATCATGGGCCGCAACACCTGGGAGTCGATCGGACAACTGCTGCCGGGCCGCACCACGGTGATCGTCACCCGCCAGCGCGGCTATCAGGCGCCGGGGGCGATCGTCGCCCGCTCGCTCGACGAGGCGATTGCCGCCTGCGGCAACGATGATGAATTATTCGTGATCGGCGGCGCGCAGCTCTACGCCGCCGCGCTGCCTTGCGCCAACCGGATCTACCTTACCGTGGTCGACGCCGAAGTCGAAGGCGACACGCTGATGCCGCAGTTCGACCTGACGCAATGGCGCGAGCATTCGTCGCAAGCCTTTGCCGCCGACGCCAGGAATCCGTATGACTACAAATTAACGATCTACGACCGGGGTCAGCCCTCGATCTCGGAAACAAAGTCCTCGAACTTGTAATTCGCCGCACGCGGAATCTCGCTCAGGTATTCGAGTTCCATTTTAAACGGGTAACCAAGGCAGTCCTGCAAAACCGCGATCAACCGTTGCCTTTCCTCGATGCTCAATTCACGTACCGCCACGACGCGCAGCAGAATCTCATCGCGTTTTTTCTGAATCATCTGCAGCTGGTGAACCGGCGCGGCGGCTGCCCATTTGCCGCTGGGAAAACTCGGCCAGTGCCGCCGCCCGTCGGGCAGAACCAGGATATTGCGCTCACGGCCCATGATGCGGCGAATTACCGGCAGTCCGCGGCCGCAGGCGCATGCACCGCCAGCCTCGGCATAATCCCCAAGCGCATAACGAATCAGCGGCATCGCGAAGTTGTGCAGCGCGGTTATCACAACGCGCCCGATCTGGCCGGGCGCGCACACCATGTTTGCGTCATCCAGAATCTCGACGATGACGCTCTCGGCCTGCACGTGATAATGCTCGGTCTGGGGGCACTGCAACGCGATGTAGCCAACCTCCTCGGCGGTATACATGTCAGCGAGCCCTACTCCCCATGCCTCCCGCACCGCCGCGCGGGTATCGTCCGCAACCACGCCGCCGAAGCAGCGCGCCTGCTTGAGCCCCGTCAGACGGATACCGCGTTCAGAACTGCGGCGCGCGAGCCAGAGCAGGTTCTGGGCATTGGTGATCAGGTACTGCGGCGCCTCGCGCTGCAGCCAGTCGAGCTGGGCATCGATATCGGTGCGCAAATTGAGAAGCGAGCACGGGCCCGTCTTGAAGACCACGTCGGTTGCCGGCCCCCAGCCTTTTGTTTCCTCCTGCTCCACCTTGAGGCGAATCGCAGCGAGCTTTCCCGAAAAATCGCGCTGCTGCCACAGATGGTCGCGCAGCGTAAAGGCGCGCCAGAAGAATTGCGTGAGTTCCGTTCCGTAGTACGTGATTGGCCTGCCGGTCGAGCCTGACGTTTCGCCCTGGGTCAGCGCACCGTGCCGGGATGGTATCTGACGGCTGAGCAGCACATCGCCCAGCGTCTGAATGTCAGCGCGGGTGAGCAACGGCAAAGTCGAAAACCACTCGCGGCCCGGAATCGTGTCAGCCTTGAAGCCCGCCGCATCGAGTCGCCCGCGCCAGAACGGCAGCGCGGCATGCGCATGACGCAGCACCAGTTGCAGTTGCTGCATCTGGCAACGTTCCAGTTCGGCCGGCGGCCACCATTGCGTCTGCTCGAGCTGGAACTGCATCGCGAGCGCCGGCGCTCCACGATCATTCGGTACAGCCGGCCACACAACTCCGGCCAGGGCGGAACGTAAGAGATCAAGGTTTTCGTTCACGGCTTACTCACCAACTTTCATCTTATCATCGCCGGGCTCGACACGTATCCTCGTCCACAGCTATGATGGCTGCCTGCGAAACTCGTTCCGCGCTGCACTCACATCATGACAAGAATCGATGAACCGCTGAGTCTCAGCGCGCCGCTTGCATGGCAAATGGCGCCGCGACTCTGCCGCAAGGACCCCGTGACGGGCGAGGACTGCTCGTGGAATCACGGCTTCTGGCAGATCCTGCGGCTCATGGGCATGATCACGACGCCCGAGCACCATCGGGAATTTTTCGCGCGCGCGTGCGCCGCCATCACGTGCAGTGAGTCGCGTCCGCGCATTCTCATCTCGGGCGCCGCTGATTACTCGATGCTTGCCCACTTGCTCGCGGCATTTCGCGCATGCGGCATCGCGCCGGCAGTAACGGCCGTGGATCTGTGCGAGACGCCGCTGCATCTCAATCGCTGGTATGCCGACCGGCGGCCGGTCGCCCTCGAGACCAAGTGCTGCGACATACTCGATTACCGGGCCGCACAAGCATTCGACGCGGTCTGCAGTCATTCCTTTCTCGGGCAATTCGCGCCGGCGCAACGCACGGTGTTGATCGAGAGATGGCGGCAACTGCTCCGTCCCGGCGGAACGGTGTTCACGGTGAACCGCCTGCGGCCGGCCGCTTCCTCCGCGTGGGTGGGTTTCAGTCCCGAACAGCAGGAAACGTTTCGGGAAACGGTGTTGAGCAAGGTTGGCGCGCTGCGCGGAATAGTCGATATCGCCGAGCATGAAATCGCGAGCTACGCCGAAATTTACGCCAAGCGGCAAGGCGCCTTTCCCATCCACTCGCGCGAGGAGGTCCTCGACTTGTTCGAGCGCGGGGGGTTGAGGCTGGACCATCTTGTCTGCGCTCCGGTCACGGCCGGTCCGCGAGACGGCGTAAGCGGGCCCACCACCCCCGGCGGCGCGGAGTACGCCTGCATCATCGCCCGCCGCCCGTGATTCGCGCCAGCGGGCGGCGCGCCCAAGTCACGAAGAAGGCGATGCCGCAACCTCGGACATGAAGTCCTCGTACTTGCCGCCGGCGCTACGCGGAATCCCGTCGCAGTAGACGAACTTGAGCTCGAATCCGGGCGGAAGCCGCGACAGAATGTGCCGCCGCAGGTCTTCTTCCTGCTCTGCAGTGAGCCGGTTGGCGGTCACCAGCTTCGCCTCGATGGTATCGAAGCTCTTCTGCACGAACTGATGCTGCAGCACCGGAGCGATCTCGATGAACTTGCGGGTTCCAAACGAAGGCCAGTAGCGCTCGCCGCTGGCTGTCACCAGCATGTTGCGCACCCTTCCAATGATGCGGCGCAGCACCGGCAACCCCCTGCCGCACGCGCAGGGCTCTCCGACCTCTGCGTAATCGCCGAGTTCGTAGCGCACCAGCGGCATGGCGAAATTGTGCGAGGTCGTGACCACGACCCGCCCGATCTGCCCCGGCTCGCAGGCTTGCCCCGCGTCGTCAAGGATTTCGACCAGCACGCCCTCGGACTGGACATGGTAATGCTCGTGCTGCGGGCACTGCAGCGCGATGTAGCCAACCTCGTTCGATGAGTAGGTGTCGGTAACCGGGACCGACCACGCCTCCCGGCATAGTTCCCGCGCCTCGGGCGTCAGCAGTTCCCCGAAAGTGCGCACCTCGCGCAGCCGCGGCAGGTGGACCTCGCGTGCCAGTGAGCTTTTCGCGAGCTCGGCCGCCATCGACGGATGAGTGATCAGATACTCCGGCTGCTCCCCCTGCAGCCAGCTCAACTGGGCCTCGACATCGTCCTCGATACCGTGCACGGCCGACGGGCCGGTTGCAACCAAGCCGTTGGTTGCCTGACCCCAGCCGGCAAATTCACCCGCGGTCACCCCGTGACGGATTGCGGCGAGCTTGCCGCGAAGATTGCGTCGATGCCAGATGTGGTCGCGCAGCGTAAAGGCATTCCAGAACAGCATGCTGAGCTGTGTCTTTATCACCCGCACCGGAGCACCGGTCGAGCCGGAAGTGCGCGCTTCGCCGGTTGCGCCGTGGGCGGCCGGAATATCGCTGCTTTTCAACGTCTCGAAATGATCCTGCAGCCCGCGGCGCTCGAGCAGCGGCAGGGTGCAGAAGCGTGCCGGCGTAAGCTCGGGCGTCGGGTCGTAGACGCCGCGCCATTGGTCGTGGTAGTAAGGCACCGTGGCATAGGCATGCCGCAGGACAACAGCGAGCTGGCGAAACTGAAGCTCGCGCAGACGCTCGGCGGGCAGCCATTGCGTGCGTTCGAACTGGAACTGAAGGGCAAGCACGCTCGCGGCACCGGGAGGGGATACCGCGGGCCACATTACACCCGATACCGCGCTGTGAAATTGCCAGATCAGGGACATCCCGGATTCACTCCAGCCGGCCGGGCCGCGATTGCCGAACGCCTTGGTGTCCGGCCTGTTTTGCATCGGGTCCCGCGACTTTATCAGTCCGCGGGGAAGACGGTTTTTCGTTCAATTGATGATGATGACACAGAACGGCATTGATTCGCGCCAAACGCCTGGGGCGTCTGCAAATTCCAGCCCGGCATCGCACCTGCCAGGATAAAAAAAGCGGGCCGCAAAGGCCCGCTTTTCTCGACACCGGGAACGGGTCAGATCACGCGCACCTCGGGCAACGGAAAGCCGTTGAAGTTGCTCGCGTAGGCGGTGGTATAGGCGCCGGCGTTGGCGATGTAGATGAAGTCCCCTTCCTGCATATCCTCGGGGAACATCTCATCGTGCATGCAGACATCGACCGAGTCGCAGGTCGGGCCGGCCACCGCCCAGGGTATCGGCGCGCCGGCGCGGTCGGTCGCAACGTCATAGCGCAGGCCTTCGGTGGTCTCGATCACGCCGCCGAACACGCCCGCATCCCAGTACATCCAGCGCTTGCCGCTGCGCGTCGCGGTGCCTACCACGCGGCACACGAAATAGCCGGCGTCCGACGCCAGAAAACGTCCCGGCTCGGCCATGATGCGCACGCCCTGCGGGATGTCGCGGATCGCGTGGTTGACGACTTCGGCGATCTTCTCGATCGACGGGATCGGCTTCATATGGCGCACCGGGTAGCCGCCGCCGATGTTCAGGAGCCGCGGCTTCAAGCCCGCGAGGCGCATTTTCTTGAACACGCGCTTGGCGCTCTGGATGCCGACGCGCCAGTTTTCCGGGTTGCGGCACTGCGAGCCGACGTGGAAGGTCGCGCCCGCGAGGTCGGCCTTGAGCCGCGCCGCCTCGGCGACGATGCCGTCGACCTCGTCGTTCTTGACCCCGAATTTGCCCACCAGCGGCCAGTCGCTGCCGATGTTCGGCGCCTCGATGCGCACGTAGAGCTTGGCGTCGGGCCTGACGCTATGGATCTTGCGCAGCTCTTCGACGCTGTCCAGCACGAACCATTCGACGCCCTTCGCCGCCGCATACTCGATGTAGGCGCGCGATTTGATCGGGTTCGAGTAATAGATCTCGGCGGCCGGCACGTTGAGGCTCAACAGCAGGTCGAGCTCGGCTATCGACGCGATCTCGAAGCCGACGCCTTCCTCGATCAGCGCCTTGAGCACGCGTGGCTCGGGATTGGCCTTGACGGCGTAGTGCGGCTGCACCCGCGGCATCACGGCTTTGAAGCGTCTGGCTTTGGTGCGAACTATGTTGGTGTCAACCAACAGGAAGGGCTTGCTGTAGCCCTGTTTCAGGGCTTCCCGGACGTGCTCGAAGTCGAGCCTGATCTCGGGATGAGTATCGAAGAGGGGTTCGGCCTCGGGGGCGGTCTTGAGTTTCTTGACTGCGACTGGGCGCATCAGCATCGACGTTGTCTCCATGGAGAAACTACGTTTCGGGAATATCTAGAACAAAAACATCGTCGGCACCGCGGTAAAGCTTCATCACTGCCATGATGACCTCCTGTCGGTCTGAGTGCTGCGGTAATCCATAAAAATTTAGCGAATTATAGGGTCTGCGTTCCAGGAAGCAAGAGTTTTTTCGCGTTTTTTGAAAATTTTTTTCTGGCGGTTCCCGCGGGTGTAACGCGAAGGGGCCGCGAGGTTGACCGCGAGCGCCCGCGCGAGGTCAGCCGAGGCACCGGCGGCGGGAGCGGGCACCGCTCCCGCCGGACCGGACATCGCGCCTCGGCCACACGCCACGCAGAGAGCGAGCTCGAAACCGGAAAGCGGCGTGGATACTGGCTTTGCGGGCGGCAGGAAGCCGCCCGATGAGGCGCGGGATGCGCCTAAATCTTGGGTAGTGTGACGCCTTTTTGCCCTTGGTACTTGCCGCCGCGATCCTTGTAAGAGGTCTCGCAGGCGTCGCCCGGGTCGGACTCGAAGAAGATCACCTGGGCGACCCCTTCGTTGGCGTAGATCTTGGCCGGCAAGGGCGTCGTGTTGGAGAACTCAAGCGTCACGTGCCCCTCCCATTCGGGCTCCAGGGGAGTGACGTTGACGATAATGCCGCAGCGGGCGTACGTGCTTTTTCCGAGGCACAGCACGAGCACGTTCCTGGGAATCCGGAAATATTCGACGGTGCGGGCCAGTGCGAACGAGTTGGGCGGGATCACGCACGAACTGCCCTTGATGTCCACGAATGATTTGGCGTCGAAGTTCTTGGGGTCGACGATAGTGGTGTTGATGTTGGTGAAGAGCTTGAACTCATCCGAGCAGCGGATATCGTAGCCGTAGCTCGAGGTGCCGTAGGACACGATGCGCTGGCCGTTGACCTCCTTGATCTGGTTCGGTTCCAACGGCTCGATCATGCGGTGCCCTTGCGCCATGCGGCGAATCCAGCGGTCGGATTTGATGGACATGGGGTTAGCTCTCAGCTTTCAGCGGTCAGCTTTCAGCTATCTTACCGCGGCTGGGCCGCGCGGTTCTGGCTGATTGCTGATGGCTGACCGCTGAACGCTCAGGTATTCTGAACCACGATCTTCGGGAACGCCGCCGAGTGGTCCTGCTGCTTCTCGGCGATCTTGACCGCCACCCGCCGCGCGATGGCGCGGTAGATCTCGGCCACCCGGCCGTCGGGGTCGGCAACCACCGTCGGCTTGCCGGAATCGGCCTGCTCGCGGATCCTGATGTCGAGCGGCAGCGCTCCCAGCAGCTCGACGCCGTAGTCCTTGCTCATGCGCTCGCCGCCGCCCGCGCCGAAGGTATGCTCCTCGTGGCCGCATTGGGAGCAACTGTGCAGGCTCATGTTCTCGACGATGCCGAGAATCGGGATATTGACCTTCTCGAACATCTTGAGTCCCTTGCGCGCGTCCGCGAGCGCGATGTCCTGCGGCGTGGTCACGATCACCGCGCCGGTGACCGGCACGCGCTGGGCGAGCGTCAACTGGATGTCGCCGGTGCCCGGCGGCAGGTCGACCACCAGGTAGTCGACGTCGCGCCAGTTGGTCTCGTTCAGCAATTGCTCCAGCGCCTGGGTCACCATCGGCCCGCGCCATACCATTGGCGTTTCGACATCGATCAGGAAACCGATAGACATCGCCTGGATGCCATGCCCCTCCATCGGTTCGATACGCTTGCCGTCCCTGGATTCCGGGCGTCCAGCGATGCCGAGCATGGTCGGCTGGGACGGCCCGTAAATATCGGCATCGAGCACCCCGACGCGGGCACCCTCGGCCGCGAGCCCCAGCGCCAGGTTCACCGCGACCGTGCTCTTGCCTACGCCGCCCTTACCGGAGGCGATGGCGATGATGTTCTTTACATTGGGAATCAGCTTCACGCCGCGCTGCACCGCGTGCGACACGATCTTGATGGTGACGTTGGGGGTAACATTGCCGACGCCGGGTATGGTCTTGAGCTTGGCAACAACCTGCCTGCGAATCGGCTCGACCTGGGTTTTCGCGGGGTAGCCGAGCAGGATATCGAGCGACACGTTGCCGCCGTCGATCTTGATGTTCTTTGCCTCTTTGCCGGTGACGTAGTCCTTGCCGGTGTTGGGGTCGGTCAGCTCTTTGAGCGCGGCCTGGACCTGCTGTTCGGTGATTGCCATGGGTATTCCCGGATCGTTAATAGTGAGGGCGAGATTTTAAACAATTAAACACGGAACGCATACCAAAACCTGTGGAAACCATATAAACATAAGGGGTTTTGCTACAATTCGACGCTTAACCAGCGCACCCCATAAATGAAACGCAGAATCCTTGTCACCTCGGCGCTGCCGTACGCCAACGGCAGCATCCACTTCGGCCATCTGGTCGAGTACATCCAGACCGATATCTGGGTGCGCTTCCAGAAGATGCAAGGCCATGAAGTGCACTGGGTATGCGCCGACGATACCCACGGCACGCCGGTCATGCTGCGCGCCCAGCAGGAAGGCGTCACGCCCGAGCAGTTGATCGCGCGCATGCATACCGAGCACCAGCGCGACTTCAACGGCTTCCATATCGGCTTCGACAATTACCACACCACGCATTCGCCGGAAAACCGGGCGCTGTGCGAGGACATCTACCGCAAGCTCGTGACAGCGAAGCTGATCGAGAAGCGCGCGATCGAGCAGTACTACGATCCGGTCAAGAACATGTTCCTGCCCGACCGCTTCATCAAGGGCGAGTGCCCCAAGTGCCACGCCAAAGACCAGTACGGCGATGCCTGCGAGGTATGCGGCTCGGCCTACGCGCCGACCGACCTCGTCAACCCTTATTCGGCCGTTTCGGGCGCGGCGCCGGTCAAAAAGCAGTCAGACCACTATTTTTTCAGGCTCGGCAAATGCGAGGAATTCCTGCGGCGCTTCGTGCGTTCGCCGGGAACGCTGCAGCACGAGGCCGCCAACAAGCTCGACGAGTGGTTCAAAGCCGGACTTGCCGACTGGGACATCTCGCGCGACGCGCCCTATTTCGGTTTCGAGATTCCGGACGCGCCCGGCAAGTATTTCTACGTCTGGCTCGACGCGCCGATCGGCTACCTCGCCAGCTTCAAGAACCTGTGCCGGAAGCCGTCAGCGATCAGCAGTCAGCAGTCAGCCGGGAAACAGCCGCTCGATTTCGCGGCGTTCACCGACGTGGCAAAGGCCAAGGACGAGAACACCGAGATGATTCACTTCATCGGCAAGGACATACTGTATTTTCACGCGTTGTTCTGGCCGGCGATGCTCGACAGCGCCAAGTACCGCGTGCCGACCCGGATCTATGCCCACGGCTTCCTCACCGTCAACGGCGAGAAGATGTCCAAGTCGCGCGGCACGTTCATTACCGCTGAAAGTTACCTTGCGCTCGGGCTCAATCCGGAATGGCTGCGGTATTACTACGCCGCAAAGCTGAACAACACGATGGAGGACATCGATCTCAGCTTCGATGACTTCGTGGCGCGGGTGAACAGCGACCTGGTAGGAAAATTCGTCAACATCGCGAGCCGCTGCGCGACTTTCATCACCAGGCGTTTTGGCGGGAAACTTGTTGACGGGGAAGATCATAAGAAGCTCCAGGCACTGATGGATGCGCGATTTGGCTCCTATCGACCCGGCTCCATCCGGGATTTCTATGAACAGCGGGAATTTGGAAAAGTCACGCGCTACGTGATGGATCTGGCGGACGAGGCAAATAAGATCATCGACGAAGACAAGCCCTGGGAGATCGCTAAAGATCCCGGCCGCGAGGCGGAATTGCTGCGGATTTGCAGTCTCGGCCTGAATCTCTTCAAGATCTTGACGACCTACCTCAAGCCCATCTTGCCAAGAACCGCCAAGGAAGCCGAGTCATTGCTTAACATCGAGGAGCTTCGCTGGCCTGACCCCGGAACTGGTCCGGTCGGCACGCTACTCTTGCCGCCGGGCCACGTGATCAATCCTTATCACCATCTGATAGCCCGCGTCGATCCGAAGCAGATCACCGCGCTGATCGCAGCGAACACGGAGAGCCTGCAGCCCGCGCCGCAGCCGCATTCGCAGCAGCGCCACGCCGAGCACCAGCAGCACGTCGAGAAAGCGGAGATAATGGAGAACACCATTTCGATCGACGACTTCACCAAAGTCGATTTGCGCATCGCGAAGATCGTCAACGCGGAGCGGGTCGAAGGCGCGGACA
>JACQOI010000106.1 GCA_016202615.1 Betaproteobacteria bacterium
ATTCCGGCATGTAGGGTGCGCCCTGCGCACCACCGCGCGAACCGGTGCGCAGGGCGCACCCTACAGGAATTGTTCGGCGCTCGCATGCGACGTACTCAAGATAGTGCCATGGGTGCCATGGGGGACGCACACCTTTTCTATTTCCTCATTCCTTGGCGTCCTTTGCGTACCCCTCAAGGGGGTATTGAAAAGAATCCTTGGCGGTTTAGCTTTGCTCTTATCGCGTTCATCCGCGTTCATCGGCGGCTAGCCCGCGCGGTCGATGGACGGCCCGCAGCCCATCCCCGCTCGATTGGCCGTCAACGGATGCAATCGAAGAACGTAGCCATGTCGCCGGACTGGTCCAACCCCTGCACCCGCGCGCTCAGTCGCGCAATCCGGTCCCCGGCCAGGGGGCGTACCCCGAGGCGGAAACACTCGCCGAATTTTTCGTTGATCTCGGCTTCGCCGAGCGGCGACTCGAGGCTGCCCGGTACGTGGTCGACCTGGCACGAGATCTCGCCATGGCGCATGGTCTGCATGCGCACCACGACAGGTCCGCGGTCACCGCTATAGGCGGGTTCCACGCGCACCGATACTTTGCCGATCTGCGCGCCGATCGCCGGATCGCGCGCCGCCTGCTCCTGGATCTCCGCCAGACCGAGCCTGCGCCGCACCAGGGCGCACGCGATCGAGTAGCGGATGCTGAACTGCGCGGCTACCTGGGCGTCGCCGCTGGGATCGTACGTCCCGCCCACGATGCGATCGATGTAAGGTCCGACCGTCACCTCGACCGCTTGCACGTCCTCCGGCTTAAGATCGTATCGGCGAATCAACTTGAGTGTCGCCTCGATCGCGGTGTGGTTGCAGCCGCAGCTCGGGTACTTCTTGATGCTCAAGTTAACATTGTCAAAGCGGCTGCCCAAGGCGTCGACGAGCCGGCCGGCATCGCCGTCCTGGTACAGCCGGTATAGCCCGAAAGGTCCCTCGAACGTTTCGCTCGGCGCGGTAATTCCGCGTTGCGCCAACAGCGCCGCGTACACGCCTGCGCGCGCGGCGAATGCCGATAGCGTGCGCTTGGTCAGCGACGGCTCAATATTGGCCTGCTGCGTCCCGGCGGCTTGGATGAAGGCAATTCCCAGCGCGTGGCGGGTGGCGGCGGCGTCCAGGCCGAGCAACCGGGCCGCGGCCGCCGCGGCGCCGAACACGCCGAACGTCGAGGTGTATGAAAATCCCCGGTGCGGATGCTTGCACGCGGCCCCCATCCGGCACAGGATGTCCGATCCCACCACCAGCGCGGCGAGGAAGTCCGCTCCGCTCGCACGTTGGCGCTCAGCCACCGCGAGCGCCGCCGGTAGCACCACGACGTTGACGTGCACCGGAGCGTCGCGGCCGAGAGAATCGTAGTCGAGCGCCGCGGAGGACATGCCGTTGAGGAAGGCGGCGGACGTAGCCGGCAGGCGCCCGCCGTAGGCCCAAGCGGTGCTGTCCGAGCGTCCGCCTTCGTCCGCGAGCAACGCATGAGCCTCGCGGCAGCCGGGCGCGTCCGAGCCGGCCCAAGCCACCGCCAGCGTGTCGAGCATGAACAGCTTCGCCGCGTCGAGCGCCGCGCGCGGAATGGCGCGATACTTGGTATCGACGATGTAGTCGGCAAGCCGCTGAGAGAGCGGCACCGCCGGTCGTTGCTCGATATTGCCATGCGCGATGTCGTTCATGTCCTTCGCCTCGAAAGCTTCCCACATCCCGTCGCAATACTCGCCCGCCTTGATCCCGGAGCGTGCTAATCGAGCCGCACGTTGGCCGCCTTTGCCACCTTCGTCCATTTCTCAATCTCCCGCTTGGTGTACGCGGCAGTCTGTTCCGGCGTCATCCGCAACGGCTCCATGCCGATACCGCTGAGGCGCTCCTTGTATTCAGGCCTGACGAGTACTTTGCCGAGCCCATCGCTAATCGACCCCACCACGGCCTTGGGCGTCTTGGCCGGGGCGGCGAGCGCGAACCACGAACCCGACTCGACTCCCGGGAAACCCGCCTCGGCGAACGTCGGCATCTCCGGCGCCAGCGCCGAACGCTGCGGGTGGGCGATGGCCAGCCCCCTCAACTTTCCGGACTTGATATGCACCAGAAATTGAGACAGGTCATTCATTTGCATGTCGACCTCGCCGGAGAGCATCGCCACGGTGGCCGGCGCGCCGCCTTTGAACGGGACGTGGATGATGTCGATTCCGGCATGGTACTTGAACAGCTCCCCCGCCATGTGAATGATGGCGCCCGCCCCTGAGGAGGCGAAGGTGAGCTTGCCCGGCTGTTTCCTGGCCAGTGCGATGAGCTCAGCCACGGTGTTGGCCGGGATCCCTGCGCGAATGGCGAGCAGATGGGGTGCATAGGCGGCCAGGCCCACCAGCTCCAGGTCCCGAAACACGTCGTAAGGGAGCTTGCTGAACACGACAGGATTGACCGCGAACGTACTGTTCGTCCCGAACAGGAGCGTATATCCGTCGGGCGCCGCCCTGATCGCGATCTCGGCCGCAATCGTGCCTGCGGCGCCTGGCCGATTGTCGACGACGATGGGCTTGCCCCAGATCTCGGTCAGGTGCTGTCCGACAATTCTCCCGACGACATCGGTCGGACCGCCCGCGGAAAACGGGATAATCATCCTGATGGAACGGGTGGGGTAGTCTTCGGCCGCGACTGCAGCGGCCGTACAAAACGCCATCGCCAGGATCACCGCGATCCAGCGAGCGAACAGGTTGCCCATGGTTGCCTCCCTCAAAGAATTTAAACTCGTTTGACGTATTAGGAGTTTGTCGGGGTTAAGTCCGACAAACTCCTAGGTTCATGATCTCCTCTTCATCGCATGTTTTCGCGCTCATCCGGCGTTGGCGAGGGGAAGTCTCACGACCTGCCCGGTGCGGGCCGATTGCTCGATCGCCAGCGTGACTTCGAGGGTGCGGCGCGCTTCTTTCGCGCGTGGAATAGTGATCGCACGGCCGGTACGCACAAAGTCCACGAACGCCCGCGTCTCATCGGCAAGCGGTCCCCAGAAGACGCCTTGCGCCCAGTCGCCATAGCTGGAGCTGGCGAGATAAGCCGCCTTGAGCGAATGGTTCGGGACGTAACCGTGCAACACTCCGCTTTCCGAATACATGAAGTAGTTGCGGCGCTCGTCCTCAAGAATGAGCGCTCCGTGTGTGCCGATCAGTTCCAGGCGCGGGCTCTGGCCAAGCGTCGGATACTGCTCGGGCAGCGCATAGGCGATGCCCGCCGAAACTACTGCACCGTCGGTGAAGGTGAGGACCGCCCACACCAGATCATCCGCGTCGTAGCCGGCGCCACGGAACACCTCCCCCTGGCCACGTGCGTAGACTTCCCTCACCGGGTTCCCTTCCATCATCCAGCACACCATGTCGATCCAATAGGTCAATACGTCCACCACCGGCGTGACCTGGGGGCACCGCTTGAGAATCTGGAAGGCCTGGGCGCGTGAGTTGTAGACCCGCACCGTGCCGCCAAGGATACGCCCGAGCGCGCCTCGCTGCACGTTCTCCTTCGCGACTTGATATTGCCGCTGGAAGCGCTGCGTGTAGGCGAATAGCAGTGGCGTGCCGCTTTGCTCGGACGCCCGCTCCATCATCGCGGCATCGGCTGCATTCAGCGCCATCGGCGTGTCGCACATTACCGGCTTGCCGGCAGCCAGCGCGGCAAGCACCGGCTCGGTGTGGGTGTGCTCCGGCGTTGCGACCAGCACCGCATCCACGCCCGCACAGGACACAGCTCTGCGCACATCGTCGGTGCTGAGTTCCGCGCCTACGTCGTTCGCAAGCTCCACTGCGCGATCGACATGTACGTCGACAACCGCCACCACCCGGCTCGCCGGATACGCGGACGCGACACGGGCACGGGTCGATCCGATGCGACCGGCGCCGATTACGGCGAGACCAATAGGCTGCTCCATGGACCGGCCTGTCGTCATCGTCAATCCAGCTTCGCGCCCGATTCCTTGATGACTTTGGCGTATCGTGCAACCTCGGATTGGATGAACTTGGCGAATTGCTCCGGCGTCGTGCCGATCACTTCAATGCCCTGCTGCAGCAGCTTCGCCTTGACCTCCGGGTTGTTGACCGTGCGGGCTACCTCCGTGCTCAGCTTCGCCACGATGTCCGCCGGCGTGCGCGCCGGGAACAGCACGCCAAACCAGCTCACGACGTCGATGGCTGGGAAGCCCAACTCGACAAAGGTGGCGATGTCGGGCGCCGCCTCGCCTCGCTTGCTGCCCGTCACCGCGATCGGTCGGAGCTTGCCTGCGCGCGCATGGGGCAGAGACGATGGCAGCGCGGTGAAACCCATCGACACGTGCCCACCGACCATGTCGATCACTGCCGGACCGGCGCCTTTGTACGGGATATGGACTATGTTTATCCGCGTTATCGTTTTCAAGAGTTCGCCGGCGAGATGGTGCACGCTGCCCGTTCCTACCGAAGCGTAGGTGAGCTCGCCGGGCCTCGCCCTGGCGAGGGCGATCAACTGCGCGATCGAGTTGACCGGGACGGAGGGATGGACCGAAAAAAGCACGGCGGCATGAGCGGCATAGGATACGGGCGCGAGGTCCTTCACCGGATCGTACGACATCCTGCTGAACAGGTGCTGGTTGATCGCAATCTCGGCGGCCGTGCTGATCAGTACGGTGTACCCGTCCGGCGCCGCCTTGGTGACGGCTTCCGCGCCGACCATACCACTGGCCCCGGAGCGATTCTCCACCACCACCTGCTGGCCGAAGCTTTCGGTCAACTTCTGCGCCATAACACGCGCGAGGATATCGGTAGCGCCTCCCGGCGGATAAGCAACCACGAAGCGGATTGGTTTAACAGGATAGTTCTGGGCTTGCAGTGGCGTCGACAGGGGCAGGATCGCGAACAGTGCAAGTGCGAGATTGTGAGCTTTGATTTTCATCGGGTCTCTCGATCAAAATTTATCAGGTGTCAGGCATTCGCTTCTTCGAGGCGGCGTCTTCACTCATTATACAAGTACTCTAGCCTTTCAGGATTTTGAGAGCGGGTGCAGCGCATCCGCGCCTCGTTCATCAGAAATCGACCTTCACCCTGAGAGGAAGGAGTCCAGGGCGAAAAAAGGGGCGCCGCAGCGTCCCTTTTTTGTTGCAAAAACCAACCGTCAGACCAGCGTATCCGCCCAGATATTGCGCGCCCAACCCCAGGCGTAAGTGCCTTCGAGCTCGCTCGCTTTGTCGGACACACCGCCGGCACCCTTGACCGGAAGCATCGTTTTCTGCGATGCGTCGTACGCATGTACCGACGTAACGTGGATGACCTGCTTGTCGGACACGAAGCTGTAACAGGCGTTCATCAGCATCGATATCGGATTGACGGGCTGTCCCTTGATCAACGCAATCACCGCGGCGGCACAGACTTTGGCGTGCTGGTTCGCCATGCTCGCGGACTTGGGCATCGCCTGCGCCGACAACGTGGCATCGCCGAGCACGTGGATGTTCTTTTGCGCCAGCGATTCTGCGGTCAGCCAGTCGATGCCACACCAACGGTTGTTGGCGGTGATGAGCCCGGCGCGTTCAGCGATCAAACCGGCCTTGTGCGGCGGCACGACATTGAGCACGTTGCCCTTCAAATTCTCGAAATCAGTCTTAACAGTCATGCTGGACGCGTCGACTTCGACCACGTTGCTGTTCGGCCGGTATTCGATGATCCCGCCGTACAAGCCCTTCCATGCAGCCTTGAACAGCGCGCCTTTGGAGGTCACGTCAGGATTGGCGTCGAGGAGCAGCACCTTGGACCTGGGCTTTGCGGTCTTGAAGTAGTGCGCGACCTGACATACGCGCTCATACGGCCCCGGAGGGCAGCGGTACGGCGCGAGCGGCATCGCCAGGATGTAGACGCCGCCGTCGCGCATCGCTTCGAGCTGCTTCCTGAGCGCGACGGTCTGCGGTCCGGCCTTCCACGCGTGCAGCACCCTCCCCGAACTTTCCGCTTGCTGGTAGTTGCGAATCGCGTCGTACATGAAATCGATGCCTGGCGAGACGATCAGGCGGTCGTAACCCAGCACGTTGCCGCCCGCGAGCCGCACTTCGCGTTTGACCGGATCAACGCTGACCGCCTCGTCGCGCACCAGTGTAACGCCGCGCTTCTTGAGGCCGTCGTAACCGTGCGTAACGTCTTTGAGCTGTATGCTGCCGCCGAGCACCAGATTACTGATCGGGCAGGAAATGAACTCGGCTCCGCGCTCGACTACCGTCACAGCGATGTCCGGCGCCCACATTTTCACGTATTTCGCCGCAGTAGCGCCACCATAGCCGGCGCCGATCACGATCACGCGGCCGGCGCTGCCGGACGTCGTGGCACAGCCGCTCACCGCCGCTGCGCCCGCCGTCGCGGAAACCCATTTGATGAAATCGCGTCTGGAGATAGTCATGGTCACTCTCCTCAATATCCGCCGCGCGACGCAGGTGCCGTCGCCGCAGGCTTCACCGCCGCGAAATACCCGGCGATCTGCTCGAGCTGCTCGTCGCTGTAGCCCTTGGCTTGCTGGTGCATGATCGTCGCGGGGCGTTTGCCCGCCTTGAAGTCCTTCATCTGCTGCAGCAGGTATTTCTTGTCCTGCCCGGCAAGGCTGGGCGGCACGCCGCCGACACTGATGCCGTCAGTGCCGTGACAGGTGAAGCAAGTAGCAGCTAGACTGCGCGCTGCGTTCGGGTCTTGTGCGTATGCTGAAGATGTCAGAGCGCCGAAGACAATGACTAGCGCGGCGCACAAAGCGAGATGGGAGCGCATAAGTCCTCCGTTAAAAAATCAACTGATTATAGCGCCGGCGGTTCGACCGCTTCGAATAAATCACTATATCCTTATACAGTATGGCCGTATACCACCCTGTTGCGGCAGCAGCGGAACGTTAAGCGACGCTCGCCTCTTCCTCGGCGAATACCAGTCGCACTTTCTCCTCCCCGCCAAGGTCGACGGTGACCTTGCCGCCGTTGGCGAGCCGGCCGAACAACAGCTCGTCGGCAAGCGCGGTGCGTATCGTATCCTGGATCAGACGCGCCATCGGCCGCGCGCCCATCTGCGGGTCGAAGCCTTTCCTGGCGAGGTGCTCCTTGAGCGCCGCCGTGAAAATCACTTCGACCTTCTTCTCGTGCAGCTGCTCTTCGAGCTGCATCAGGAATTTATCGACCACGCGCATGATGATGTCGCGGTCGAGCGCGGCGAACGAAATGATGGCGTCCAGGCGGTTGCGGAATTCGGGCGAGAACATGCGTTTGATCTCGCCCATTTCATCACCCGCCTGCGTCGACGCGGTGAATCCCATGGTGGATTTCGAAAGTTCCACGGCTCCCGCGTTGGTGGTCATGATGATCATCACGTTGCGGAAATCCGCCTTGCGGCCGTTGTTGTCGGTCAGCGTGCCGTGATCCATCACTTGCAGCAGGATATTGTAGACATCGGGGTGCGCCTTCTCGATTTCGTCGAGCAGCAGCACTGAGTACGGATGCTTGGTGATCGCTTCGGTCAGCAGCCCGCCCTGGTCGAAACCGA
>JACQOI010000110.1 GCA_016202615.1 Betaproteobacteria bacterium
TGAAACGATTGCCGTAGGAAGGGAGATTCGCGACATCAGGCGTCTGCGGAAGAATTACGGGAAGGGCCGATGGCGAAAGATGAAGGGCGTAGCGCGTATTCGACTGGCAAGCGGACACGTCAGATTGGCTGAACTACATTGGTATGAGGCACACGGGATTGGGAAGAAGGAAATCAAGCGGAAACGCTACTTGGACTGAGATCATGAAACGACGCAAAACTGTATCGCCACATTTCGCGGTGTGCGTAAATAATGCGGGATATCCGGCCTCTCTGGAACTGCACAAGATCTACCGTGTAATTCCAGATGACGATGCCGCCGAGGAAGGCGACATCCGGGTGGTTGACGAAAGTGGCGAAGACTATCTGTACCCCGCGGACTGGTTTGTGGAAGTGAAGCTTCCACCACCGGTTCAGAAGTCTCTCTTGCACGCTGCGTAAGCTCCGCCGCATAACCGCGCGATCGACAGCGACGCGTGGCAAGCGCTTATCGCGCTTGCAGGCGCGCGTCATCGCGGACGTTGCGCCCCTGACAACGCCTCACGGGTACCAAGCATTGACAATATGTAGCCACGGGGCTACATTGCCACATGTTTCAGATTCGCAAGACCGAGACCTTCGCCCAGTGGCTTGACGGGCTGCGCGACGTTCGCGCGCGGGCACGGGTTCAGGTCAGGGTTGAGCGCCTCGCCGCAGGTAACGCTGGAGATGTCGAGCCGGTTGGCGAGGGCGTCTCCGAATTGCGGATCGATTACGGCCCCGGTTACCGGGTATATTTCAAAAAACACCGGCGCGAAGTGGTGATTCTGCTCGCAGGAGGTGACAAGCGCACGCAGTCCGCCGACATCAAAACCGCCTTGCGCCTCGCACGCAATCTTTAGGAGCTTATTATGCGCAAAACGAAGACTACTCGCTACGATGTCGCCGAGCACCTTCGAACCCCGGAAGAAATGGCGGCATATCTGGAGGCTTGCCTTGATGAGGCAAAGGGTGATGCGGCGTTCATCGCCAAGGCGCTAGGCGATATTGCACGCGCCAGGGGCATGGCGCAGGTGGCTCGTGATGCCGGCCTGTCTCGCGAAAGTCTTTACAAGGCGCTCTCCGGTGAGCGTAGCCCCGACTTCGACACAATCCTCAAGGTGGTAAATGCCTTGGGGTTGAGATTGCACGCCGAGGCGGCGCATGGCTGATTCAGCGGCCCGACTTTAGTTGGAGCGGACGCGCACAAAGCCGCGCGCCGCTCAATAAGACGTTCGGCATTTGATTACGGATGAGTCTGATCTACTCGATTTCACAATGATTGCTGTCAACAAGGAGAAGGACATGAACATCATGATCGTTGGTGCCAGTCGTGGCATTGGGCGACAACTTCTCGACCAGGCGTTGGCGTCCGGGCATACCGTAACCGCCCTGGTTCGCGATCCGCAAAGGCTTGCCGTACAACATGAGCGGCTCAAGGTTGTGAAAGGCGACATTCTGGATTCGGATTCGGTCGCTCTCGCGATGGCCGGCCAGGATGCGGTGTGTTGTACGATTGGAGTCAAGGCACCGTGGATACCGGTGACGGTCTTCTCGGAAGGAACAAGGAACCTGCTTCAGGCAATGAAAAAGACCGGGCGCAAGCGTTTGATCTGTGTGACAGGTATTGGCGCAGGAGATAGCAAGGGACACGGCGGGTTTCTCTATGACTGCGTGTTCTACCCGTTTGTCCTCAGGCCCATCTACGCGGACAAGGACCGCCAGGAATCACTGATCAGGGCAAGTGATGTTGACTGGACCATCGTCAGGCCGGGATTCCTCACCAACGGCCCGTTAACAAAAAACTACCGGGTGCTTACCAATATGACAGGCGTAACCGCCGGCTGGATTTCCCGCGCAGATGTTGCCTACTTTATCCTGAAAGAGCTTGCGTCGAATCAGTATCTAAGGCAAACACCCTTGTTGACTTCCTGAATTCATGGCCTAACCATCACTCCGGCGCACGCGCCGCAAACGGCACGCGGCTGAATTCGCTCGTCAGCGCTCTAGCAGCCTGTCGGACTTAACAGTCCGTACAGGCTGCTAAGGAGTTTGTCGGAGGCTGAGTCCGACAAACTCCTAGAAAGGAAACGGTGATCCTCATGCTCGGGCCTTACGTTCATAACATAGATCCGATCATCGGATCCGTCTTCGGCATCTACCTCTGGTGGTATGGCTTGAGCTACACCTTGGGGTTTCTTAATGCCCATAGATTCGTACGCGGCAGGCGCGGCGAGCTCGGCCTTGACATGAAGTCAATCTACGATCTGAGCCTCTTGCTGGCAGGCGGAGTTCTTCTTGGCGGGCGCTTTGTCGAAGTGGTGTTCTACGAATGGCCGTTCTACCGCGAGCATTTTTACCTGGTTCCGGCTTTTTGGCTAGGCGGCATGGCGACTCACGGGTTGCTATTTGGAGGATTGACCGGAACCTGGTTGTTTTGCCGGCTCAACCGCAAGTCATTCCTGAGCATCACGGATGCGCTCGCGATACCTGCCGCATTCATCCTCGGAGCAGGCAGAATAGGGAACTTCATCGACGGGCAGATCGTTGGCAGCGTTACCACTGTCTGGTGGGCGGTCAAGTTCCCGGATGCAGAGGGGTTTCGCCACCCCGTCGTGCTCTATGACGGGATGAAGAACCTTCTGATCATCCCGATCCTGTGGTACGCGGCAAGGCGGAAGCCGCCCACCGGTGTTCTTACCGGCATCTTTCTTTTCCTGTACGCCTTCCTCAGAATCTTCGTTGACGTTTTCCGGGAGTACCCCACGAGCCTCTTGGGGTTGGCGACCGGACAGGTTCTGAACATTCTGATGTCCATTCTTGGTCTCGTCCTGATCGTTTTTCCTTTTTGGAGCAGGCGCAGCCATACCGGGAACCGTGTCGCGCTCGCGGCCGAGGGAGAGCAAAACCAGGAATCGGCGGGTGTCGCGTGGCGGCGCATGCTGTTTGCGTTGCTGCTTCTGTTTTCACTGGTCATGCCGAGCGACTGGACCCAGGACGTTCCGGCACGTTACGGGAAACGGCACGCGGATATTTCCTATTCGGCCATTTACCCTAGAATCGATACGTCCCCGAAGAACCCGCAGCCGAAGATTCAGTCATTGGATGCGCCGATCCAACCCACTCTGATGTTTCCCACATCCCGGTAGTCGATGAAATCCATTCTTGTTTTTGTGGCCGGCGGAGTGCTGGGTATTGCCGCGGGTTTTGCCGTGGGCATTTTCGTGTATCCATACCTCTTCCTTGCCGACCGGCGTGCTTATCTCGCCGGCTGCATTGAAGCATCTCTAGTTTATGCGGCCGCCTGCGTTTTTCGGCTGAAACGATTTGATTGCGGCTCACATTGAAGCGATCTGAAAGCGCCGATGATCGATCTGTATTGCGAACGCGTAGCACCGGGATTGTCGGCAGAGCCGATCAACGCACTGACCAACGTGGCGTTCTTCATTGCGGCGTGGGCGGCATGGTCTCTCGCCCGCCGCACACAGGCCGTTTCGGCCGACATCTGGATGCTGATCGTGTTGTCGATCGTGATTGGCGCCGGCAGCGCGTTATTTCATACCTTCGCGATGGGTTGGGCCAGAATCCTGGATGAAGTCCCGATTCTGCTGTTTCAGCTCTGGTATCTGTGGCTGTACCTGCGGCGGATCACGGCGCAGCGACCGGCGATTGCCGCCGCGTCGATCGCAGGATACCTGGCTGCGGCCTATCTCGGCAGGCAATTTCCGCATCTCCTGAACGGATCGCTCGTTTATGCGCCGGCGTTGATCCTCATGCCATGTCTGGGTCTATACCACTTCCTGCAGCACAAGGCCGGGCGCTGCCTGCTGCTTGCCGCAACCGGTGTGTTTCTGATCTCGCTCGTTTTCCGGTTAATCGATGAAGACGTATGCTCTTACGTTCCGGCCGGTACGCATTTTTTGTGGCATATTTTGAATGGCGTTGTCCTCTACCTGTCGATGCGGGCGCTGATCCTTAACCGGCCGGGCCGGCCAGCCTGACTTTCCCGCCGGAGCGTTTACAATTCAACTTGAATCAAGTCCGCTCTCGAGCGTAGGAATGGGAATTCCGCCCTACGATAACAACATCATAACCGTAGTCGGCAATCCCTTGCCGACGCACACGCTCAGCGGATCTCGTCGACCTTGAGCAGGATGCGGCGGTTGTCGCTGCTGCCGCCGGTAGTGCGGCCCAGCGTCACCGATTGCTGGGTCGACATGCTTTGCACCAGCCCGCCGATTTCCATCCATTCGCCGAGCCGTCCCGATACCGTGGTCGCTACGCGCTGCACGTTGACGCTGCCGCGCGGCAGGTTCTGATCGGGGCTAGGCAAAGTGTCGCGCTGCGGGCTGATTTCGAGCGTGACGCGGTCACCCGCAAGCCGCGGCAGTGCGTAAAACCCGGTCATGACGTCGCGATATTCGGTGGTGTTGACGATCCGCTCGACGATCTGGCCACCGACGATAGTACGTATCACCTGGCGCTGCGGCAGCGGCACCGACTGCCCGATGCGGATGAACGCGCTGTTGCCTTCGAGCACCTGCAGGGTCTGCGTGTTGCGGTCGCTATCGCGCGTGCGGGTATCTTCGATACGACCGCGTATGACATCGTCGCCGCGCCGCGCGCCGACGACACCGCCGCTCGTGCCGCTGCCGGGAATGATCACCGTGGCACTACCGGACGACACGCGGCCCGAAACTTCAGCAGTGGCCTGATCGCGACTCAAGTCAGCATCCTGCCTTACCGTGATCATCAGCCGGCGCGGCATCGCATCGAGCGTCGCCAGCACCTGCTTTAAATCGGCCAAGTTGGACGGCGTAGTGCGAATGATGAGCTGGTTCTGCATGCCGCTCAGCGAGCCCTGCGGGTCGAGTAACGGCCTCAAAACCGGTATCACCTGCTCGGCGGTGCGGTATTTGAGCGGAATCACTTCAAGCACTGCGTTCTGGGCCAGCGCGGGCAGCGCCGCGCACACGTATGACAGAACCAGCAACACCGCCAGCCGGCGCTGGATCTCCACCCGATATGCCGCAAGCAATCTATTCATCATGTAGCTGCTTTAACGTTTGCGATTCAGCCCAGTTTACCTCGCTCGCGGCAGCTGCGTAACGCTGGAAAAATCGCTTTACAATCAACGCCATGTCTACTATAGTCGCGACCATGAAAATTACTCCGATCCGGCTGGCGGCCCGGTTGTCGGCCACCGCCCTCCCCGCCCTCGCGGCGGATTCAGGCCCCTGGCAGCCGGCGTCGTGCCTGCCGCTGCGGTGAACGACCTGATCGAGGCCGTGCGGCATTGGGAGCGCGCGTCTTCCGTGCGGGATTTCACGCCGCTGTTGAGGCCTGATTCATCCGCGACCGGAATTACGCACCCATGAGAGCGCGTCCGGGCCCGGTCACAGTCACCGCATTGCCCATGCGTGTCATTCACACCGTATTAATTTCCGAAGATTGAACATGAGCTCATCGCTGAATTCCGCCTGCAAACTCGAACTCGTCCTAGGGCCGGGAAAGAAAGGGCTTTTCTATTCGCTCGAGGCGCTCGAGAAAAAAGGCGCAGGCCGCATCTCGCGTTTGCCGGTGTCCCTGCGCATAGTTCTCGAATCTCTGCTCAGAAACTGCGACAACCGCAAGGTGCTGGAGGAACACGTCCGCGCGCTGGCGGCCTGGAAGACGAACGCGCAACGCACGGCCGAGATCCCTTTCGTCGTCGGACGCATCGTGCTCAATTGCGCGGCCGGTATCCCCCTGCTCGGGGACCTCACCGCCATGCGCGGCGCCGTGCAGCGCCACGGCAAGGCGCCGGCACTGGTGGAACCCAAAGTGCCGGTCGACATGACGCTCGATCACACGCTAACCGTCGATTATCACGGCACGCCCGACGCCTTGCGGCGCAACATGCAGCTCGAGATCGAGCGCAACCACGAGCGCTTCGCGTTCGTGAAATGGGCGATGCAGGCGTATCACGGGATACGCCTGATCCCGCCCGGTTTCGGCATATTGCACCAGATCAACCTAGAGTTTTTCGCGCCGGGACTACTCTCCAAAGACGGCGCGTATTACCCCGATACGCTGGTCGGCACCGATTCGCATACGTGCATGATCGCCGGGCTCGGCACCGTGGGCTGGGGGGTCGGCGGCATAGAGGCGGAAGCTGCCGTGCTCGCGCAGCCCGTGTACATGCTCACGCCCGACGTGATCGGCGTCAACGTCGTCAGCGAGTTGCGAGCGGGCGTGACGTCGACCGACATGGTGCTCCACGTCACTGAAATGCTGCGTGCGGCCAAGGTGGTCGGAAAGTTCGTGGAGTTTTTCGGCGAGGGTGTGGCGAAATTGACGGTGCCTGACCGCGCGACGATAGCGAACATGGCCCCCGAGTACGGCGCGACGATAGGATACTTTCCGGTCGATGCGCAGACCTGCACTTACATGCGCCAAACCGGACGCGACGCAGCCACGGTCGCGGCGATGGAAGCATACTTCCGCGCACAAGGCTGTTTCGGCGCCCCGCGCCTCGGCGAGATCGATTACACGAATGTCCTGACGCTCGATCTCGGCACGATCACGCCCAGCGTCGCGGGTCCCAAACGGCCGCAGGACAGGGTCCCGCTCGCGGAACTCAAACCGCGGTTCGCGACCGCGCTCAGGAAATCGCCGGCTGAAGGCGGTTACGGCAAAACAGCGAGCACGCCGCGTGACGCTGGCGCCGACAATATTGCGCGAAAAACGGCAGGCGACGGCGACGTGGTGATCGCCGCGATCACTTCCTGCACCAACACGTCGAACCCGGGCGTGATGCTCGCCGCCGGCCTGGTCGCCAAAAAAGCGGTCGAGCTCGGGCTCAAGCCCAAACCGTGGGTGAAAACGTCGCTCGCGCCAGGCTCGATGGTGGTAAGCAAATACTTGGAGGCTGCAGGTCTGCAGCGCTACCTCGATGAACTGGGGTTCGCGGTGGTCGGCTACAGCTGCACGACCTGCGTGGGAAGCTCGGGCCCGATTGCTCCCGAGCTCGAAAAATCGATTACCGACAACGACGTGGTGGCGTGCGCGGTGTTGTCGGGCAACCGCAATTTCGAAGCGCGCATACATCCCGCGGTACGCGCCGCTTTCCTGGCCAGCCCTCCGCTGGTCGTGGCTTTTGCGCTCGCCGGACGCGTGGATATCGATCTCATGCACGATCCGCTGGGACAAAACGCGGCAGGCGAGTCCGTGTACCTGAAGGACATCTGGCCGACCCAGGAAGAGCTGGCGGCCGTCCTCGGCATGGCGGCGGATCCGCGCCACTATCGCGCCGTTTACGAAATGGATTTCGAGTCGGCAAATCCGCTGTGGGGAGACATTCCGCAATCCGGCGGCGCAATCTATCCATGGGATTCCGATTCGACTTACATCAAGGAACCGCCGTTCCTGGCGATCCCCGGCCTGACCGAGTCCAGTCTGCGGCCTTACACCGGCGCGCGCGTCATCGCGATACTCGGCGATTCCATCACCACCGATCACATCAGCCCGATCGGCACCATCAAGACCACCTCCCCGGCCGGCACTTACCTGCAAAGCCTGGGCGTGGCGCCGGCTGACTTCAACAATTACGGCGCGCGGCGTATGAATCACGAAGTCATGGTGCGCGGCGCGTTCGCCAACGTCCGCCTCCGGAACCTCATAGTGCCGGGCGTGGAAGGCGGCATGACCGCGCACCAGCCGAGCGGCGAGCGCATGAGTATTTTCGACGCCGCGATGCGTTATGCGCAGGAGCGGGTCCCGCTGTTCGTTATCGCCGGAGAGGAGTACGGCACCGGCAGCGCGCGCGACTGGGCCGCCAAGGGCACGCGCCTGCTTGGCGTGCGCGCGGTGATTGCCGCAAGCTTCGAGCGCATACACCGCAGCAACTTGGTCGGGATGGGCGTGGTACCCTGCCAGTTGCCGGCGGGCACGACTGCAGCCACGCTGGGACTGACGGGCAGCGAACAGTTCGACCTGCTGGACCTGGATGAAAGCGCAAAACCGCGGCAGCCGGTCACGCTGGTGATACGCCGGCAGGACGGCTCGCAGCAGAGCCTTGCGCTCACCCTGCGTCTCGACACGTCCGCGGAACTGGATTACGTGCGATGCGGCGGCATACTGCCTTACGTGCTCGAAGGATTGGCCGCTTAAAACTTCCGCGCCGGCGCCAGCGCCAGCGCCTGCATGCCGGCGGCTATCCGGCCGGAGCGGCTTCGACTGCCTTGTTGAAACGCGCGAAGAAATCCGCCGCGAACTTGGCGGCCACGCCCTGGATCAGCCGCGCGCCTAATCGTCGTGCGATCGAATACATTGCGGGAGAAGACGCCGTCATCGTCTGAGACGCAGTTTTGTTAAGGCTGCTCCGAATCAACGCTTATATTTGCAAACCGCGCGACTTTCCTCCATTTGTCGATCTCCGCTCTAAGATATGCTTTGAATTCCTCCGGCGTACTTGTCTTTACATCAGCCCCCAGTCCAATTAGTCGTTCCTTAACCTCGGGAAGCGCCAATGCCTTCACCGTCACGACGTGTAACTTGCTTATGATGCTCTTTGGTGTTTTTGCAGGAACCATGATGCCGCCCCAAGAAGACGCTTCGTAACCAGAAACTCCAGCCTCCGCAATAGTGGGAACGTCGGGCAACGATGGAATCCGTTGAGCGCTTGTTACTCCGATCGCTTTTAGACGGCCTGTCTTTACAAAAGGCATACCGGAAAGAGCCGTCGGAAACATTATCGGTATTTGCCCCGCAACCAAGTCATTCATGCCTGGGGCCGTGCCTTTATACGGAACGTGCACTAAGCTAATGCCGGTCATCGATTTAAGCAGTTCGACGGACAAATGGTTTGATGAGCCGATCCCTGCCGACCCATAACTCAGCGTACCCGGCTTAGCTTTTGCCAAGGTAATCAATTCTTTGACAGTCGAGACGTTGATAGAAGGATGCACCACCGCAATTTGCGGCACGATAGCCGTCAGAGTAACAGTCTCGAAGTCATTGAGCGGGTCGTAAGGCAATGTTTTGTAGATGCTAGGATTCATCGCGTTAGGCCCAGCGTTGCCCATCAAGATCGTATAGCCATCGGGCCTGGCTTTTGCAACGAGTGAGAGCCCGATAATGCCGTTAGCGCCTCCACGATTGTCGGTCACCACATTTTTACCTAGCAGATCGCTTAGCCTTGGCGCCAATATGCGCGCGGTGATATCTGAGGCCCCACCCGGAGGATACGGAATTACAAATCGAATTGGCCTGTCGGGATAATCTTGCGCGTGCGCATCAAAAGAGTGGGCTGCTAGCATCGCAATCAAAAGCGCTTTGCATGCGTCTATAATCGTGCAGGACATTGAAATATCTCCTCGTTCCTGTTTGTCAGTGCGATTCCAGAATCCAGGTGGACTGATCAGCTCAAACGACTAAGAACATGTTTAGGCGAGGACGACTGCACTTCCAAGCAAAAGAACAATCAGGCTCCATAGCATCGCGATAACTTTATAGCCCATCGCTACCTGTTTGCCGTTAGCCATCCGGCTAAGTCCGCTGAAGCCATGCACCAGAATCGCAATAAGTAGCAACGCGTTCAGCGCCCGATTCTGGGCCATACCTGGAGCCCAAATATGAAATGCGGTCAAGGGGCCCAGTAATAGACCCGACGCTCCCTGTGTCACCCATAGCCAGGTGGGGGTGATGACGAACTCCCTGCCATATACAGTACGACTAAACGCCGCCATATCTTGCAATCTCCCACAACCCAAAAACAGCGCTTACGCACACCGTTATCCATAGTGAAGCCTTATAGTCCATGCGCAAGCCGAGGTCCGTCGCCAGCAACCGTAAGCCGTAAATGGTATGAAAGACGATGCTGGGGAGCAGCAAGGCGCGTATCCAATGCTGGCTTTGGAGGGTTGGTAGCCACGGCGCACTCTCCTTCAGAGATGCCAAGGACGACACATGTAAGACGCCTTGCCCCAATACATGAACTAGCACGAAGACGACAATCACCGTGCCAGTTATCCGGTGTAGAATTCTTGAGATTTCCCCATACAACGGCTCCTCGGCTTGCCGAGTAGTATTACGGGGCAACTTGGCGGAACTCATTTTCGTCCCCTTCCAAGCAGGAGCTCCCTGCGGAACTCGCGAATCGCGCCGGCGGGATCTAGGTCCGTAGGACACAGCTGAGTGCAAAGGTCACAGCCAAAACATTCAAGCAGTCCACCTTCCAGCGCTTGTTCGAGCCGATGCCCATGATCTGCAGGGTGCTTGGCCATCTGGCGCAGCTTTAGCATAAATGCGGGGCCGTCGAAGGCGCGCTGTTTCACCGCCGGACAGGCAGACACGCAGACCATGCAGGTTATGCAGCGGTCCATGTGACATATTTCTTCAGCCAACGCGGGCTCGACCGGCTCAGCTTCTCGGGGATGAGCCTTATTCCGCTTAGGCGCAAAGTGCAGTGATGCGTAACGGTCCTCTACCTCAGCGCGATCGATAACGAGATCCCGTATTACACGGAAAGGACTAAGCGGTTCGATGCGCATGAAAGGCTTGGAACTCTCCTGGCACGCTAATACGGGCACGCCATTCACGCGAACACCACAAGTTCCGCAGCGGCCAATCCGACATGCAAACTGATATGCCAAATCTGGCGCTTGCGTCTCGTATATCGACCGAACGACATCCAGAACACGCATGTTTTTATCGCCTTGAACCTCGAACCGTTCAAATCGCGGCTCGGAGTCATGCGACGGGTCAAAGCGTTGTATTTCGGCGGTGATGAGCGTAGCCATAACCATTAGGCACTCGCATTCATGACGAGCGAGCGTTCCTTCGCTGGGGTTCGAAGTCCTACCACGGGTACTTTCTCAATCTTGAGTTGCCGACCTTCGCGGCGAACGTTTAGATTCGCGGTCCAGTTTTCATCACGTTGGGGAAAATCGGTGCGGTAATGCGCCCCTCGTGTCTCAGTTCGCTCAAGCGCTGTTACGGCCATGGCCTCTCCGATATCGAGCATATTCTCCAGCTCGAGCGCTTCCATCCACTCACGATTGAGCACTCGCGAACTATTTGATACTTTGATTGTCGGCATGACATGGCTCCGCAATTCCCGGAATGCTCGTAACGTCTCTTCCAGCCGCGGTCCGCTCCTAACGAGCCCAACGTGATCCCACATCAGTTTTTGTACACGCTTTTTTACGTCGATGGGCCGGACGCCATCAGTTTTGCTCATGCATGACTCCAGCTCATAGATGCGGGCGCGTGCTTTGTCGAGACACCGCACACTTTGGCCACCCATGACCCTAGCGTCGTCTGCTGCGGTGATTCCTGCCCTGCGCCCGAATACCTGAATGTCTGGCATTGAGCTGCCCCCAAGGCGATTAGCGCCATGAACACCGCCTACGACCTCACCCGCTGCGAACAGCCCAGGCACGCTGCTGCGGCACCAGCTGTCAACGCGCACCCCACCCAGCGTGTAAAGTGCGCTGGGCATAACCTGGATAGGTGCCTGCATTCGTGCTTGCGGTTCTCCGTAGTTCTCAAGCAGGCGTTTCACGTAAATCGGCCGTTCTTTAAGGAAGAATTCAAACACTTCAGGATCTGGCACCATGAGCACCCCTCCTTCTGGCGTACCCCTGCCTTCCAGTATTTCGATCATGATAGCCCGCGCAAGAACATCCCTCGTGCTGCCTTCTTTACGAATAGGGTCATGCTTTAAGACGAATCGTTCGCCCTTGTTGTTCAACAAATGACCCGCCTCGGCATTGGGATCGAGATGACGTTTTCCATAATGAGCCGGCTCAAGCAGCGTGTACCCGCGAATGCTAGGTGGGTAGACGAATGAGATTGGGATGAACTGCATGAACTCAATATCGACAAGATTTGCTCCAGCACGCAACGCTATTGCGACTCCATCGCCAGTGTTAATACTGGGCCCCGAACTCGTCTCATAAAGCTGGGATGTGCCCCCTGTTGCGATGATGACCGCAGCACAGGAGATATACTTCCAAACGCCGCGTGCGAGGTCTAACGTGAGCGCGCCAACTACGCGGCCATTATCATCTTTGACGACATCAACCAGCATGTGAAAATCGCGTACCGGTATACCGAGAGCATGCATCCGATGCAGCATCACCTCCGTAATGCCAATTCCTTCATCCATTGAACCCATGGTTCGCACAAAGGACCCACCGCCGGTCATTGAGAGGTAGTATTTTTTGGCCTCTGTCCGATCCCACATGAGACCGTACTCTTCCAGGTCGAGCGCCCGATCCATCGCTTCCTCAACGAGCACCCGCACCATTTCATGGTTATTTATACCGGCGCCGGACTCAATCGTGTCCCTATAGAACGCATCATTACTGTCGCCCGGGTTGAGCCCACTGACGACGTTGTATCTGCCTCCCGACATGCGTGTATGGCTAGCTCTGCAAGGGCCTTTAGCCAACAGCAACGTCTTAGCTCCCGCTTCATGTGCTGCAATGGCCGCACGCATGCCGGCCGCTCCACTACCAGCTATAACGACATCCACATGTTCAACAACTACTTCTGGATTTATTTTCACAGCAGCCTCAAGAAGGAACAAAGAGCTACTTGAACTCGGTTATCTTTCCTTTTAAGGCGGCGTCAACCCAACTGTCACCGTATACGATTTCTAACGGCTTCTTACCGCTCTTAATGTCTTTTGCCTGCTGATACTCCATCTTTTGACGATCACTCGCTCGTTGCAGCACTTCCTCAGCGATTGAAAGCGGCACTACTGCGACCCCGTCATCATCACCTACCACAATATCTCCCGGTGATACGACTACCCCGCCAACATGGACTGGAATATTTATGGCACCTGGTCTAACCTTTTGCGATTGCCTTGGGCAACTGCCCAGGCAATAAATTGGAAATTCTTCCTCGCGGAGCATGCTTGCGTCCCTCGCATGTCCATTTGTTACCACCCCGACAACGCCTCGATTGCGCGCTTGCAGGGACATGTTGTGCCCAAACGATCCCATGTAATTCCCCCGACCTTCATCTATGACCAGCACATCTCCCGGCTTAGCCATTAGCAGGGCTTTGTGAGTGGTGATATTGTCATTTGGATAGTTCAGGACGGTGAATGCCACGCCGAGCACTCGGATGCCTTTAAAAAAGGGCTGGATCTCTGGCATCATGATTCCGTGCATGCCCATCGCGTCACTCAGAGTCGCAGTCCACAAACCTTTGAACTGCTCTACGAGCGATTGAGGAGGCCGATTAAAGTTGTGATAGACATGACCGTACATTGATTTTCCTTGGTTCGTGGAAGGCTCGCGGATGCGGTTGTTCTTCTGGTTGTCGCCGCAATGGAAACTAATATAATGTTAGCAGTAGCCCGATATCGAATAAAATGAAAACTATGCTCCATGTTATACTATTTGTGCATAGCGAGGAGGAAAAAAAACCGGACTTGCATCAGAGCGGCGGCAGGCTACCTTGGGTATGCGCGACTCGCTGGCCGGCAACCGCCTTATCCAGGTCGGACTTCTTCAGCACCGGAGCAAACAGCTGCATGAAGTCGATCATGTAGCCGCTCAGGTAGCTGTTGCGGCGCACGACGATGCCAAGCGTGCTGGGTGCGAACCCTCCGAGTCGACCGAATCAGTCGATTGCCAAGCCCCTGATGATTGCGTTCCGGATGGTAATGCTCAAGATATCAGCTCTTCCTTTCTTCGTTGATACATTCCCCGTTGCGTAGCACTCTACTGTGGCTGTACTCCTGTTTCCTTAGCAATCCCGTTAAAGAAAATGACTCTTTCCTTGAAGAGCTTTGAAGCCACTTCAGGAGTTTGTCCAACAATTTCCAAATTGAATTTCTTTTCCAGAATTGCCCTTACCTCAGGTTCTCGCAGCGCGCGTGACGCTGCGGCAAAAAGTATGTCCAACACCGCCTTCGGCGTGCCGACAGGCGCATTCAAAGAAAATCCAATACTAGGTATTTGAGGAAACCCCAACTCCGCGAAGGTCGGGACGTCACAATATTTAGGGCACACTCGCTTGCTACCGGTTATCGCCAATACCCGCAACTTGTCCTCAAACCCAATAATATATGTTTCGGTGAAGAAGGTAAGCTGAATTTCACCGGTAATCAGCTGTACGTTTACGGCGCCAGGGTACATCACATTAACTATGTCCATGCCGAGACCATATTTCAGCGCCTCTACGGGAAGCTGGGTGACAGGGCTTGAAGAACCATAGTTCAGTTTTCCGGGATTCGCCTTAGCATAGGCGACCAATTCTTGAAAATTCTTCCAAGGCGCTTTTAGTGGCGACGCTAAAACCATCTTCGCTTCTACGAGCCCAATAATGGGTGGAAGATCGTTAAGGGGATCAAATTGAAGATCTTTCACGGTTGCTGGCATGATTGCCATGTTTTCACGAGTAACAAATGCCAGCGTGTAGCCACCTGCGGGTACCTTCTTTGCGACATACCGATATGCAATAAGTTGGTTCGCACCGACCTTGGACTCCACTATCACTGGTTGTCTAAGGATCTTTGACATTTCCGACCCTACGGTTCGCGCGACGATGTCAGAGATAGATCCGGGAGGGTTCGATACAATAATTCGGATGGGTTTATCCGGATACGCCTGTGCAGGAGCATTGTGTGAAGCGAATACGGACAAAGCGCTGGTTAATGCTATGAACGCAATACGGGATGCGTTAAACATGGTCACTCCTTAGGCGTGTTCCGTTGGACGTATTTAGAACTGCGTTTTAACAATCACCATTGCTCCAACTACGAGCTTAAGATTTTTTGGTTGAATTACCAAATGGTCGCCTCACCATGAAGTGTGATTTTGAGTTCGTGATGGGCTTCTTGTTCTTCTAGCTGACTCCCCAAGCTCCTACAGATTTGTGGAAAATGCACACCCTTTACTAGCATCGCATGGCTCTGACGCGGCACAGTTGCCTCTCAAGCGCTTGCAAGTCTGCGCAGCGACCGAATGTCATTTATTCTGTCGAACTCCCACAGCGCATTCAAAAGCTTACGTGAACGACTCTTTCCGAGCACCGGGACGATTAGGTCGAGAGCCTTTTCTTCCATTTCTTGGCGAGATAAGGGGTCATCAAAGCCCCCCTTCGCGGACATTGTTCGATGTGACAACTTCCGCCTCTCCTTCAATATAATTTCCATTACGCAACGCCACGGCTGCAGCGGATCTGTGAGACTCTCATCCCCTACTAGTTCCACCCTCTTTCGTACCGCCATCACTTTGGGATCCTTCATGCGCGAATAGTCATGGGCAGACTTAAAGGTTAGAGTTCCATCTAAAAGCATCACTGCTAGTAAGTGCTGTATGCAGTCATCTGGCATGTCTCTATTATTCACGCTCCGCACGTCTCTCTGCGGGATCCGTACAACAAGCCGTTCAACCTCGTTAACCTTGAATCCGTGCCGCTGGATCATTTCTTGTAGAACATGCAGGGACCCTTGAATGGACCCGCCTGCCGGCCAGCGTTTGATCGCTGAACGCATGATTGCAAAGTCGCGGCCGAGTCCTTGGGTAAGCAACATGAATTGCTTCGGATCCGCCTTTGGAGCGAAGGTAAAGAAAAAATTGCGTTCGCCTGAAAAAACGTCCTCTACGCCTGTGAACCCATGCTCGACCATCAGAGCAGCGGCAGTACCATTTCGAACACCCATGGCGACGCCTGCAAAAGATTTCTCGATGTGTTGAGTGTCCCTGTGTACGCAGTAAAGTCCTGCCGTCTGCTGTGCGGCGTACGACAGCATAAAGCGCACCTCACGTTCGTTTAGTTTAAGTAGCGAGCCAGCGGCGGCAGCCGCGCCAAATACTGCCCCAAACGATGTGGCTTGACGGCCTGCCGTTCGGAGAGCAACGGCATCTAGGGAAAAAAGTATTCGAGCACAGATGTCATAGCCCAAGACAATCGCTCGGAGCACTTCTCTGCCAGCAATTCTGTCCCTCTCACCAATCGCTAGTGCGGCGGGCACAACACCTGAACCAGGATGAGAGTAGGTAGGCGTGTGAATATCATCAGTTTCGTCGGCATGACCGAACATCCCGTTAGCGAGCGCGGCATTAAGTACGGAAGTCACTACGCTTGTGCCGACAAGACCCACCTCCGGTTTACCGCCCAACGACTTCACGTAGGTCAACGCCTTCTTACCTGGCAGAAGACGCGAGCCTGAAATCATTGCGGCGAATGTATCCACGAGATGCAGCTTGGCACGTTCCGTTACTTCCAACGGCAAAGGCTTCTTCAGGGCGCTCGAAATATAGCTGCTCAGCTGTTGCATCATTGGAGAAACCTCGCCA
>JACQOI010000113.1 GCA_016202615.1 Betaproteobacteria bacterium
CAGCAGCGCCGTTTGTGTGCGCGCCAGACCTCGCTTATGCTGGTGCCCCATACTCGTCTCCGGGTTGTCTCCAATACCAACTCAACGTACAACGAACCATCAGGATGACATCAATGCGTAGAGTTTTTACACAGTCTCGTATGCAAGGGTGAAGCGCTACAACCGCCTGTTCGCGTGTCTGGACGACCTTGAGTCGTTACTGAAGGCGGGAGACAGGGTCATCGAAACGGACAAGCCGCTTATTTCGAATTCGGATGCGTCGCCGCTTCCGAATTTGCTCCGCGCCGAAGCTCTGATCGAATTGGGCGACTACCCGAGAGCGGTTTCAGAGGCTAAATTGGCGCTCCAGCGCGTGGAAGATCGCCTGCCGTTCGGGATGTGGCCGCCCATCAGGTATCGCCTGGGGGGCCAGGCTGCATTGACGCTCGCGTATGGCCTTGCGGGGGACCGGGCGAACGCGATGGCGCAACTGAAGGTTCTCGAGGAGTTCCGGATCGGATTCCTTGGGAGTGCAATATTGAACCCGCTTAAGGCCAACGCCATTGCCCGGGCACACATGGCGTTAGGCGATTACGCCAGCGTCGCGAGGGATCTCAACCGCGACGAGGGCGGCTGGACCAAGACGGTCTGGTACTTGAACAACGCCGCGTGGGGATTTTCCGGAGACGATGCCAGCCAGACTTTCGTCGTGTTGCCGAAATTACTGATGCGCGGAATCAGTTCCTACGAAACGGGCGACCGCGCGACTGCGAAAGCCGCCTTGAGCGCAATATTGCGACACAACCGCATTTCGGATTTCGGTGAGTTGCGGTGGCTTGCGCTTTATTACTGGGGGCTCATTTCCGAGCGTGAATCTGATTTGCGCGGCGCCACCGACGCTTACGCCAAGGCGGTAAGCGTAATCGAGCAGCAGCGCGCGACGATCAACACCGAGGCCAGCAAGATCGGCTTTGTGGGCGACAAGCAGGCGGTGTATGGGCGGCTCATCGCGTTGCTGGCACAGCAGGGGCGGGCGGGCGAGGCGTTCGATTACGTCGAGCGCTCGAAGTCCCGCGCGCTGGTCGACCTGCTGGCGTCGAAAAAGGATTTCATTGCGGCAGGCGCTGACGCCGAGAAGGTCAGGCGGGTGCTCGCACAGCTTGACGCGGCGGATCTCGCCTCGCGCGCCCAGGACGATGGGGCGAAGCCGGGCGAAAGCGCGGGGGTGCGCAGCTTCGAGCTTGCGCGGCGGGAAATCGGACAGACGGCGCCGGAGCTCTCGACGCTCGTGACGGTCGGCTCGATCGCCCCCGACGAACTGAAGGGCCTTATCGGGGAACGCGAAGCGCTGGTCGAGTATTACCACCAGGGCGATGATCTGTATGCGTTCGTCGTGACGCGCGCGCAATTGCAGGCGGTAAAACTCGATGCGAAGGGGCTGGGCGAGCGGGTGCGGGCGTTCCGGCGCGCGATCGAGGATCCCGGCTCAAGCTTCTGGGACGCGCGTGCGCGAGCGCTGTACGAGCAGCTTTGGCAACCCATCGAAGCCCTGGTGACGGCCGGCAGCGTCGTCGTGGTGCCGCATGGGGCCTTGCACTATCTACCGTTCGCGGCGTTGCGGCGCGCGGACGGAAGCCTGCTCATCGATCAATACGCATTGCGGTTTCTGCCGAGCGCGAGCGTGCTGAAATTCCTGCGCCCCGCGCTCGCGAAGCAAGCAGGGGAACTCCTTGCCCTGGGCAATCCCGACCTGGATGATCCGAAGCTTGATCTGCGGTTCGCCGAAGGGGAGGCCAAGTCGGTGGCGGGCATGTTTCCTTCCTCCCGCGTGCTGGTGCGCAAGGACGCATCCGAGACCAATTTCAGGAAAGCCGGGGGGGTATTCTCGCGCATTCACTTCGCCACGCACGGCAAGTTCCAGGCGGATGACCCGCTCAACTCCGGGCTCCAGCTGGCCAAAGACGGCGAGAACGACGGCGTGCTGACGGTCGGGGAACTTTATTCCATCAATCTTGACGCCGATCTGGTGACGCTGTCGGCGTGCGAGACCGGCCTGGGCAGGATCGCCAACGGCGACGATGTGGTGGGGCTGACGCGCGGATTTTTGTACGCTGGTAGCCGCTCGATTGTGGCGAGCCTGTGGAGCGTGGATGACCAGGCGACCGCGACGCTGATGAAGACTTTCTATGAAAATCTCGCCGCTCATTCGAAACAGGATGCGCTGCGGCAGGCGCAAATCAAGACCCGGCTCATTTATCCGCATCCGTTCTACTGGGCGGCATTCCAACTTACCGGGCGCGCTGAGTAGGACAGCGGCGCGGGCCACGTTGCGGTAGCCCCCCGTCCTCGCCCGGCTTTGCTTATTTTCTCGCCAAGGCTCGAATGCCGGCCCAAGCGAGCATTGCAAGCTCGATCACCGGGAATCCGCGCTGAGGCGCATGCCGTAGAAGGAAGGTGCAAATGGTGTCGTGTGCGAGACGACGCCAAGCTTTGGCATGGCGCCGTAGTCGAACCGATCGGTTACCGGCGGTCCCTCGATCACCCGCACCGAAATGCCGCGTTCGTCAAACGAAAGGTTGCGGATCAAGCCCCCGATCAACCCGAGGTTGTAACCGCCACCGGAGCTGCTCAAGCCGCCGGCGACTGGGTAGCAATACTTCGTCCAAACACCGCGCGCTACCGTCCCCGGCGGGCAGGCTGCGATCACGCCCTGCGAACCCATTAACGTTGCAACGCCTGCGATGCGCAACCAATGACGGTAAGGCATGGCTCAAGGTTTGCGCCGCAACTCGAAGTTGTCGAAATCCACCGTCGCTCTCGCGCCATCGATATGGCCTTCGATGGTCAGGCCGACGTTTCCGCTCCTCATGCTCGCATCCGAAAACAATGCGACCGGCTGGTCGTTAATATAGAACGAGAATTGCTCGCCCACCGCGATGATCACGATGCGGTTGACGGCTTGCGGCTTGATCGACTTGGCGCGGGTCCAGGGTAGCAGCACCTTGGTTGCCCCGTCCATGTCGCGCGCCAGCAGGAAATCCCCGGTGTTGGCGACCACAAAATAATAAAGATTGGGGCCCGACCTGCGGAAAGTCAGCCCATAGGCGGCGCCTTCGTTGGGGACGCTGTTCATGCGGGCTTCGACCGACAGGTAGAAATCGGATACGGGATCGATCAGCGGGTGCTCGTAAATGAGGCCGCGCTTGATGAATTGCGCCGACCAACGATAGGCCCCATCCGACAGGGATCGAGTCCCCTTTTGCTGAGAATCCTTTTCCGAATATTGATAGTCGCCGAGGCTCCATCCCGTATTATTGCTTTCCAGGCTATCGCGCACCACCAACGGCCACGATCTTGCTTCATCGATCAGCTCTTTTTTCTCCTTGCCGGGCGCTTGTCTGGCGGCGCCGCCCATATCCGGCGCGGCGGATGGCGGTTGTTTGGGAGCGGTGGCTGCACTCCCGGGCGGCGGCGCGGATAACGTGGAGGCGGAAGGTTTGCTGCCGGTTTCGTGCGCCGGCACGAAATAGAGGACCAGCCCGACGGCGAGCAGCACTCCCCCCAGTATGGCTGCGATGTTCTGGCGCTGGGCGGGTACCTCGATCTTTCCGGCGAGCCCGCCGGACACGCCGAGCAGCAGAAACACGATTCCGGCGATTATCAGTATCGTGGGAACCGGCGTTTCCTGAAGGGCGGAAAGTAACTCATTCATTTGCGGTCTCCCCTATGCATCAATCCTCTGCCAGTTTGGAAATCCTCAGTTGGCCGTGTGGAATGAGGCGGCAGGTGCAGCCGCGGTCAGACTCGGTAAGTCGTGAGATCGTGCTGAGAATCCGTGAGTCGCGAGATCCTAAATGACAATACGCTCTCCTACCCTCACGCTCTCCCGATTTCCCGGCCTCGCGACCTCGCGCTCTTGTTCTTTCCGGCGAAGCCGGCGCTACGGCCGCACTTTGTAGACGACGTCGTGCTCGCGCACGTGCTCGATTACCTTCAGGCCGAAATCGTCGTTCGGACCCACTTCCATGACGGGCGCGTGCTCAACCTGCAGGGACTCGACCCGCTGACTGAAGTCGCTGGTGTTCCCCCTGATGTGGATGGTGTCGCCAACCCGTAGCGTCGCCGCTTCCAGTCGCACGACCGCGACGGAAAGGTGGCTGAAGTAGTGGGTCACGACGCCGATGCGCTCGCCCGGCGGGACGGGTTGCGCGGGCGGGCTTACGGGCGTTGGTTCTACCGCTCGCGCCGGCCGCGCGGCCGGCTTCGCGATCTTGCGTGGCGCGCGCCGGAGCGGCGCCTTCCGCGCGGGCTTTTTCCCGGCTTTCGTGGTCTTGCGTGGCGCGCGCCGGACCGACGCCTTCCGCGCGGGCTTTTTCCCGACCTTTGTAGCTTTCCTGCGCGTCGCCGGCTTCCTGGCCGGCGCTTTCCTGCGCTTTACCTTGGTCTTGACTTTCTTTCTGGTTGCCATGTGCAGCCTCCTGGCGTGGTCGCCTGGGTGATTGAAGATGCCGATTCTCAAATCTTAGTCCACCCGCAGGCCAAGTCAATAGTCTCTTCCAATATGGTATGAGCCTGAAGGGCTAGCATATTTCCAACGCGGATTGAGATTGCTAAACAGCCCGCCGCTCGCAATGGCCTGGCTGAGTAGATGCATTGGGGTGCGTCCCCTTTACGGGCGTATTACGTCAATGCGTCCGCGATCGCTGAGACTTGCCCAGTGATAAGAAGCGCTGACTTGTGGCAGGCGACGAGTGACTGGGGGATTCTTGGGCATGAAGGAGGGCCACAAAAGATGACATAATCCAGCTCTTGCGATTTTTCTGGAGGCTGGATCTCATGGCTAAACGCTGGCAAGAGCGGCCCGAGGGGTCGAACTGGGGCGAGTTCGGGGACAACGATCAACGAGGGCGGATGAATCTCTTGACCGCGGAGCGCCGCCTGCGCGCGCTGCAGGAGGTGAAGACGGGCGAGGTGTTCTGCCTCTCGCACCCGCTCGACCGGCCGGGCGGTAGCGTCCTCAGTCCGGCTCGCAAGCCGCCGGTGTTCCATGCCGTGAAGCGCGGCGGCCACGTCTATTTCAACCTCGCCATGAACGAGGCCGACTCGCGCTATACCGACGTTGGTTCCGACGAGGCGATCATGCTGTATACCCAGTACTCGACGCACTGGGACGCGTTAGCCCACAAAGGCACGCTATTCGATGCGGACGGCGACGGCGTCGCCGAGAAGGTGTCCTACAACGGGTTCCAGGTCGTCGATGGGGCCGGCCGCGGCATCCAGGGCGAGCTCGGGGCGGTTGCGCTCTCCGCGGCGGAAATGGCCGCGACCGGCGTGCAGGGCCGCGCGGTGATGATCGACTTGCGCCACCATTTCGGGGACGAGCGCGTCGACGTGACCGGGGACATGTTCGAGCGCGTCATGAAAGACGACGCGGTGACGGTCGAGAGGGGCGACATCCTTTGCCTCCACACCGGCCTCGGGCAGTTGATCCGCGATGCCGACGGCAGGCTCGACAACTCGATCAAGACAAAATGCGCCGTGCTCGACGGCTACGACAAGCGGCTGCTCGAATGGATCGCGGACATCGGCGTGGCGGCGATCGCCGCCGATAATCACGCCGTGGAACGGTCAGCTGCGCTCGGCGCCGATCCGCGCTTGCCTCACCGCGGGCCGCAGCTGCCGCTGCACGAGCACTGTTTGGTCAAGCTGGGGATACACCTCGGCGAATTGTGGTACCTGACGGAACTCGCGGCATGGCTGCGGCAGAACCGTCGCAGCCGCTTCCTGCTGACCGCGCCGCCGCTGCGCATGCCTGGGGCGGCGGGCTCGCCGGTGACGCCTGTTGCTACCGTGTGACTGGGGAGCCGTCGGACTGTGATGCGCGTTTTATATTTGCCGCGCCGCGTAAGCTCGGCGCAAGTCCGGCAGATTGCGTGCGTTAGTTTAAATCATCAACCTCTTTTGCCCCGCGCAGCGGTTTTCCTTGCCGAGTTCGGCTCTGGCGCGTTATCAAGGGCACCACCGAACGGCGGGTAGACGTAATTGCGGCCAGTCGCGCCTCCGTCGACGGTGACGACCGTGCCGCTGACATAAGAACCGCGGTCGGAAGCGAGAAATACAATCACGGCCGCGAGTTCAGCGGCGGTCCCGAGCCGGCCAAACGGAAAGCCGGTGGTCAATTCGCGCCAGCGGTTTTCGTCGCCGAGCTCGGCTTTGGCGCGCGTTTTAAAGGGCACCACCGAACGGTCGGTTTCGATCGCGCCGGGATTGACCGCGAAAACACGCACGCCGTATTCGACGCTTTCCGCCCCCAGCGCGCGCGACATTGCCATCAAGCTGGCGTTCGCCATGCTCCCGGCAAGGTAGTTTGCGGTTGGGCGCTCGCCGCCGATGCCGACGACGTTCACGATGACGCCGCGCTTCCTGGTGCACATGTCGCGGTAAACTTCGCGCGTCAGGTTGATAAAGCCGAATACTTTCAGGTCCCATGCCTTACGCCATGTTCCCTCGTCCATGGTGGTGACTGTGCCCTGCGGTATCGCGCCGGCATTGTTGATTAGGATGTCGACGGGACCGCACGCTTTCGCGAGCTTGACCGCATTGGCAGAAACCGACATGTCGAGCGGATGGATGCTGACATTGCCACGATGCGCTGCGGCGAGCTTGCTGCGCGCCGACTTAAGATCAGCGACGCTGCGCGAGGCGAGATGTAGATGGCAACCCTCGGCGGCAAGCATCTGCGCGGTTGCGTAGCCGATGCCGCGCGAGCCGCCAGTTATTAGTGCTGTGCGTCCATTGAGATTGAGTTCCATGCGTGTGCAACCCCTTGGTAACGAAATTAAAAATGTTAACACAGGGAGCATTTACTGACACCCCGGCAGAGCCGGGAGGGTCTCTCTGGTAAGTTAGTGCGGTGTCTTGACCGGAAAAGTAAACTGACGTACCGTTGTCAAAAAAGTGGGCGTGGCGGCGATTATGGAGATGGCGTAAATTTTTGGAATAAGGAGGAAAAGTCATGAGGAAACCGGGGCGACACCTATTTGTATTTGCGGGAATCGTCGCGTGCGCTAGCTTGTCGATATTTAATTCTTTTGCGCAAAGTTATCCCGTTAAGCCGATTCGCCTGCTTGTGGGGTTTGCCGCAGGCGGCTCAAGTGACCTTGTAGCGCGCATGCTTGCGCAAAAAATATCTGAACAATTGAGCCAGCCTGTGGTCGTCGAAAATCGCCCCGGGGCAAGTACCGCGATAGCGACCGAGAGGGTTGCCACGTCGCCCGCAGACGGCTATACCCTGCTGCTGTTACCGTCCTCTACCAGTATTTTGTCGGCGCTGCGCGCCAAGCTTCCCTATGACCTGGAACGTGATTTCGCGCCGGTGTCGAGGGTGTCGACCACGCCGTTGGTGCTCATCGTTCATCCGTCGGTGCCGGCGCGCAACGTCAAGGAGCTGATTGCGCTTGCACGGTCACACCCAGGCAAACTCAGTCATGCGTCCGAGGGTGTCGGCACGGCGGGGCATCTTGCGGGTGAGCTTTTCAAGTCGATGGCCAAGGTGGACATCTTGCACGTGCCATATAAGGGGGGGTCGGAGATTTCCGTCGCAGCCGCGTCTGGTCAGGTCGATATGGGCTTTCCCGACATCACTTCGGCGCTGTCTCTGCTGGGCAAGGTCAGGTGGCTCGCGGTCACCACCGAGAAGCGCTCGGCGTTGAAGCCGTCGATACCCACGCTCAGCGAGTCGGGATTGCGTGGTTACGTTCGCTCTGGCTGGACTGGCGTGATCGTGCCGGCAGGCGTGCCGAAAAACATCATCGCACAGCTTCACGCGGTGATCGACAAGATAGTCAACTCTCCCGAGACAACGGAATCGCTTAATAAGCTCGGTCTCGAGCCGCAGGCCAGTACACCGGAACAATTTGCGGCGTTTATTCGTAGCGAAATCGCGCAGAATACCAAGTTGATTGAGTCAGCAAAAATAAAAGTCGAGTAGCGAAGCGGTAGATTGGCGGGGGTCTGAGTGGACTCCACCTTTACCGGAGATTGTCATGGAGATCGGTATTGAGCTGAGCCGCGAGGGCTGCGATCGGGCGACGGCCTATCATATGTCGAACCGGGTGGCGCGCCATGCGGCGGGGCTGTTCGTAACTTGGCTGGACCGGCGGCACCGCTGCATCTTGGCGCAGGTGGACGCCGGCACCGGCCGGGTGCTGCAGGCCTATGCCATCGCGCAAGGGGTCGACAATCATTGCGGCGGCGCGCTGGCGGTGACACCGCACGGTCGACTGCACGCGGTGTGCGGTGCGCACGGCAGCGGCGGCTTCATCCATCGCTGGACGGACAACCCGACGGACCCGGCAAGCTGGTCGCTGCCTCAAAGCGTAGGTGTGGGGGCGACTTATCCCAGTCTGGTCGCCCAGGCGGATGGCAGCTTGGTGCTCGCCTATCGGCATACGGGCGTCAATGCCCGCTGGGGGGTGATGCTGCAGCGGCTCGAGGCAGGGGCGCACGGCTGGAGCATGCCGCTGCTGCTTGCGCAGGCCTCGGCGGATCGATACACCTTCACTACCAATAGCGTGGCGCTCGGACCGGACGGCGTGGTGCATCTGGTGGTGGAGTATTACAAGACCTTCGCCCGCGAAACCGAGCCGCCCAAGAGCCAAGGGGTGACGCATCTGTACAGCGCCAACGGCATGACCGGCTGGCATCACGACGACGGCCGGGTGGTGAGTGCGACGCCGCTGGGGATTGAGGACGCGGCCATGATCGAGCGCGATCCGGCGGGTGATCTGCGGCCGGGTAACCTCTGCGTCACGCCGGACGGCGACGTGGTCTGTGCCATCCGGAACGCGCGCATGGGGACGCTGACCCTGTGGCAGCGCGGCCGCGGCGGTGAGTGGCGTGCGGCCGATCTGACCGCCGCGGCGGTTGCGGAGCGGGCAGGCTGGCAAATCAACTCCCAAGGCCTCGTGACCTTGGACCCAGCAGGTCACGTTATAGTGGTGACGACAGTGGCGCCGGATCCGGCGTGGACCAGCCCCGCCCAGAATCTGGTCTGCATGCGTCTGGACGCGGCCACGCTCGAGATTCTCGCCGTCCGCCACGTCCCCAAGGCGGATTCACAGTCGGCAAACTGGCTAGCCTCGGTGGAGATGGTCAGCGGCCGCCGCGCCGGCGCCGACCCGCTGCTGCTCTATACCGAAGACAACCGGGGAGCGGACCGCGTGAACGAGGCGCAAACCACAGTCCGCTTGTTGCCCCTGGTCTTCTGACCAAGGATGGCAGATCGCCTCGAAAGCCGTATGGATTTTTGCTGTCGTTCGCTTCCCGCCTCTCGCTTCACTCCTCTCCCGCTTTTTCTTGGCGTTCTTGGCGTCTTGGCGGCTCACTCAGATTTATGCAAACTGAAAAAATCGAGGCGATCGCGATTTCGATCCCGCTGATTAAAAACTTCGGCGGCCACCGAAAAATCGACCGCCACCGCCCCATCGAGAAAGGCGCGCAGCCGCGCCAACGTATGTAATCCGTGGTCGTTCATATCGATCACCATGCCTCGCATCATGATCGATCCCAGCTACCCGTTCGGACTCATACCCCATCGGAAAAGACTAGTGCTTGCGGGTGGGGTGGACCAAGCGCAGAATCGGTGGTATGCGGGCTGCACGTCTATGTCTACGCTGGCGTCTACGCGTGCCTGAGCGGGTTTCATGCAGCGCGCGAGGCGTTTGCCGAGTACGAGCTGGAGGACCGGCAGCCGGCCGGGAAACCGCCGCGTCGCCGCCGAGGGATGCACGCGGACCGCACAGGGGCACAGCTTAATGCACCACGAACGAGGAGGCAGCAAAATGACGATACGAGCGCTTAAGCCACAGCTTTCTTCCAACCGAGGACGCGTCACGCGCTGGCGGGCCGTCGCGGCGTTAATTGCCTGCGTCTGGACAGGCTTAGCGTTTGGGGCCGAGGAATTCCCGACACGCACGATGCGGATGGTGATCCCCTTCCCGGCGGGCGGCCCCGCGGACTTTGTCGGGCGACTCTACTCGCAGCATCTTACGGACCTCTGGGGCCAGCAGGTCGTGATCGATAACCGATCCGGCGCCTCCGGCATCATCGGCACCGATGCCGCCGTACGGTCTAACCCGGACGGTTATACGCTGCTGTTCGGTGCGGGCAGCAGCCTCACGATCATCCCCATACTAATGAAGAATCTGCCTTATGACGTCTTCCGCGACCTCTCGCTCATCGGCCTCGTCGCAAACGCACCGCACGTGCTGGCTGTGCGCGTAAGCCTTCCGGCAAAGAGCGTGAAAGAACTCGTCGCGATGGCGAAGCAGCAGCCCGGCAAGTATACGTTCGCGACCTCTGGCACCGGCGGAGTCGTCCACATGGCAGGCGAACTGTTCAAGTATCACGCCGGGATTGACATCCTGCACGTACCGTTCAAAGGGGGTGCGCCGGCGACGGTCGCATTGCTGGCGGGCGAAGTGGACATGATGGTAAACGACCTGTCGGCTGTGTTAGTGCACGTGAAGAGCGGCAAGCTGCTGGCTCTCGCGGCCTCGCACACGCGTCGTCTGGCACCGCTCCCGAACACGCCGACGTTCTCCGAACTCGGCATGCCGGGCATCGTATCGAGCACGTGGTGGGCCATCGCCGTGCCGGTGAAGACCCCCGCTGCCGTGCAAGCCCGGATCGTAACTGCACACAACAAAGTGCTCGCGCGACCTGGGTACATCGAACGCCTCTCCGACCTGGCGATGGAACCTCTGGTGCTGACGCCCGAGCAGACCGCAGCATTCATTAAGCGCGAGATCGACATGTGGCAGAAGGTCGTCACGGCAACCAACGTCCGCATCGACTAGATAAGCTATGAACATACCTGAGTATGATGTGACGGGCCGGAAGGTCATGCTGGTAGGAGCCGCCCGCGGCATAGGGAAGGCCATTGCCCTTGTGCTTGCGGAGGCGGGGGCTGAAGTTGCCATCGCTTCCTTAAATATCAAGAGCGCCTCAACCGCCGCCAGCGAGATCTCGTCCTTGGGAGGCAAGGCTGTGGCTTACGCCGCCGACGCTACAAAGTATGATGACATGGAGCGCCTAGCCGGTGAGGTGCTGGACTCCTTTGGCGCCGTTGACGTGCTGGTGAACTGCGTAGGGGATTCTATCGGGAAGCCCATCGTGCGCCGGCCTGGCCGGACGGAAGAAGGGATGACCGAAGCGGAATGGCGGTTCATCCTGGACGTGAACCTGACTCAAGCCTTCACGGGGTGCAAGGCCTTTGGCTCCCACTTCTTGCAGCGGCGGCGCGGCTCCATTATCAACATCTCGGGCACCGCCGCCTTGCAGGCAAGGGCGGCACGCTCCGCCTACGCCGCCGGGAAGCCTATCTCCGCGTACGCCGCCGCCAAGGCCGGCGTGGTGAGCTTCACCGAGGCCACGGCCCTGGAGTGGGCGCCCTTCGGCGTGCGCGTGAACTCCATCGCCCCCGGCTCCTTCCCTGATCCGGTGCAGATGACGCCCGAGGATTACCGCCGTGAGGCTCAGGCGTCGGGGGTGCCTTTGGGGCGAGTTGGCCGCCTGCGAGAGGTGGGCCTGCTAGCGCTGTACCTGGCCTCGGACGCCTCCGCCTATGTCACAGGCCAAACGTGGTGCATAGATGGCGGGGCCAGCGTGGCGTAACGTTCGAGGCGCCGGCCACTCGATGTCTTGCAGCGGGCCTCGTCGATGAGGCTCGCTATGATCGGCTTCGGCAGCCTCGGCGGTCTCGTGGCGAAGCACCTCCGCGGGGACGCCGGTATTCAGTTCGTCGGCGTCGCGGCGCGTCCGACTCGACGCGACTGCATTCGCGTTGCGCTCGGCGAGGTGCCTGTCGTGGATTCAGCGCAGGCGCTGCTCGCGCTCGAACCCGAGCTCGTCATTGAATGTGCAAGCCATGCCGCCTTTCGGCAATATGCGGAACCCGTGCTGGCCGCCGGCGTCGATTTGATCGCCGTCTCTGTAGGGGTGCTGGCCGACGCGGATTACCGCGAGCGTTTGTGGACGACGGCGCGCCGCACGGGGGCATCGTTGGAAATACCAGCCGGCGCCATCGGCGCAATCGACGTGGTCGCTGCGGCGCGTCATGCAGGCCTCTCGCGCGTGGCGTATGTGACCCGCAAGAGCCCGCGTGCCTGGTCGGGCACCGTGGCTGAATCCATGATCGATCTCTCCGCAGTGCGCGAACCCAGGCTCTTCTTCGACGATACGGCGGAACGCGCTGCGCTCATGTTTCCCGGCAAGGCCAACGTGACGGCGACCCTGGCGCTCGCAGGCGTAGGCTTTCAGATGACGCGCGTGCAGCTCTGGGTTGATCCGTCCATCAACACAGACATCCACCATATCGAGGCGGAGGGCGCGTGCGGGACGCTCAACATCGAGCTCGCAAATAACATTACACCCGCGAACGGCAAGGCATCGCTGTTGGTCGCTATGAGCATAGTGCAAACCGTGCACAACAGGCTTGCCGTGCTTCGCATTTAGGGTTAGCTCAATGCCTCGCACGCGTGTTGAATGCGCCCACAGGCTTCCTTCAATGTATCGAGGTCGGTGGCGATGGACAAACGCACATAGGGGCTCAAGCCGTAGGTTTCGCCCTGGACGCTGGCGACGCCATTGTCGAGCAGATACATCACGAAATCCTGCTCGGTGGCAAGCATTTTGCCGTTCGGCGTTTTGCTGCCGAGCGCGCCCGCGCAACTCGGATACGTATAAAACGCACCGTCCGGGGTGCGGCACTTCAATCCCGGCGCCGCGTTAAGCATGGCGACGACCACGTCGCGCCGCTGCTGAAATTCCAGCGCGCGCATGCGCACGTATTCTTGCGGGCCGGTCAGCGCTTCCACGGCGGCGGCCTGACTGATCGAGCACGGATTGGACGTGCTTTGCGACTGTAGCTTGGCCATGTTGCGTATCAGTTCCTTTGGCCCGCCAGCATAACCGATGCGCCAACCCGTCATCGAATAGGTTTTTGATACGCCATTCACCGTCAGCGTGCGATCGAAGAGCCGCGGCTCGACTTGGGCAATGGTCGCAAACTCACGATCATCAAACAGCAAATGCTCGTAGATGTCGTCGGACAATATCCACACCTGCGGGTGCCGCAGCAGCACGTCCGCCAGCGTCTTGAGTTCGGTGCGGCTATATGCCGCGCCCGTCGGGTTGGAGGGCGAGTTAAGCACGAACCATTTGGTGCGTGGAGTAATTGCCGCATCGAGCTGCGCGGGCGTGAGCTTGAACCCGCTCTCCTCGCTGCATACGATTACTTTCGGCGTGCCATCGACAAGTAGCGCCATGTCGAGATAAGAAACCCAGAAAGGCGCTGGTATCAGCACCTCGTCGCCTGGCGTCAGCGTCGCCATCATGGCGTTGAAAACAATCTGCTTCGCGCCGTTAGCGATCGTGACCTGGTCCCGCGCGTAGTCGAGCCCGTTCTCACGCCTGAACTTCGTGCGCACCGCCTCCTTGAGTTCGTCGGTTCCGTCAGCGTTGGTATAGCGCGTCTCGTTGCGCGCCATCGCCTCAACCACCGCGCGCTTAACGTTGTCTGGCGTCGCAAAATCCGGTTCGCCGATGGTGAGCCCGATGATGTCGCGGCCCTGAGCCTGTAACTCGCGCACCCTCTGCGTCGCAGCGGCGATTGGAGAGTGCTTGATACGGTCTAGCCGCGGCGCGAAGAAAGCCAAATGTTTTACTCCCGAGTTCAGTTGATGATGCCGAACATTAGTTTACTTCACAAACGACAATTCATGATGCTGCCCATGTCAGTCGAGGACGAAGGCTGACGGGATTTCGGCTACGTTTCCCAGTTCTTCCAGGTGCCAGAGGCGGTCAAGGATGGTGTTTACGCGCTTTGCGCCCAGAACGTCCTCGGCGAGCCCACGGAACTTCCCCTCGATCTGCGCGTCGCTCTTTGGCACCGCCATATCGTCCTGGTCGCCGCCCGCCTTCCCCACCAGCCGCTCGCCGCTGCGGGTCACCACGGTGACACGCGTGCGGTGCTCCTGTGGCAACCGCTCATAGGCTTTCGTGAACTCCTCGTTCTCGACCACTTCTATCTTTTGCATCAAAGCGCGCAACTCCGGATTCGAGAGGTGGGCGTCGTTGTACGAACGCGGCGTCACCGTCCCATCCATCAGGGTCACCGCGACGACGTAAGGGGCGCTGTAATCGGCATCCTCCTTCGAGTGCGGGTTCCAGGGGTTTTCGCCGGTGCCCACGGCCTCCTTGGCGTACTTGGGGACCTCGACAGTGACCTGCTTCACCTCCTTGATGTTCTTGAGTGGTGCCACTTTCTCGGCGGCCAAAATGCATGATATTGCGTTGCCCTCGGACGGCCGGATCTTGATCTGCGTATCCAGTATCTTGAAGGCCGTGCCGTTGCCGCCCAGGGTGTTGAGCGAGAACCGTTTCCGAGCCACGTGCTCGCACCAGCCCGCCTTGCCCTCGAAGGGCAGGTGTGGGCCCTCCATCCCCGCCCGCGCCAGCATCGCGGCAAACACGCCCGCCCGGCCCGCCTGTCCGGAAGCTACCGCCTTGAACATCGACAGACGGTCCTTCCTCACCTGTTTCAGAATGATGTTGGGCACGACCGCCATCGAGATACAGTGCGAGAGCTTGTTGGGCGAGAGACCCAGCAGCTTGCCCGCCGCCACAGCGGTGGAGAGGCAACCGAAGTTTGTGCTGTCGAAGCCCGGGTTGTGAAATACGTCGGAAACACGGCAGAAGACCTCATAGGTGAGGACGACACTGGTGATGAACTCGCGTCCGCCGACTTGCGCGTGCTCGGCGGCGGCGAGCACCGGTGTCACGGTTTCGCCCGCGTGGCCGTGGGAGCTGCCCGGCCAATGGTAGGAATCAATCATCTCCGAATAGCGCGCGGTGGTGGCGTTTACGAACGCCGCCATGTCGAGCGTCGTCTTCATCCGTGTGCCGATGACAGTCGCGCCGTCAGGGTCAGGCATTTGAGCTGCGAGGTTGCGGGTGACGCGACAGGGCTCACCGAAGAATCCGCCGATCAGGGCGCCGAGGACGTCGATTACGCGCACCTTGGCGGCGCGAATCGCCTCCGGAGAGAGGCCATCGTAATTCAGATCGCACGCATAGCTCGTAAGCCGTTCCTGAATGCTGTCTATAGCCTTGTTCACACCGTGCCCTACTGGCTTGTTCATATCGCGCACTTTACTGAGCGAATTCAACAAAGCTTCGCGCGTCCATGAGGCGCTCCCGCCGCATGTCAGCGAGTATTGTGATGCCGACCAGCGCCATGTCGCGGTTAATTTCGTCCCGCAGCAGCTTGATTGCGTGGTGCACGCCGGCCTCGCCGGCGATGGCGGCCGCGTAGAGGAACGGCCGGCCGACAAACACGAAGTGCGCGCCCAAAGCCAGTGCCTTGAGCACGTCGGTCCCGCGACGAATGCCGCTATCCATCATTACGGTCATCGCGCCCGCCTGAGAAACTATCCCGGGCAGCACGCGCAGCGGTGCGACCGCACCGTCGAGCTGGCGTCCCCCATGATTCGACACGATGACGCCATCGACACCGCTCTCGCGGGCGATGCGGGCATCTTCCTTGTCGAGTATCCCTTTTATCACGAGACGCCCTTTCCAAAGGCGCCGCATCAACTCGACATGGGGCCAGGAAAGCTGGTCGCGCAGCCCCCTCTGGCGCTCTTCGGTACGGGAAAGAAGGGGGAGTCTCTGGCCCATGTTCTCGTAGTGCGGCATGCCATGCAAAAGCAGCGTGCGCGCAAACATGCCCAGGAGCCAGCGGGGACGCGTAATGCCGTCCCACGCAAGGCGCAGGGTGGGCCGCAGCGGCATATTGAAACCGTTACGCACATTATTCTCGCGGTTGCCCTCTACCGGCACATCGACGGCCAGGCAGAGCGTGTCGAACCCGGCGCGCGCTGCTCGGTTGACGAGCTCCGTGATGGGGCCGGTCTCGCCGGGAAGATAGGCCTGGAACCAAACAGTGCGCCCGACCTCCGCAACCCGCTCGAGCGGAGTCAGCGAGGCGCCGCTCAGGATCATCGGAATGTTAGCTTCGGCTGCGGCGCGGGCGAGCACGAGGTCGCCCTGGTAGGCCACCATGGCGCTCCCGCCCATCGGTGCAAGTCCGAAGGGTGCATCGTAGGTGCGTCCGAAAAGGGTCGTCTTCTGCGTAAGCCCGGAAACATTCACCAGCACCCGTGGCACGAAAGCGAGTTCATCGAATACGACCCGGTTCGCGCGCAGCGAAACATTCGCTTCGGCTCCGCCCGAGACGTAGCCGAAGATCGGACGCGGGAGATACCGGCGCGCCGCTGTCTCGAAATCCTCCAGCGCGAGCATCCTGCGCAGGGCCCGCGGCAGCGTCTTATCCGGCCACGCCGTTGCGCCGGTACGCTGCGGTGTGACCTGGCTTGGCGACGAGATGGAGTCACTCGGTTCTTGTCTGATGGTGGACATGGGGTGTCTCGAATCGTCTGGTGTTAAAGCATTAAACGGCAAGAAGGCCAAGACTTACCTTGCTCATTCCGCCTCCGATGGCTCGTTGGGGAACAGCTCAGTCTGTCCTTTATTATTACCTCGATTTGTCGTCTCGGTTCCACGAGCCTAAATGAATGACGGGGCCGAGTCAATTTCCGATATGAAAACCGCGCCGCCCATCCGTCTACTCCGGCTCCCTTGCGGCAGGCTTGAGGGTCAGTGTCCCATGGCGCTACCTTAAGTACGTCGCATGCGAGCGCCCAACAATTCCTGTAGTGGTGCGCTCTGCGCACCACCGCGCGAACCGGTGCGCGGGGCGCACCCTACATGCCGGAATAGGCTTAAGGTAATGACATTGGGGTCAGTGTCCTCTCGATTGCGCCGGCGCCGAGAACAGCTATCTTTTTTGTCCATGCTTCGCATCCTTGTGGTTTTTTCAGTGAGCAGATCCTTTGCATCCGACGGTGGTAATATTGCACGCAAGGATAACAATACCTGCGATTGGGATGTGTTCTGGTCGAGGCAGACAAGCTGCTGAGTGAGCTTTCTCCCCGGCTGATTAACAAAACCTACCGATAAAGTACTACAATATCGCGGAGCGGGTAGGATGTGACGAGACAAATTTCCGCCAGTCATGGGAGGCCATCGATGCAAACTCAAGGGGTACATGCCAGTGAATCGTATCGCACTCGACTCGTAGGGTTCAGCGACCTGCAAGGACGCGAAACCTTACAGGTGGCGCTGCAAGGAGACTGGTGCTACGTTGGGCACCATCCGGGAAACCGGATTAACCCTCTGACCGGGAAATCCGAGGACAACGGGACTTCAATACTGGATGTCTCCGAGCCCAAGAATCCCACAATAGTCGCCCACATACCAGGCGCTCCGGGAGCAAATTGCCGCGCCGTCCAAGTCGTGAAAAATTATCGTGATGGAAATGATTACTTGATCCGGAATCATGAGACCGCAACAGCTTGGGACTTTCAAGTTTTTAATATCACCGACCGGTCCAATCCGGTATTTGTTTCCAGTGTTGCTGAGACACCCGCCGGGCCGCTGACTTTTGCTCATAAAGGCTGGTGGGATGAGTCTACCGGCTTATACTTTGGCTCTGCGGGCGAGCCGGGTTTCCGCCCGGGCGGGCATCTGGTGATTTGGGACCTGTCAAACCCCTCCCAACCGAAGTACGTATCCAATCACTGGCTTCCTGGTCAAAAGCTGACGGAGCCCGACCCGGGTGGTACAGGGCTGAGCTTGCACCATCCGGTGGTGGACATGGCAAACAAGAAGGTTTACTTGTCCTATCCCAGAGGCGGAAATGTGGCTGTCCTGGATATCAGCAACATATCTAACCCGACGACGATTCTTGATTTCACCATCGAGCCACCCTTAAACGGTCCCCATACCTCGATGCCATTCCACGGGGTAAGATGTCCTAACTTCACCCCGGGTTTTGGTGACATCAGAGATTTTATTGTTTTTGTAAACGAAGCCAGCGATGCGGGGTATCTAGGTCAAGAAGTAAGAAAAGCGTTATTCATGCTTGATGTAAGTGCGTGGAACAACCCAATCACCGTAGATACGTTCAAGGTTCCGGATGGCGATTTCTGCCAAAGAGGAGGCCGCTTTGGTCCGCATCAATTCGCGGAGACAAGAGACGGCAAACTCTACTCGCTCAAAGATAACAAGAACCTTCTTTATGTCGCGTATTTCAGCGCAGGATTAAGAATACTGGATCTGTCTGACCCATATGACATGCAAGAAGTCGGGTATTACATCCCGAAGACAACGGCAACAACCGTGCCGCGGTTAAAGACAGTAATTCAGACTAATGACGTTGATATCGATTACAGAGGTCTGGCTTATATAACTGACCGCGCCGGGACCGGCCTGCACGTAATCGAGTACTTGGGGCAATAAGATAGCGGCACGCTAGTCCACCTTCGCGCCGGACTCCTTCACTACTTTGGCCCACTTCACCACTTCGTTCTTGATGATCGTGCCGAACTCCTCCGGCGTGTTTCCCACGGGCTCGAAATCGATCGCGGCGAGCCGTTCCTTTACTTCCGCGAGCTGCAGAATGCGCGTGAGCTCGCCGTGAAGTTTCGCAATGATGGACTTGGAGGTTCCGGCCGGGGTGAGCACGCCAGCCCAGGAACCGGCTTCGAACCCGGGCACCCCGGCTTCAGCGACGGTGGGCAGATCGGGAAGTGACGGGGAGCGTTTCTCGCCGGTGGTGGCAAGCGCTCGGAGCCGCCCGGCTTTTACATGCTGTAAGGTCGCGGATACCGAGTAGAAAGCCAGGCCGGCTTCGCCCGCGAGGAAGCCAATAAGGGCA
>JACQOI010000111.1 GCA_016202615.1 Betaproteobacteria bacterium
ATGCTGAACTCATCGGGCTCGGACTTCATCAGCCAGTAACGCATATTCTTGGTGAGCGGTAAGCGGTGAGCGGTAAGCGGTAAGCGGCGAGCGGCGAGCGGTGAGCGGTGAGCGGTGAGCGGTGAGCGGTGAGCGGTGATGAGTAAGGATAGTCTTACCTACTATTCATCATTCATAACTCATCATTCATCACCAAAAAAAATGCGGCGCACAGCCGCATTTTTTTAACTGGTCCCCCGCAGATGCCGTTGGGCCGGCATCTTGAACCGCTGGTTCAAGGTGGTCGCTTACCGAGCGCATCAGGCGCTTCCGAAGAAGGATGCGCACAACAGCGCTGCTTAAGGCCGCAACCAGAGCAACTATTGGTTCAAAGAATTTAAGGCCCTGACGAACACCGCAGGGGATTAACCTGCAGCCGGCCCCGCCGCCGACCGGCTAGAACAACTTTTCCTGGTCAGCGAGTGCCTGATCAAGCGTTGTCTCGATGCTGGCCATTCTACGCTTAAATTCGGACACGTCAAAATTGCCGAGCCGCGTGGTCAGGAATTCGTGCGAGATGTTGAGCGCGGCCATGACCGCGATGCGATCAAGCCCGGTGACCTTGCCCTGCTCCTTGATTTCCTGCATCTTGCGATTCAGGTAATCGACCGCCTCCAGCAAGGCTTTCTGTTCGTCAGGCGTACACGCGACGCGAAATTCGCGTCCCATGATGCTGATCTGCATGCCTTTGGCGTCAGCGTTCATGCCTCTTCTTCGGGGATCTGAGTGAGGAGCGTCTCGAGCCGGGTTTTGGCGTCGCCGATTTTTCCCGACAATTGCTTGTTTTCGTTCTGCGCCGAAGCGAGTTGCTGGCGCAATTGATGGTTATCGGCACGCAGCCGCTGGCACAGCGTGACGAACTGGTTGACTTTTTCTTCGAGCGACTTGAGTTCGGCGTCCATATCCCGACACTATAGTTTTAAAAATCCTGATAAGTCAACACCTAACGCTATTTTATGAATGTGGTTTGATATCAAAACCTTGGGCCCCGGGTGAGCCACGCCCCTGATTTTGTTGACCCTGTCGCTGATATTGCCCCGCAGCATACGCCCCCGGTGCTGGAAGTGCGGCACGGTATGTGCTGGCGCGGCACGCCGGGGAACTGAGCAACGCTAGCAGCCTGTCGGACTTAACAGTCCGTACAGGCTGCTAAAAGGAGTTTGTCGGGGCTAAGTCCGACAAACTCCTGGGGGCTGGTTTCGCGCAATTGATCCGGGGTAGAATCGGCCTGTTGCCGCGCAGCTCGCGCTGACGGCAACACGGTTTCAGGTGCCCGCGCTGATGTCTTCAGCCGGGATAATCGGGAAACAGGTGAGAAAAGCAGCGGTCAGCGCTCGGTTTTCAGCGTGAAACCGCCTCGGATTAGCTGCCGGTCTTGGCTGACGGCTGACCGCTGATAGCTGACGGCTGTCTTTCAATTCCTGTGCTGCCCCCGCAACGGTAAGCGAGCGTGGGCGCGCCAAACGCCACTGAGCTTCACGGCTCGGGAAGGCGGCGCGTCAAAACTCGCGAGCCCGTAGACCGGCCTCGAACCGCTGGGTAAGGAAATGCCGCGGGGAGGCGGTGTTCAGATGCCGGTTGCGGTCCGAATTCAGTTTTCTCCCCGGTATTTCCTCGTGCCAACAATCCGCATGCGGCGGGCATGCGTAACTCGAGGAAATATCATGCAGCCTTGCTTCAAATTCCGTCACAGGTTTATCCCTTCCGTCGGCTTTATCGTTGCATTAACCGCGGCAGTGCCAGGCTACGCGCAGCAGCAAAAGCCGCTGATATTCGCCGACGAAGTGGTCGTAACCGCGACGCGCTTTAAAGACCGGTATGTCGATACGCCGGTCAACGTAACCGTCATCACGGCAGAAGACATCAAGCAGAGCGCCGCGAAAACGCTGCCCGACCTTCTGGCCGGGCAGGCGGGTATAACCATCCACGATTTCTTCGGTAATAACGCCGCGACGACAACCGTTGACTTGCGCGGCTTCGGCATCACCGGCGCGCAGAACACGCTGATCCTGGTCGACGGGCGTCGCGTCATCGATATCGATCTGTCCGGCGTGCAATGGTCGGCAATCCCTTTTGCGGCGATCGAGCGCATCGAAATCGTGCGCGGCGGCGGTGCGGTGCTGTACGGCGACGGCGCGAGCTCCGGGGTGATCAACATCATCACGCGCTCGCCGGTGGCGGGGGAGCCGACGGCCGTGGTCTCGGCGCGCGCCGGCTCTTACGGCACCCTCGAAACGCAACTCAACGCCAACTATCTTGGCAGCCGCGCCGGCATCAATTTCACCGCCAGCAACCACGAATCCGACGGCTACCGCGCCAACAACCGGAACCGGCAAAGCAACGCGCTGGCCGACCTGCGCTGGCTTACCGACAATGGCGAGATCGCGCTGAAGGCGAGCGGCGACCGCCAGGGCATCCGCCTGCCGGGCGCGCGCATGGTGCAACCGAGCGCCGGCATCAACCTGCTTGAAACCGATCGCCGCGGCACACCGACGCCGCTTGATTACGCGCAGCGCAACGGCAATCAACTGACACTCGACTGGCGTCAACGCACTGCGTTTGGCGAATTCGTGATTGGCGCCGGCTATCGCGACAAGGCCCAGGTTTCGTATTTCGACTTTGGCGGCTTTCCCGACTATCGCGAAACCGGTCTTGATGTGCGGTCTTTCACGCCGCGCGTGCGTGTCGCGCAGCCGCTATTCGGGCTCGAGAATACGCTGGTCGCGGGCTTCGACTGGTACCACTGGGATTACCGCCTGCGCAAGTCAATTTCACCGGCTGCCATCAGCCAGCCGATCAACAGTGTCAGCGCCACGCAGGAGACGGCCGCGATCTACCTGTATAACACGACCCGCCTCAACGCGCGCGCCACACTTGCCGCGGGCGTGCGCAGCGAGCGCTTTCGTATCAACGCGGCCGACGTATTCGATCCGAGTGCGCCCGGCGGCGCGTTCGGATCGGGCGCGCCCGCCGATTCTCAGTCCGAGTCGGCATACGCCTACGAACTCGGCTTGCGCTATCAGTCGGCGCCGGCGGTGGCGCTGATCGGCAAGCTCGGTCGCAGCTATCGTTTTGCCAACGTCGACGAAACCTACGAGACGACACCGGTTTTCACCGCGCAGTTCCAATTCCTGCGTCCCCAGATCAACCGCTCGACCGAAATCGGGGCGGAACTGAAGGATGCGCGTGGGAGCTTGCGTGCGACGCTGTTCAACATCGACGTCAGCGATGAAATCCACCTCGACGCTTTCACGACCGGCATAGGCAACACCAACCTGCCGCCATCGCGGCGCCGCGGTCTTGAACTCGAAGGCCGCTGGCTCGCCGTCAAGACGCTCGCTCTCAGCGCCGCCTACACATATACCGACGCGCGGTTTCGCGATGGTGTGCTGCCGGGCGGCGCATTCACCGCGACCAATGTCGTGATCGCCGGCAAACAGGTGCCGCTGGTGCCGCAGCACAAGGCCAATCTCGGCGCGTCATGGATGTTTGTGCCAAAGACGCGCTTGAGCGCGGCCGTGACCTACGTTGGCGAGCAGTTCATGGACAACGACGAAGGCAACACGTTGGGAGTGACGATACCGTCTTATACCGTAGCCGATCTCAAGCTCACGCACGAGCAAGGCCCATGGCGGCTGTCCGCGGCGATCAATAACCTGTTCGACCGCAAATACCACAGCTACGCGGTGCGCAGCCAATTCGTGGCCGATCGCTACAACGTTTACCCGCTGCCGGAGCGTAACGCCACGCTTGTGTTCGAATACGCTTTTAAGTAATAAGTCAGGCTGGCAACGATCAGGCGGCGTCTTGCCGCAAACGGGGCGCCGTTTTCATTTAGCGCTCAAGTTTGTTATTGTTGCGCCCATGCAACGCATGACCAGCACCGGGCTCTATTTGCGGCTGTTGCAGTATGTTGCGCCGTATTGGCGCGTATTCGCGCTGTCGCTCGCCGGCATGGTGATCGTCGCGCTCACCGAGCCGGCGCTGCCGGC
>JACQOI010000108.1 GCA_016202615.1 Betaproteobacteria bacterium
CAACGACCCCCACCATGTCAAGGTGGTGCTCTAACCAGCTGAGCTACGCGCCTGAAAGCGGTGGATTCTACCCGTTTTAGCACGGTGGTTCAAATAAATCATGGCCTTGTCTCGCGCCCGGCCGGCCCTGGGTTGCCGCCAATCTGATTGCGCAATATAGTGCGATGCTCTGAATCAGCACACGCGTAATTGCCCCAATCCGTGGAAAAAACATGGCCGTTTACATCATCTCTGAAATCGAAAAATGATCGTGGTCGAAGGCGCCGCATGAGATTTATTGCCATTCTGTGCGCGCTCGCGCTCGCGAGCGCAACAGCGATGGGCGCGGACAGTCCGAGCCGCAACGAGATGGTTGCGATTCCGGCCGGTGTATTCACGATGGGCGGCAATGACGGTCCCGACGACGAGCGGCCGGCGCATCAGGTCAGCGTTGCAGCATTCGAGCTCGACCGACTGCCAGTTACCAATGCGCGGTTCGCCGAGTTTCTCAACGCGGCCGGCGCGCGTAACACGAATGGCGAGCGGCTGTTCGACGACGACGATCCCGATGCGCGCATTCATAGGCAAGGCGCGCGCTGGACCGCCGACCTGGGTTTCGAAACCCATCCCGTGGTCGAGGTGTCGTGGCCGGGCGCGCGCGATTACTGCGCATGGCGCGGCAAGCGCCTGCCGACCGAGGCCGAATGGGAAAAAGCGGCGCGCGGCAGCGACGGCAGGAAATATCCGTGGGGCAACTCGCCGCCCGACCGCACGCGCGCGCAGTTTGCGGTACGCTACAACGACACCGCGCCGGTCGATGCATTTCCAGCCGGCGCGAGCCCGTACGGCGTGCTCGACCTCGCGGGCAACGCCTGGGAATGGGTCAGCAGCGCGTATCGGTCCTACCCTTACAATGCGAATGACGGGCGTGAAGATCTGAAAGCAGGCCCGGTACGCGCGACGCGCGGCGGCGGGCACGATTCGCCCGCGGAAGAAATCACCACGACGCAACGCGGGCGCTTTCTCTCGCGCAACCCCCGCTCGGGGCATCACAACATCGGTTTTCGCTGCGCGAAATGAAAAACAGAAACCACAGATGAACGCAGATAAACACGGATACAAAGAAAACGGAAAATTAAGAACCAACCTCCACGTTAATCCGAACCATAAACGTCATCTCAATACCCTGTCATTTCTGATTCAAGAATTGTCTGCGTTTATCTGTGTTTATCCGTGGTTCCATTTATTTTCTCTGTTGTCAATTAGAACTAGCGCCGAGCCGCGTGCGCCACACCCGGCACGTCGCGGATCAGCGCCAGCACGCGGTTCAACTGCTCGAGGTTGTTGATCTCTACCGTCAGCAGCATGCGCGCCGAAGCGTCGCGGCTTGCGGTATTGGTCGCAGTGACGTTGATGCGCTCGCGCGACAGGATTTCGGTGATGTCACGCAACAAACCGGTGCGATCCCCCGCCTCGACCACGATATCGACCGCAAACGTCGCATCCGCCGACGTGCCCCAGTCCGCGGCGACCAGCCGCTCGGCAGCCAGGCGCGCGACATTTCGGCAGCTCTTGCGGTGTATCGTCACGCCGCGGCCGCGCGACACGAAACCGATAATGGGGTCCGGTGGCGCCGGCTTGCAGCATTTGGCCGGCACCGTCAGCAGCTTGTCGACGCCGAGCACCAGGACGCCGCCCGGTTGCGCGCGCGATTTCCTGACGATCGGCTGCTCATCAACCGGCACTGGCGGCGCTCCATCGGCACGCAGCGCAGTCTGCAACTGGCGCGGGCCGATCTCGCCGCGCCCGACCTCGGCGAGAAAGTCGTCGAGTTTGCCGAACTCGAACTGCTGCGCGAGCTTGTCGAGATTGATTCCGGTCAGGCGGTGGCGCTGCAGCTCCTTGTCGACGATGTCGCGCCCATGCGCAACCGCGGCTTCGTGGTTCTGGCGGTTGAACCACTGCCTCACTTTGGCGCGTGCGGCGGCGCTTTTCAGATACCCCAGCGCGGGATTCAGCCAGTCGCGGCTCGGCCCGCCCTGCTTCGCCGCCGTGATCTCTACCTGCTGGCCGTTCTTGAGCGGCGTATTGAGCGGCGCCATCGCGCCATCGACCTTGGCGCCGCGGCAGCGGTGGCCGAGGTCGGTATGCACGTGGTACGCAAAGTCGATCGGCGTCGCGTCCTTCGGCAGATCGATCACCCTGCCCTGCGGCGTCAGCACGTAGATCGTGTCGGCGAAGAGTTCGCTGCGAAACTGCGCGGTGAGCTCACCGGTATCGGCGACCTCGTCCTTCCATTCGACGATCTGGCGCAGCCACGCAATTCTTTCGTCGTAACTCGAATCCCGGTGCGAGCCTTCCTTGTAGCGCCAATGCGCGGCGACACCGAGCTCGGAGTGTTGATGCATCTCATGGGTGCGGATCTGGATCTCGAGCGGCTTGCCTTCCGGGCCGATCACCGCGGTATGCAGCGAGCGGTAGTCGTTACGCTTGGGCTTGGCGATGTAATCGTCGAACTCTTTCGGCAGCGGCGTCCACCGGCTGTGCACGATGCCGAGCGCGGTGTAGCAATCCTTGACGTCGTTGACCAGCACTCGCACGGCGCGCACGTCGTGGAGCGCATCGAAATCGACGCCCTTGCGCCGCATCTTGTGGTAGATGCTGTAGATGTGCTTCGGCCGGCCGCTGATTTCGGCCCTGACGCCCGAGCGCTCGAGTTCCTCACGCAGCCGCGCGATCACCTCGTCGATGTAACGCTCGCGGTCGCTGCGCTTCTCGTCGAGCAGCCTGGCAATGCGCTTGTAAGTCTCGGGCTCGAGAATGCGCAGCGCCAGGTCTTCGAGCTCCCATTTAAGCTGCCATACGCCAAGCCGGTTGGCGAGCGGCGCGAAGATGTCGAGCGCGAGCCGCGCCATGTCGTGACGCAACTGGACGTCGTCGCACTTGACCACGAAGCGCATCGTCTGCGTGTGATCGGCGAGTTTGACCAGCACCACGCGCACGTCCTGCGCCATCGCGAGCAGCATCTTGCGCAGGCCCTCGAGCTGCGCCGCCTCTTCGCCGGCGCGCGACGCGCGGCTGCCCAGGCTTTCGATCATCGCCATGCGCGCCACGCCTTCGGCGAGCTCGGCGATGCGTGCGCCAAACGCATTGCGCACCGCAAGCACCGCTTCGCGCGCGTCGGCGACCTGCGCTAACAGGCTCGCGGCGAGGCACTCGGTATCGAGCTTGAGCTCGCGCAGAATCGAAGCGGCGCCCAACGTATGCGCGAGCGCCGGCTCGCCGCTTTTGAGCGCGCGCCCTTCCAGGCGCGGCGCGAGCCATTCGAGCGCACGCTTGAGCAGCAACGTGTCGGACTCAGTGAAATCGGCGCCGAATGCGGCAAGCCACCCGGCAGCGCGGTCGCCGCCGGGCTGGGTCACGAGTTTCAGATGTGTTGCGTGCACCATATGCCTAGAGGGGGGCTCTTAGTCATTACTTTCAAGATTGCGGTACTGCTGCCATAAAATGTAACCGCCCCATACCATCGCCAGCAGCATGATCAGCGTGCCCATGGCATCGGCGGCGAACGCGATCTTCTTTTCGTGGTAGATCAGATTAAGGTCGATCAGGATGTTCGCCCAGTCGTGGGTCTCGGGCACGTCCTGGCTGTGCCCGGTCAGCAGCGGCAGCTGCAGATCGCGCGCGTCGTTAATATAAGGCGCCAGATCCATGAGGCTCTGCCCGAACCACCACAGTCCGATAGACCCGCCAAAATTGTCCCGGTTCTTGTAGACCAGCATCACGATCACGATCGCCGGCATCAGCAGCTGGCCGAGGCTGCCGCCCAGGACATGCATGAACTGGCCGAACGCCATGAATATGACGTGCCCGGCCTCGTGAAACACGAGGTTGACGCGGTGCATGAACGAATGCCCGATCTCGTTGGTGTGGAAATCGAGCAGGATGAAATACCAGCCCCAGATCACAAACGCCGCATACAGCGCGACGCGACCCCAGAACAGGATCGGGTCGGTGCGCGGCTCGACATGAGTCAGCATCGCAATCAAGCGCGCGCCCCGCCCATCGGCGGTTGCCGCATCCATTTGTTCCTCGCGCGGCAAGCGCGCAGTACCAAGCGTCCGCTGCACCCATTTGGCAAACACCAGCCCGCATGAAGGGCATATACCCTGCGAGCCCACATCGGTGGGTTTGCGCTCGTAACCGCACTTGGGACACTTCTTCATCGGTTGCTGCTCGCTCCCAAAACAGGCTGCTAGTGTAGTGCGTCAAACAGATAGCTGCTTATCTTCGCGAGCGCTGCCGCGCCGTCGAAGGGCGGAACAAGGATCGGCGTAACGCGGAGCAGGGGCCCTGCTTGCGGGGATGCAACCGTGGAGCCGATCGTGCTCACTGCTGACAGGCGCTTGGCAGGCGAGGGCACTTGCGTTACCCCGCTCGCATATACCACGGAATCTGTGAGTTGCCGAGCCTGGCGCTCCCGCCCGCGCGCGATCAGCGCCGGCAGCCGAATTAATGTTATCTATTAATATCGGTAGTTAACAAATTGAAAAGATAGGATTTTCAGGATACGAAATCGAGTCAGACAAGGTGATGGGGATGCGTAAATCCCCGCAAGACTCAAGTAACTGTTGAATATGTCACATTTCTGAGCTAATAATATTAATAGCATCATTAAGGACCCGGGAATAAGCACGTAAGCGGAGGGACAAACACATGTACAGCTCTCGTTTGCTCATGCTGCTAGCCGCCGGCACTTTGGCTGTGGGTTCCATTGCGCTCCAGGCCCACGCGCAAAGCGCGGGCGCGACCGCCTCGCCACCGCCGGCCGATTTATCTCCAACCCAAAAAATTGACCTCGACGTGCTGCGCTCGAAGCTCGCGCCGGGCACGCTCGGTTTAAAGCCGAATTCCGGCGCGAAAGAGGGGATCGATCTGCCGTACGGGATAAATTACAGCAGCGAAGCGAAAAGCATTTTTGTGCCGCTCGATCAAAAGAATGAATGGGGTGTCGGCCTCAATCTTGACGTCAACTCGTCGCGCGCGGTCGAACTGGCCCCGGCGTCGTCACCGCTCGGCCTGCAGCCCAAACGCACTCCCGGTCTGATGCTGCAGAAGAAATTCTAGATCTCCACGCGCGATTCCGATGCCTATAATGGGACCTCACCATGAGGTCCCATGTCATCTGCGACCTCGCGTGGCCGCTCGAACCCCGGCCGCAAACGGGCGAGCCGGCCCGTCGGCGCGCCACGCGGCAATGAAATTTCGTAGCTGATGCCAACCGGGACGGCAAAACGCGCCGGTTTCCTGCTGCCCGGCGTGTGGCACTGGCGATCCCCGCATTTCGGCCTTACGACCGCACGACGTGGCTGCTCGAAGTGTTTCCGGTCCTAGCCGGCGTGCCGTTTGCTGCTGTGGTTCGACCGCAACGCACGTGTAACCCGTCTGCTTTCATAATATTCAGGTTAATATCAATATTGTTGACATTGCATAATATTGAGATGTATATTCATTTTGTTAAAAGGTGACGTAGGGAACGATCGCATGCTGATGACCGAACTGGCCGGGCCGGTGCCGGGCTGGATGCTGGCACTCAACGACGAAGACGTGCAATTTCTTAAACGCTTCGTCGTCAGTTCCGGCTCGCTCAAGGCGCTCGCCGACGAATACAGGGTGTCTTATCCGACGGTGCGCGCCCGCCTCGACCGTCTGATCGCGAAAATCGAGGCCGCCGAAGATCCCCGGATCGCCGACCCGTTCCAACGCCGGCTGCAGATGCTGGTCGCCGACGGCGAGATCTCCACTGCACTGGCACGGCAGTTGCTCGATGCCCATCGCGCCACGCTCAAAGGAGGAAAGCGTCATGGCTGAACCCTGGTTTGATCCCAATCTTTATGCCTGGATCCCGGGCACGCTGCTGGGGGTTGCCGGGGGACTGATGGGCGGCCTCGCCGGCACGCTGGTGCCGCGCGGCAAGGCCAAGACACTGGTGCTGGGGATGTTCTGGAGCTATATCGTCGGTTCCGCGCTGCTGCTCGCTGTCGCCGTCGTCGCCTATGTACAGGGCCAGCCCTACGGCATCTGGTACGGCCTCGGGCTGCCCGGCGTGATCGGCGTGCTGGTCGTGGGCGGCCTGCTGCCGGTGATCGAGCGCGGCTACCGTGACGCCGAAATCCGGCGCATCGGCGCACACGACCTCGAATAGCGAACAACACCGCGAGCTTGAACGAAATCATCACTTCGCGCTCGCAACGGGTCAGGAACGATAGGGTACCTTGTTATTCCAGTTCCACTTCAAGCGTTACATTATTTTCGGCGTAGGGTGCGCTTGCGCACCATCCGGCAATCGGTGCGCAAGCGCACCCTACTCCACACATGCTTTTTTGATTTGGAAATGGAATTAGATCACATGGGTGCGATGCAATGGGGTTCAGACACCTCGATCACGAGGGTGAGTTAAGGATAAGTTTCTTCAACATGGATTCTACGGCTTGCTCGCGACCGCGGGAGTGGCCATAGGGCGCGCCTGGCGGAAGAAAAGACCATCTCAACGAGTTACATTAAAGTTGCCAAGCAGGATTACCGAGACGTATTGGCCTGGGCCGAATGTCCCAATCAAATGAAGTTTGGCCCAACAAGCGACGCAGAGAGGTCGACAAGATTAAGAAAACAGGACGAAGAGCAGTACCAAGCATGGCTAAACCAGACATGAGGCATGATTGTGCCTTCAACCGGATCCCGGTTGCGCCAGCGGTGATCCATGGTTGGTTAAAGCGTTGGGAGGAAACAGCCACATGCCGCGACGAGTGAGTATCTATGCGTTTGGCATTGGAGCCGCGGTAGGGGCATTCGTGATAATCGTGATGCCGGATGAGTGGTCGAATCTGGCGGATACGCCATGGTACGTTGGTTGGTTCGTTTTCCCGTCATTCATGGTGTTTGTGTCCCTCTGCCTCGTGACCTTGACCGACTTCGTCAGCAATGATGGCGCAAATCCATACTGGCTCAAGGCACTATGGGTGCTGAGTGGCGCCTTGGTCATGGGAACCTACGGTCTTGGTTTTTCGGTCCTGGCGAAGCTCGTGGGGCGTTTTCGATCGTCATCAGCCTCACAACGCGAGTAGCCGAGAGGAGCGTGTAGATGACGTACTCACATCGCCCGTTCTTCTTCCGCGTCGTCATCCAGGCTGCCGGATTTCGCGCTCGGCGCGTGCCAGTAGCGCCGGTAGAGCGCGCGATACCGCTGCACGCCGACCGCGCCGTCCCGACTGATCGCGATCAGTAGCGCGCCGTCGCGATCGGTGCGGTAGATGCGGCTGCCGAGCTCGCGGTAACGGTCGAGCACGTTGTCTTTCGGATGCCCGAAGCGGTTGCGGTAACCGGCGGCCACGATCGCGATGTCGGGATTCACCTGTTGCACGAACTCAGGCGATGAGGAGGTGCGGCTGCCGTGGTGCGGCACCAGCAGTACCTGCGCGCGCAATTTGTCTGGAACCGCAACCAACAGCTCGCGTTCCGATTTACTCTCGATATCGGAAGTCAGCAGCACGCTCGCACCCGCGGTGCTGATGCGCACCACGCAGCTGCGGTCGTTGCCGCGAAATTTTTCGCGTGCATAATTGTCCCGTGTCGGGTGCAGTAGTTCGAACGCGACGCCGTCCCATTGCCAGTGCCGGCCCGTCTCACATCTTTGCGCCGATGCCGCCTGCGCGGGCAGCGGATGCGCATCGGGCAACGATGACAGCAGCCAGCCGACCGGCACTGCCTGCAGCACCGAATTCGCGCCGCCGCTGTGGTCGATGTCGTCGTGGCTCACCACCATTCCCGTCAACGCGCGCACACCGCTCGCCCTCAAATACGGCACAATGATGCGGTTGCCGCTGTCGACTTGCGGGCCGAACGCGGGGCCGGCATCGTAGAGCAGCGCGTGATTGCGGGTCTGCGCGACGACCGCGAGTCCCTGCCCGACGTCGAGCACGGTCAGCTTCAGATCGCCTTCCGCGAGCAGCAGAGGCCTGACCAGAAACAGCGGCAGCAATGCCGCCATGCCGATCCAGCGCGCGGGAAACCCATACGGCAGCAACAGCCATAACACGCCGGCGAGCGCCGCCACCACCGTCCATGCAGGCGGTGCATGCTGCTGCCACACGGCGGCGGGCAGCGTGCTCATCCATTCCAGCAACCCGCCGCACAACTCCATCACGGCATGCGCGAGCTGCAGCACCAGATCGAACGGCAGCATCACCCCGATCAGGGTGAGCGGAACCACGACCAGGCTCACGAGGGGTATGGCGATGGCATTCGCAAGCGGTGACACCAGAGATATCTGCTGGAACATTGCGAGCAGCAACGGCACCAGCCCCAGCGTCACCGCCCACTGCACGCGCGCCCACACGGTCAGCCAGTGCGGCTGCATGATCCTGCCCGTCGACACGAGCAGAATCAGCGCCACCGCACCGAACGACAGCCAGAATCCCGGCGCCAGCACCGCCCATGGATCGATCACGAGCACGGCAAACAGCGCTGCGCTCAACACCACCGACGCCGATGTCAGGCGCCCCATCCACAGCGCGATTGCCACCACGGCCAGCATGTAGACGGTGCGCTGCGCCGGCACCGCGAAACCCGCCAGCCAGGCGTAGGCGAGCGCCGCGGCGAGGCCCGCAACCGCCGCCGCCTTGCGCGCCGGCAGCCGCAGCGTGAGCCGCGCGCTGCGGCGCCACAGATAATAAGCGAGCGCGAACGCCAGCCCCGAAATCATCGTCACGTGCAGGCCCGAGATGCTCATCAGGTGATTGACGCCCGTGCGCGTGAAAACCTGCCATTGCGGCTGCGGGATCGCGCGCTGATCACCGATCGCGAGCGCCGCGAGCACCCCCGCGTACGGCGCATCGGCGAGCGTGCTCCGAATCCGGCTGCGCACCGCGGCGCGGATGCGTTCGATCAGATACTGCGGCCGCACCACCAGGTCAGCGATGCGACGATTGCCGCTTCCGGGCCGCACGTACCCGGTGGCGCGGAGGTTGCGTTCGAGCAGCCACGCTTCGTAATCAAAACCGTGCGGATTAAGCGTCCCGTGTGGTCGTCGCAACCGAACCGTGAGCTGCCAGCGCTCGCCGGCGCGCAATTCGGGAAACGTCGCCGGCTTCCCGTCGCGCGCGGGACTGCCCCACCACGACAACGCGATGTGCGCGGGAACCACCGCGTCCGGCGTCAGCACGCGTTCGACGTCGAACTCGAAACGCAGGCTGCGCTCGTACGGTTGCGGCATGGCTGCGACCGCGCCCACGAGCTGGATGTCCTCGCCCTCCCACGACTCGGGCAGCGCGTCGGCCAAGCGCTGCCCGGCAAACCATGCCGCCCACAGGAATCCGCACGCCACGCAGCATGCCGCAACGAACACCCGCTGCCCTATGGACGATGGCCGCGGCGATAGCCGCGCTGCCGGCAACGCCATGAATGCCAGCGGCGCGGCAAGCCAGTACCAGCGCGGCGACGGCAGCTGCGGCTGCATTTGCAGCCACCACACGCCGGTCGCAAAACACAGGACGTATAAGCGCATCCTGGCTTAACGCGCCACATGGCCATCCGAGGGACGGATTTTCGGTAGAATACTTGCGCTTTCCCGGCTTGACTTTCCATGCCCCGCAAGTTTTTCAGAAAATACCTGCCGAGCCACGCCGCGATCAGCGAGAACCACCATATCGCGAGGTTCGGCTCCTGGCTCAGGCACCACAACCTGTGGCATCTGCACCGGCGCTCGGTCGCGGGCGGGGTAGCGGCCGGCATGTTCGCCGGCCTGATTCCGGGCAGCAATCCGGTACAGTTCACCGTTGCGGCACTGCTTGCAGTCGTGTTCCGGGTAAACCTGCCGATCGCGGTGATCGTCACCCTCTATTCGAATCCGTTCACCATCGTGCCACTTTATTATCTCGCGTTCAAGCTCGGACAACTGGCGTTGCTGGAAAGCGACGGCGGGCTGCCGCCGCTCGCGTTCGGTCTTGAGGGCAAGGGCTTCAGCGAATGGCTGCCAGCGGCGCTCGACTGGCTGACGTCGATCGGCAAGCCGCTTCTCGTCGGCCTGCCGCTGCTGGCGCTGCTGTTGAGTGCGATCAGCTACGTCATGGTGCGTTGGGCGTGGCGTTGCTACGTCGTGTGCACGTGGCGGGCGCGGCAGAGCCGCAGACTCGCGCAAGGAACGCCGCCGCAATGACCGCGCCGGGCTATTGGAAACAGGCGACGCGCGAGTTGTCGCAGCGCGACGCGGTAATCCGAAAAATCGCGAGGAAATCGCTCGGCCTGACGCTGCGCTCGCGCGGCGACGCGTTCAATACGCTGGCGCGCTCGATCGTCGGCCAGCAGATCTCGGTCAAGGCCGCCGCCAGCGTGTGGCAGAAATTAAACGCCGCAGTGCCGGCGGTGCGGCCCGAAGTCATTCATCGCCACGACACCGAGGCATTGCGCCGCTGCGGGCTGTCGCGCAGCAAAGTCATTTACCTGCAGGACCTGGCGCGCCATTTCGTCGAGAGCAGGCTCAACGCCGCGCACTGGAAGCGGATGTCGGACGACGAGTTGATCGCCGAACTGACGCAGGTGCGCGGCATCGGCCGCTGGACCGCCGAGATGTTCCTGATTTTCTACATGACGCGACCCGACGTGCTGCCGGTCGACGACATCGGCCTGCAGCGTGCGATGAGCCTGCATTACAACCACGGCAGGCCGCTGTCGAAACTTAAAATGAATGCGATCGCCAGGCGCTGGCTGCCGTGGCGCTCGGTCGCGACCTGGTACATGTGGCGCAGCCTCGATCCGATACCGGTAGAATACTGACACTGATAATAACGACGTAATACCGTGCCGCTACCCGCCTCCGATCAGCCGGTTTCGCGCCGCATCTACCTGGGTTTTCTGTGGTCGATCGGCATCCTCGCCATCATCCTGGTGATCGGTACCGTGGGCTATCGCCTGATCGGCGGGGAGAGATACTCGCTGCTCGATAGTTTCTACATGACCTTCATCACGATCGCGACGATCGGGTTCAGCGAAATCGTCGACTTGTCGGAGCATCCGGGCGGGCGTGTGTTTACGGTGTTCATCGGTTTCGCCGGCATCGCGGCGATGACCTACCTCACCTCGATCGTAACCGCATTCCTGATCGAGGGCAGAATCAACGAAGCCATTGGGAGACGCCGGATGGAAAAGCACATCCACAGACTCAAGGACCACTACATCATCTGCGGCATAGGGCGGGTCGGGCGCAACGTCGCCCACGAGCTCACAACCACCCACCACACCTACGTCGTGATCGACGAGGACATGCATTCCATCGACACCCACCTCGAGAAATTTCCCGGTCACATGTATATCCATGGCGACGCGAGCGACGACGACGTGCTGCAGAAGGCGCACATAGAAACCGCACGCGGCGTTTTCGCGGTCACCGGCGACGACAGCAAGAACCTGATGATCAGCCTCACCGCAAAACAGCTCAACCCGGCGACGCGAGTCGTGGCGCGCTGCCACGAGATCCGCAACACCGAAAAGCTGCGCAAGACCGGCGCGGACGCGATCGTTTCGCCCGATTTCACCGGCGGCCTCAGAATCGCCTCAGCGATGATCCGCCCGCACGTGGTGACCTTCCTCGACCAGATGCTGAAGTCCGACGAGAACCTGCGAGTGGAGGAAGTCATCGTACCGGCGGGCTTCAGCGAGCAGCCGATCGACCAGTTGAATCTGCCCAGCCGCAATCACATCCTGCTCGCGCTGCACGAAGGCGAACAGTGGGTGTTTAACCCGCCCTCGATGCATATGCTGCGAGCAGGCATGACGCTCGTCATCATGGCCACCCCTGAGGGCCGCAGGGCAGTCGAGGAAGCGCTGGGCTGGGTGTGACGCAGATGTTGCGGGACGAGAAACGCTAGAAGCGGCCGTTAGTTCGAGAGAGCGGGAGGTCGTGAGAGAGAAAAACCCGGTAACGTCGATCTCACACTCCGTCGCACTTACGCGGATTGATCCAGTCCACGTAGCTCTGCTCGGAACGCAGGCTGTAGTGTTTGCGGCGGATCACGTCGCGCACCTCGTTGAGCAAGCGCGGGGCTTGAGCGGGCGATACGGACAATTGGCGATGGTTGTGCATTGCGATATCCGAATAACATGAATTTTTATTGCGCTACCGCATATAACGTCCTGATTCCGGGTAGGATATAAGTCAAAGGTCATAGACCTGTGGGAACGCAAACCGTTTTTTAAGCAACCTACAACAAGTTAGCGCGCAGCCAAGAGGAGTGGTATGCTGGATGATATGAGTGATACCGACGTTGCTGAAATCCTTAAGCTCCCACCTGAAGAGCGCCTGCGTCTCGCCGAGATCATTTGGGAAAGCCTCGCCGTGGATCCATCATCCGTGCCTTTGGGTGATGCCCATCGCGCGGTGATTGACGAACGTCTCGCCGAACACGAGCGTAATCCCGACGACGTCATTTCCCGGGAGCAAGTGCTCGCCGAAGCCCGGCGAGGCTAATGGCCCTGCCAGTTGTCTACCGTCGGAGGGTTGGACGGGATCTCGCTGGTGGGTTCGGGTATTACGAAGGACAAAGCGAAGGCCTTGGCGAAAACTTTCTTGCCGCCGTGGATTCCGCGTTCGACGCAATTGGGCGCTATCCAGAAATGTTTTCGCGTATACACGGCGAGGTGCGGCGCGCCCTGGTTTCGAAGTTCCCGTACGCTGTCTTCTTCCGTGTCGAACCGAAGCGCGTTGTAGTCCTTACAGTCTTACATACCGCTCGTGATCCGAAACTTTGGCCGCAACCGCGAAGGACCGCACGCTAACAACGCGCTCGAAAACGGACGCTCGCAAGCGTCACTTCGCTCGCCTGCTTGCGCCGTTCAACGCGGACGTTAAGCCGTTTGTAGCACACCATCAACCAATCTCATGATGCGTCCGGCGCGGGCGGCAATCGCGCCGTCGTGGGTCGCGATCACGAGGCTGGTGTTGAAGCCGCGGTTGAGCTCGAGCATCAATTCAAACACCTCGCCGGCGGTCTGGCGGTCGAGGTTCCCGGTCGGCTCGTCGGCCAGCACGCACGCCGGCTGAGTGACCAGGGCACGGGCGAGCGCTACACGCTGGCGCTCGCCGCCCGACAGCTCGGATGGCGCGTGCTCGAGGCGGTGGCCCAGGCCCACTTTTTGCAGCATTTCCACCGCCAGCGCGTTGGCCTCGGCAGGCGGCAGGCGCCGGATCCGAAGCGGCATCGCGACGTTCTCGATCGCCGTGAATTCCGGCAGCAGATGATGGAACTGGTAGACAAAACCGAGCGCCCGGTTGCGCAGCTCGCCGCGCGCAGCTTCGTTGAGCGACCGGATGTCGCGCCCGCCGATTACAACTTCGCCGCCGCTCGCGGCGTCGAGGCCGCCAAGCAGATGGAGCAGCGTGCTTTTGCCGGAACCCGAGGCACCGACTATCGCGACACATTCGCCTTGGCCTACGGTGAGGTCCACGCCGAGCAGCACCGGCACTTCGACCTTCCCTTGCAGGTAGATCTTGCGCAGGCCACGGCATGCGAGCGCCGGCGTGCTTTTCATGTGTTCACTGTTCACCGTCTACCCACCCCCATCCCAGCCTTGTATGCTTTTGCTTTTGGGTAGTAACTTGTTGAGTGCTGGGGCGGAGGAACCATGACCCGCCTTTCTGCCAGATGTTCATGGACAGACCGGGGAAGAGTTTCCCCGCCCCGCGCCAACGTCGATAAGGGATCGTAC
>JACQOI010000121.1 GCA_016202615.1 Betaproteobacteria bacterium
GACTATGCAACGCTGCAGTGATGCCGGATTGGTGCTCGGTGCGCCCGATGGCGCGCGATCGAGGCTGCCCGCGCGTGATCCTCCGTCCGATCCGCGCTGCCGGGGAGCATCGCAACGGACGTTGCGGCAAAGTATGCAGTCCCCGGGCGCGCCAAGTCAAACTACTCGTGAACCCGCATCTGAGCCGTGAATTTTGCTAATATAATGGTCAGCCGGTTTTGCTTTTAGCAGCCTGTACGGGCTGTTAAGTCCGACAGGCTGCCAGCACAAGGAGCCCACATGTTCCGAACCCGCCTCGCCGCTGCGTGCATGGCCGCGTTTGCCTCCGCCGCAGGCAATGCAATGGCAGCCGACAGCGCGCGCTATCCGAGCAGGCCGATCCGCCTGATCGTGCCGTTTGCGCCCGGAGGCAGCGCCGATGCGCTTGCGCGCACCATCCAGCCCGCTTTGAGCGAGGCACTGGGGCAGACGCTGGTAATCGATAATCGCCCGGGCGGCAGCGGCACCATCGGCACCGACATGACCGCCAAGGCCGTGCCCGACGGCTACACGTTGTTGCTGATCACCACCACGCATACGGTAAATCCCAGCCTGATGACGAAACTGCCGTTCGATACGGTCAAGGATTTCGCCGCGGTATCGCTGATCGTGTCGCAGTCGAACATACTAGCGGTGCATCCGTCGGTGCCGGTCAAATCGGTCAGGGAACTGGTCGCGCTTGCCAAGAGCAAACCGAACACGCTCAATTTCGCTTCGGGCGGCAACGGCAGTTCGCCGCATCTGTCGGGCGAGTTGCTCAAGCTCGTCGCCGGCATCCAGATTACGCATATCCCGTACAAAGGCTCGGGTCCGGGCGTGACCGATCTGCTCGGCGGGCACGTGCAGATGATGTTCGTCGGACCGCTCGCCATCGAGCAGCACATCAAGAACGGCCGTTTGCGCGCGCTTGCGATTGCCGCCACACGCCGCTCGTCTGTGCTGCCCGACGTGCCGACCATGAGCGAGGCCGGGTTCGCGGGCGTCGAAACCGGCACTTGGTACGGCCTGCTGGCGCCGGCGCGCACGCCGCGTGCGATCGTGACGCAAATTCACGGCGCCATCGTGCGCGTGCTGCAGACGCCCGACACCAAGTCACGTCTCGTCAGTCAGGGCGTCGACATCGTCGGCAGCAGCCCCGACGAATTCGAAAAGTTTATTATCGCGGAAGTCGCCAAGTGGTCAAAAGTCGTGCAGCAGGCCGGCATACGTCCCGGATAATCCGTCTGCGGCGCGGGCCGCCCATCCCATGACAATAATCATGAAACCCCGCGACTACGACTTGCAGGCGCTCTGGAAACCATTTACCGCGAACCGCCAGTTCAAGGCGGCGCCGCGCATATTCGTGTCGGCCAGGGACATGCATTACACAACCGACGACGGCCGCCAGGTGCTGGACGGCACCGCCGGCCTTTGGTGCGTCAACGCGGGGCACTCGCGGCCCCGGATCGTCGATGCCATCAAGCGTCAGCTCGATACCATGGATTACAGCCCGGCGTTCCAGATGGGACACCCCGGCGAATTCCGCGTCGCGGATCTGATCAGGCAGCTCGCGCCCGGCGATCTCGACCACGTGTTCTTCGCCAACTCGGGCTCCGAGGCGGTGGACAGCGCGCTCAAGATCGCGCTGGCCTACCATCGCGCGCGCGGCGAAGGCCATCGCAACGTACTGATCGGCCGCGAGCGCGGCTATCACGGCGTCGGTTTCGGGGGCATTTCCGTCGGCGGCATCCCCGCGAACCGCAAGGCCTACGGCAGCATGCTGCCGCGCGTGGATCATCTGCCGCATACGCACAACCCCGAGAAAAACGCCTTCAGCCGCGGCCAGCCGGCGTGGGGCGCGCATCTAGCCGATGATCTCGAAACCCGCATCATTGCGTTGCACGACGCATCGAACATCGCGGCGGTGATCGTGGAGCCGGTGGCAGGCTCGACCGGCGTGCTGGTGCCGCCCAAAGGCTACCTCGAGCGGCTGCGCGCGATCTGCGACAAGCACGGCCTGCTGCTGATTTTCGACGAAGTGATCACGGGGTTTGGCCGCACCGGGCGCGCGTTTGCAGCCGAGACATTCGGGGTGGTCCCGGATATGATCACGTTCGCCAAAGGAGTCACCAACGCGACCATCCCGCTCTCCGGCGTGATCGTGCGCCGGCAGATCTACGACACCGTGATCAACAACGCGCCGCCGGGAATGGTCGAACTGTTCCACGGCTACACCTACTCCGGCCACCCCGTCGCCACCGCAGCCGCGGAGGCTACGCTGGGGTTGTATCACGAAGAGAAACTATTCGACCGCGCGCGCGAGATCGCACCGCACTTCGAGAACGCGGTGCACACCCTCAAGGGGGTTCCGCATGTGATTGACGTGCGCAATTTCGGCCTGATGGCCGGCATCGACCTCGAGCCGCGGCCGGGCAAGCCGGGCGCGCGCGCGTTCGACGCGTTCCTGCGCTGTTTCGAGCAAGGCGTGCTGACCCGCGTCACCGGCGAGACCATCGCGCTGTCGCCGCCGCTCATCATCAGCAGAAACCAGATCGACGAGCTCGTCGGCGCCATCGCCGGCGTGCTGCGCAAGCTGGATTGAGGGTGAACGAGTGAACGGGTGAACGGGTGAACGGGTGAAGAGGTGAACACCCTTTTCCCGTACCGGGGAAAAGGGCGGGGGGTGAGGGGTTTCACTCGTTCACTCGTTCACTCGTTCACTCGTTCACCCGTTCACCAGTTCTTATCTGCGGCGGGTCACCCATTGAA
>JACQOI010000122.1 GCA_016202615.1 Betaproteobacteria bacterium
GAGCAGAGGTATTTCATGTACTTCTTCCAGCCGGCGGATGTGAAGGACATGACCTTCATGACCTACAAGTATCCGGCCAAGGACGACGATCGCTGGATGTTCATTCCGGCCATCAACATGGTCAAGCGCATCGCCGCGCAGGACAGGCGCTCCAGCTTCGTCGGCTCCGACTTCACCTATGAGGATGTCTCCGGCCGCGACATCGAGGACGATACCCACGCGGTCGAACGCGAGGAAAAGGTGGGCAACCGCGACTGCTACGTGGTAAAGAGCACACCCAAGGGAACGGACGCCGATTACGGCTACAAGGTAACCTGGGTGGACAAGGGCAACTTCCTGCCGCTCAAGGAAGAGCAGTACGACAAGCGGGGTAACCGCTACAAGCTCTTCACCGCCGACGAGGTGGCGGACATCAAGAGTTTCCCCACGCTGATCAAGCGCACCATGAAGAACCTGCAGACGGGCCACCGCACCGAGGTCGCGTATACCAAAACCGACTACGACCTCGGCATCGAGGACAGCCTGTTCTCGGAGCGGTATCTGCGCCAGCCGCCGCGCAAGTGGATTGACTGATGCCGGAGCGCTTCATGCTGCGCCTGCTCGCCGCGTCATACCTGGCTCTCGCGACGGCGGCGCCGTCAGGCGCGCGGGCGGAGGTTACCCTGTCGGGTTTCGTGCAGCAGAACACTGCGTTCAACACGGTAACGGCGAATCCGGACGGACGGCACTACAAGTGGCTGGAGGAGCGCGCCCAGTTCAAGCTCGATGCCACCGGCGGTCCCTGGCGCGTGCTGGTGAAAGGAGATGTGGCCTACGACCATCTCGGCCGGAAAGACGAAAGCGAGCTGCGCGAGGGCTACGCCGACTACTCGGCGGGGAACTGGGATTTTCGCGCAGGCCGCCAGGTGATCACTTGGGGACTTGGCGACCTGGTGTTCGTGAACGACGTCTTTCCCAAGGACCACGAGGCGCTGTTCGCCGGCCGGCCGCTGGAGTATCTCAAGCGCGGCGTGGACGCAGTGAAGCTGGGCGCCTATCCGGAATTTGCGTCCTTCGAGCTCGTCGTCGCGCCGACCTTCCGGGAGAGCCGCATCCCGGATCCACTTCGATTCTGGCTCTTCGATCCGACGTCGGCTGTGACCAACCGCGTAACCGTCAAGCCCGGGCAGGGCGATATCGGGCTGCGCGTATACCGCGGCCTTGCCGGCTACGATGCCGCGCTCTATCTCTACAGCGGGTTCCACCGCACGCCTTCGATGCGGCCGGACAACGTGACGGCCCCGACCAAGATCACCTTTTTCTACCCCAAGCTCTCGGTCTATGGCGCGAGCCTCTCGGGCCGCGCGGGAGAAGGGGTGTTGAGCCTGGAAGCCGCCTATTACGACTCGCGGCAGGACCGGTCAGGCAGCGACTTCACGGTTCCCAACTCGCAGACACGGGTGTTGGCGGGATATCAGATCCAGCCGCTGGAAGATCTTTCGCTCGGCTTTCAGTATTACACCGAGTATATGCACGACTACAGCGCCTACCGCGCCGCGCTGCCCCCGGGGTTTCCGGTCGAGAACCAGTTAAACCACACGTTCACGCTGCGCGCCACTCAACTGCTTAAGCACCAGACTCTGCGTCTTTCCCTGTACGCCTCTTACAACGCGAGCAATGGCGACCGTTTCATCAACCCGGAACTGCGTTACAGCTTCACCGACCGGGTGTGGAGTGCGGTCGGCGCCAACTTCTTCGGCGGCAAGCCGTGGGGCCAGTTCGGGCAGCTGTCGCGGGATGACAACGTGTACCTTCAGGTCCGGTACGAATTCTGATTCCGGCGCTCCAATGAAGAAAGGGCCGGGTATTCCCGGCCCTTTTTGCCTTCCGACCGACCGGCACGGGTTACATCTTCCAGCCGTAAGCGATACCGAAGGAGTTCTGATACATCTTGAGGGATTCGGTGCCGAAATTCGCGCCGACCAGCGTCGTGATCAAATGAACAGACAGACGTCGGCGTCCTTCGCCATCGGCAGGAACGATGCTGCGCCAACGTAGTCCTTCACTTCCGGTATGAAATCCTCCTTGCTGTAACCGAACAGATCCACCGTCATCTGGCAGGCGATCAGGTTGACGCCGGCTTCGATCGACAGGCTGCGCAATTCCTCGATGTCGGCAACGCCGGCATTCTTGATCGTCTGCTTCATGAAGCCGGTCGCCATCGATTCGAATCCGGGCACCGCGGCCTGAATCAGGTTCGGAATGTTCCACTGGATGCCGCGGAACCATTTCGGGCCGAACGGCATTTTCATCGGCATCGCGGGGTTGCCGAGCGGGCTCACTTGCGCATCCATTTTCTTCTTCAGCAGATTGAGGCCGTAGAAGGTGAAGAAGATCGAAACATTCCAGCCGAGCGCCGCGGCGGTCGAGGCGAGAATGAACGGCGGATAGGCCCAGTCGAGCGTGCCCTTGGTCGCGATAATCGTCATCGACGGCGTGCGGGCCGCTTCAATCTCCGCGAGCTTCTGCGGCAGGAGCGCATCGAGGCGCTGGCTGATCAACTGATCGAGACGCGCGGTATCGACATCCATTACGGCAGACATGGTGTGATCTCCTTCCATTGGGGCCGCCGTTCCGCTGAGCACGCCCGCAACGCCGCGTGCACACACCGCACCTGGCTTAACCCGTTATCGACAAGGTAAATCATAGCGAATATCATAACATCAGAGCGCGCGAAGGAGAACGCCATGCGCAACAAACTGATGATCATCATGGTCAATACCGACCCGGCGAACGGTCCCGAACTGGGCGCACCGTTTTTCCAGGCGACGGTCGCGGCGGCGATGGAATACGAAGTCGAGGTGATACTGACCGGACGCGCCGGCGAACTGGCAAAGAAAGGCGTGGCCGAGAAGCTGTTCGTAAAGCCGGGCTCGCCGAAAAGCGTTTACGGCTTCATCAAGGACGCGCACGAGGCCGGCGTGCATTTCAAGGTCTGCGCGCCGACGCTCGAGCTGTGGGGAAACGACCTGATACCCGAGATCGAGGAAACCGTGGGCGGCGCATATGTCATCCAGAGGGCGATGGACGACGACGTCGTGACCTTCACCTATTAATGCAGGCGCCGGCGTAATTCAGGTCACCGCCGGTGCTCTCGCCACCCGCGCAGACAAAATGCCGCGCTTGGCGCGCGCAGGGTCCTACCGCTACACTTCCTGGCCCATGACCGCAACTCACCGCCCGATCCGCAGCTTCGTACTGCGCCAGGGGCGCGTCTCCAACGCGCAGCGGCGCGCCCACGATGCGCTGCTGCCGAAATTCGGCATACCTTACGCGCCGCACCCCATCGATCTCGATCGCGCATTCGGCCGTGGCGCGCCCAAAGTGCTCGAAATCGGCTTCGGCATGGGCGAGACCACCGCCACCATCGCCGCGCGGCACCCGGAAAATGATTACCTCGGCATCGAGGTGCACACGCCGGGCGTCGGCAGTCTGCTGAAACGCATCGCCGAACTCAACCTCACCAACGTGCGCATCATCCAGCACGATGCGGTCGAAGTTTTGCAAAACATGATCGCGCCAGCCGCACTCGATGCCGTGCACATCTTTTTTCCCGACCCGTGGCCGAAAAAGCGCCACCACAAGCGGCGGCTGATCCAGCCGCCGCTGATAGCGATGCTATGCGAGAAATTGAAGCCGGGTGGGTATATCCACACGGCGACCGATTGGCGGGAGTACGCGGAACAGATTCTCGCCGTGATGTCAGCCGAGCCGCGCCTTGCCAACACAGCGCGGGATTACGCGCCCCGGCCTGACTATCGCCCGCAGACCAAGTTCGAAAGCCGCGGCTTGAAGCTCGGGCACGGTGTGTGGGACGTGATCTTCCGCCGACGCTGAACCGTGCGTGAGCTGGGTTTACAAAAGAATGTCGTCGATGAGGCGACCCGCTAGGATCGATATATACGTAGATATATCGACGCATATGCATATATCCATGGGCAGAAACTTGTATATGCAAATATATGGGTTTAGCATTTAACAAGTGCCACCTATTACAAAGTTAGGCGGCGCGACACAGTGAGGAAGGAGGAAAACTATGAAGCTGCGCTCAGACACAATCTCAGGATTAGTGCTGATCATGTTGCTGTTGTTGCCATTAAGCGCTCATGCTCAGGGTACCGATGCAGAGTCGGTACTGAAGGCTCGGGAAACGGCGCTGGTCGGGCGAGCCTTAGACACGATATTGACCTTGTTTGCCGACGACGCAATCGTAGTTACCTCAAGCGGACGCTTGCTTATCGCCAAGGAGCAGATACGTGTCTGGGTACAGGATCAGGTTGATCGTCAGCAGCGCGAGGAAGCGGGGCCACGACAGGTACACGGGAACAAACTGTCCTGGCCGGGGAAAGTGCACCGGGATGACTGGCAAAAACTGGGGGTCTCACCGCTGGACGTCACTCAGGACGCTATAATCCAGGATGGCAAGATTAAATTCTTTAGCACTACTTTCGCCCCGGAATCGTGGATGCGGTTGCAAGCAGCCCGCAAGAAAAAATAACGCTCTTGCAAGAAAGTTGTTCAGTCCTTGTATCAGCGCACTTGGGCCTAACTTGGCGCTTCAGGCCGATCGCTGGAGCGACGGCTGAGCTTATCGTTGAGACTGTAGAAAAAGCCCTTTTTGCGTGGTTCGCGAACGCACGCGATGGCGCTGAGGCAATCGCAGGTCGCGTGACGCAAAGAATCGTTCGATTGTTCGCAACGAAGCGGTGCGCTTAGCGCAGCGCGAGGTGGTTGTTCTTCTCTTTGCTACTGCGCATATCGATGGCCGTCTTCCGGTGCTTGGCATCGATAACCTCTTGCCGGCGACTCCGGCAGGCTCTCGGAAACACCGGGCAAACACCATGAGTCCGCTCGCCAATCAGTAGCGCATCGCCCGACCGTGGTCTAAAGTAGAAGCGGAGCCCGATATCATGCGGCACTTTTTTCGTTTACCCGCGACTCACGTCCGCCACCAGCGCTTGGTCCTGTTCTTCCTCTGCCTCATGCCGACGCAGCCCGTGGTTGCGGACAACCTTTTCCCGGCTGACGATGGTGGTCTCTATTCCCGGGCGCTCGCGGCTGAGGCGTCGGCGGCCTCCGGGGACACGCAGTCGAAGCCCGGCGATCCGCCGCCGAACCTTCGGCTGCGTAACTCGCTGATCATCGGCACTGGCGCAACGCTCGTCGCGGCCTACGGCTTGTCCAACTGGTGGCGGTCCGGGTTTGGCGGCAGTTTTAGGACGATCAACGAAGGGTGGTTCGGCGCGGGAACCGAATTCGGCGGCGCCGACAAAACCGGGCACATATACAGCAACTATGCTGGCGTGCGGGTGCTGACGCCCCTCTTCGAATCGGCGGGCAATAGCCGCGACGCTTCGGTCTCGCTCGCGGCATGGTCAACGTTGGGCCTCTATACGGCAGTCGAGGTCGCGGACGGATTCTCGCGCCGTTGGAAATTCAGTCCGCAGGACGCGATTATGAACTTGACGGGGGTGGCGCTTGGCGCCGCGCTGGAGACTCATCCCAAGCTCGACGCAATTTTCGATTTGCGGCTCGACTATCGCCGCTCGCCGGGCGCGTCGAAATTCGATCCTTTCGGCGATTATTCCCGGCAAAAGTATCTGTTCGCGGTCAAGGCCGATGGATTCGCGCCGCTGCGCGAGAACAGGTTCCTGCGCTATCTCGAAGTCGCGGTCGGGTACGGCACGCGGGGCTACGACACCGGCGGCGAGCGCCACCGTGACGTATATGTCGGCCTCAGCCTTAACCTGGCGCGCCTGCTGGCCGACAGCGCTTACGGCGGCCGCATGCATTCAACTGCATTCCAGCGTGGGACCGATCGCCTGTTCGATCTGGTGCAGTTCCCGACCATCGGTTACGTGCGGCGAAGCGTGGACTGAGCAAGAACGCATCACGGATGGGACCGAGAAGTTCTTGATAGCTGCGGCAGATACAGCCCAACCCCCAAACCGAGCCCGACGCGCAAGTGGCTGCGCGGCTCATTCGGAACGTTGGCCGAGGAAGCGATGATCCGGAAATGCACAAATGATGATCTTCCTGCGCTGTATGCGATCATCAACGACGCGGCTCAGGCGTATAAAGGCGTCATTCCTCAGGATCGGTGGCACGAGCCCTATATGCCCATGCAGGAGCTGAATCAAGAAATCCGCGATGGCGTTCAGTTCTGGGGCTATGAATCAGATGGTGAACTCATTGGCGTCATGGGCATCCAGGACAAAGGCGATGTCGATCTGATCCGGCATGCGTACGTGAAGACCGGAAGGCGCAGCCAAGGAATCGGGACCAGGCTTCTTCGATATCTCGAGCAGACGACGAGCAAACCGATCTTGATCGGCACATGGGCTGATGCGACTTGGGCAATTCGTTTCTACGAGACAAATGGATACCGACTCCTGTCCAGGAAAGATACCGAACGCCTTCTCAGGCAATATTGGAGCATCCCCGACCGGCAGGTTACAACATCAGTGGTTTTGGCGAATGCGACATGGGAACCGGCCAACGAGCCGGCTGGAGGCGGCGCTTGACCGCGCGCCTCAGCCGCAACGATATCCGGAGCAAACTATGAATATCACCATCACGTACTGCGTCGGCTGAAACTATTTGCCCCAGGCCGCCAGTTTGGCGGCCGAGATCTCCGAAAAACTTGGAATTAAGCCGGAACTCCGCAAGGGCGATAACGGCGTCTTCGACGTCGTGGCCGACGGCGTTACGATTTTCTCCAAGGATCGCGAAGGCCGATTCCCGAAGCCCGGTGAAATAGTGCGGGCGTTACACGAAGCGACGTGAACGTGGAACGCGTTGCGCGTCACCTCTCCTCACTCGGCAAAAATAGTTGCAGCAGGTCGTTAAGGAAACGCCGGCCGAGCGCGGTCGGCGCGATGCGTCGGTGATCACGTACGATCAATCCCTTCTGTTCAGCCTGCTCGAGTTGCTGGAGCACCGTGGTGAACGGCAAACCGGCGCGTTCCTCGAACAGCGCCGCCGGGAAGCCCTCGTTAAGCCGCAGCGCATTCATCATGAACTCAAAAGGTATGTCGTTCGCGGCAACGTCGTGCCGCTCCCGGATCGCGTTGCCGGCCGCCGCGTTCTCCATGTATTGCTTCGGCTGTTTGTAACGCACTTGGCGCGTAATGCGGTCGGGAAACGAGAGCTTGCTGTGCGCGCCGGCGCCGATGCCAAGGTAGTCGCCGAAGGTCCAGTAATTCAGGTTGTGCAGGCACAACCTGGAGAGGCGAGAGGAGAGAGGAGAGAGGCGGGAATCGCTGCGCTGCTTTTCTTCCAACACGTTTCCCGTCCGCTTGGCGAAAGCAGAAGTTTCGTAGTGTTCGTAGCCGGCAGCGGCGAGCGCCTGCTCGATCGCTTCCTGCATTTGCGCGGTCGCGTCATCGTCCGGCAGCGGCGGCGGATAGCGATGAAAGTACGTGTTCGGCTCTATCGTCAGGTGATACGCCGAGATGTGCCGCGGCGAACAGGCAATGGCGCTTCCGACATCCGCCGACGCCTCGGCAACGCTCTGCCCGGGCAACCCATACATGATATCGAGGTTCACATTATCGAAATTGCCCCTGGCAATTCCGATCGCGGCGCGCGCTTCATTGTCGTCGTGGATGCGGGCCAACGCCTTGAGATGGCGCGGATTGAAGCTCTGGACGCCGATCGACAGCCGGTTGACGCCCGCCGCGCGGAACGCGCGGAATTTCTCCGCTTCGAACGTCCCGGGATTGGCTTCGAGCGTGATCTCGGCGTCGATTGCGAGCGGCACCCGTGCGCGCACCGCAGCGATGATGCGCTCGATGCCGTCAGCCGAGAACACGCTCGGCGTGCCGCCGCCGAAGAATACGGTGTAAACCTTGCGTCCCCAGACGAGCGGCAGCGCCGCTTCGAGGTCGGCGATCAGCGCGTCGATATAGCTATGCTCGGGAACCGGCCCGCGCGCTTCGTGCGAATTGAAATCGCAGTACGGGCATTTGCGCACGCACCACGGAATGTGGATGTAGAGGGAAAGGGGCGGCAACGCAGTGAAGCGTGGAGAGGCGAGAGGCGAAAGCCGGGAGGCGGGAAAAGCCATCGAGGTTCTAGCGGATTTTACTCCTCTCCCCTCTCTCCTCTCCCCTCTCTCCTCCCCCTTCTCTCCTCCCCCCTCTCGGCGCGCAGCCGCGCCGCCAGCGCGGCCAGCGCCTGGCCGCGGTGGCTGACGCGGTTCTTGTGCTCGGGCGTGAGCTCCGCCGCGGTCCTGCGCAATTCCGGAATCAGGAACAGCGGATCGTAGCCGAAGCCGCCGCCGCCGCGCGGCGTTTTCACGATCTCGCCGTGCCACTCGGCCTCGCAGATCAGCGGCTGCGGGTCGTCAGCGTGGCGCGTCAGCACGATCACGCAGTAGTAATGCGCTTTGCAATTCGTCTCGTTCGCGAGCAGCTCGAGCAGCTTCCGGTTGTTGCGCTCGTCCTGATTGTTACGTCCGCCGGCAACGCCGGCGGGGGGATCGCCCGCGAAACGCGCAGAATGCACGCCCGGCGCGCCGTTCAGCGCATCGACGCAGATCCCCGAATCATCGGCGAGCGCGGGCAGCCCCGAATGCCGGCTCGCGTGGCGCGCCTTGGCAAGCGCGTTCTCGACGAACGTGAAATGCGGCTCGTCGGCCTCGGGCACGCCCAACGTCGATTGCGGCACGATCTCTATATCGAGCGGCACAAGAATGGCGCCGATTTCATTCAGCTTGCCGACGTTGTTCGAGGCGATGACGATTTTTTTCATTTCAAAGTTAAAGACACAAACAAAACCATTTGGAACCTCCGATGCAAGCGCTTTTGTCAAATAAATTTGGAATAGAAAACACGCCCGGACTCTGTTTTTATTGTTCTTGTTTTATCAGCGTTTATCTGCGTTCATCTGCGGTTAAAGGATCTACGCTTTTAGAGCGGCTTTCTGGGCGGCGATCAGCTGCGCGATGCCCTTCTGCGCGAGATCGAGCATGGCATTCATCTCGGCGCGCGAGAACGGCGTGCCTTCGGCGGTGCCCTGCACTTCGACCATGCCGCCGCTGCCAGTCATCACAACGTTCATGTCGGTATCGCACCCCGAGTCTTCGTCGTAATCAAGGTCAAGCACCGGCACGCCCTGGTAGACGCCGACCGACACCGCGGCAACGAAATCGAGTATCGGCGAAGCAGTGATCAGCTTTTTTTCCAGCAGGTAGCTCACCGCGTCGTGCACCGCGACGAATGCGCCGGTGATGCCCGCGGTGCGCGTGCCGCCGTCGGCCTGGATCACGTCGCAGTCGACCTGCAGCGTGCGCTCGCCGATCCTGCCGAGGTCGACCACCGCGCGCAGCGCGCGGCCGATCAGGCGCTGGATTTCCTGGGTGCGCCCCGACTGCTTGCCGCGCGTCGCCTCGCGGTCGGTGCGCGTGTTGGTCGAGCGCGGCAGCATGCCGTATTCGGCGGTCAGCCAGCCCTGCCCCTTGCCCTTGAGAAACGGCGGCACCTTGTCGTCGATGCTGACGGTGCAGAGAACTTCCGTGTCACCGCACTCGATCAGCACCGACCCTTCGGCGTGGCGCGTGTAGCGGCGCGCGATGCGGACCTTGCGTAACTCATCGGGCTGACGCTTGCTGGGCCGCATGATTTTCCTTAACTGTGTTATCTTTCCAAGGTCGCCATTCTGGTTAATCAACCCGGGGATGTAAAGCGCCCCGGGTGAGCGGTGAGCAGTGAGCAGTGAACGGGAAGCCAACTTGGCGGCGTCGCCGCCACCGTTTACCGCTTACCGTTTACCGTTTACCTGGATTTCACCATGATCTACAGCATGACCGGATTCGCCAGCGCGACGCGCGAGCTCGCAACCGCGGCGCTCAATGTCGAATTGCGCTCGGTCAACCACCGCTACCTCGATCTGCAGTTCCGGCTGCCTGAAGACCTGCGCCCGCTCGAACCGGGCCTGCGCGAGATCATCGTCGCGCGCCTGCAACGCGGCAAGATCGAATGTCGCATCGGCCTGAATCCGCTGCCGAACGCGCCCCAAACGCTCGATCTCAACAACGATGTATTGAAACAGCTGCGCGCACTGAGCGAAAAGCTGCGCGTGGCGTGGCCCAGCGTGCCCGGCCTTACCGCTTCAGACATCCTGCGCTGGCCCGGTATGCTCGGCTCGGAGACCGTGCCGCTCGACGAGATGCGCGCAGCGTGTCACGAGGCGCTGCATGACGTGCTGGAAGACTTCACCGAATCGCGGGCGCGCGAGGGCGAGAAGCTGAAAGCGCTGCTGCTCGAGCGCGTCGCGGCGATGGAGCAGCAGGTCGCCATTGTCGCGCCGCGCATGCCGCAGGTGATCGCGGCATTCCAGGAAAAACTCGCCGCCCGGCTGCGCGAGGCGATGGCGGCGAGCGACGACGAGCGCGTGCGCCAGGAAATCACCCTGTTCGTCAACCGCATCGACGTCGACGAGGAGCTGTCCCGCCTCGCCACCCACCTCGGCGAAGTCAAGCGCATCCTCGACGCCGGCGGCGCGGTCGGCAAGCGCCTCGATTTCCTGATGCAGGAACTCAACCGCGAAGCCAATACGCTGGGTTCGAAGTCGGTCGATATCCAGGTCACCAAAGTGTCGCTCGAGCTGAAGCTTTTGATCGAGCAGATGCGCGAGCAAATTCAAAACATTGAGTGAGCGGTAAGCCGTGAGCAGTGAGCGGTTAAGTCAAATACGCTGTCGGGGACAGGTCGCTGTTCGTTCGCACCGCTTACCGCTTACCGCTTACCGCTCACCATTGCAATGACCGGCAATCTTTTCATCGTCTGCGCGCCCTCCGGCGCCGGCAAGACCAGCCTCGTCAACGAGCTGCTGAAAGCCGACCCCGGCATCAAGCTGTCGGTGTCGTATACGACGCGCAAGCCGCGCGCGGGCGAGGTTGACGGCCGCGAATATCATTTCGTCACGGAGCAGAAGTTCGCGCACATGGCCGAACAGGGCGAGTTCCTCGAAAGCGCGCTGGTGCACGGCAACCAATACGGCACCTCGCAGCGCTGGATCAGCGAGCAGCGCACCGCCGGCAACGACATCCTGCTCGAGATCGACTGGCAGGGCGCGTTTCAGGTCAGGAAGCTCATCCCGGAATCGATCGGAATCTTCATCCTGCCGCCGTCATTCGAGGCGCTGCTGTCGCGGCTCAACAAGCGCGCGCAGGACGCGCCGGACATGATTGCGCTGCGGCTCGCCGCGGCGCGCGAGGAAATCAGCCACGTCAGTGAGTTCAACTATGTTATTATCAACGACACCTTCAACGAGGCGGCGCAGGACCTGATCAGCATCGTCCGCGCCCAGCGGCTGCGGGCCTCGATCCAACTGGCCCGTCACAGCGACATGATTAACCGGATGAACTAAGGAAGCTAGACATGGCACGTATCACTGTTGATGATTGCTTGAAGATTATTCCGAACCGCTTCGAACTCACGCTCGCCGCGACCTACCGCGCGCGTCAGATCACCAACGGCGCGGCGCCGATGCTGGACGAAAATCGCGACAAGGCGACCGTCATCGCGCTGCGCGAGCTCGCCGCCGGCAAGTACGGGGCCGAGATACTCAACAAGACACCGACTTGAAGCTTTCAGCCCTCAGCGGCCAGCCATCAGCCAGAGAATCGCAGCCAACCCGCTCCATCCCCGCTGAACGCCGTGTATGCTGACCGCTGACGGCCAAAATGCCCGAAACCGCAACACTGTTCAAGGAGTGGTCCGGCTACCTCAAGCCGGAGGATGTGACGCGGCTGGAAGCCGCGTACCACTTCAGCGAAGCCGCGCATAACGGCCAGTTCCGCGCCTCCGGCGATCCCTACATCTCGCACCCGCTCGCGGTCGCGAACATTCTCGCCCAGCTGCACCTCGATTCGCAGGCGTTGACCGCCGCGCTGCTGCACGACGTGATGGAGGACACCTCCGTCACCAAGGCTGAAATCAGCAGGAAATTCGGCAAGCCGGTGGCCGAGCTCGTCGACGGCGTTTCCAAGCTCGACCGCATCGAGTTCGAGACCCACGAGGAAGCGCAGGCCGAGAATTTCCGCAAAATGCTGCTCGCGATGGCGCGCGACGTGCGCGTCATCCTGATCAAGCTCGCCGATCGGCTCCACAACATGCGCACGCTCGACGCAGTGCCGCCGGACAAGCGCCGCCGCATCGCGCGCGAGACGCTCGAAATCTACGCGCCGATCGCCAACCGGCTGGGCTTGAACAGCATCTACCAGGAGCTCGAGGACCTGAGCTTCTGCTGCCTGTATCAGGCGCGCTACCGCGTGCTGTCGAAGGCGCTCAAGTCGGCGCGCGGCAACCGGCGCGAGGTCGTCGGCAAGGTGCAGGACGCGATCAACCGGCGCCTCAAGGCCGACGGCATAGACGCCGTGGTGCATGGCCGCGAAAAGCACCTCCACAGCATCTACCGCAAGATGCGCGAGAAGCACCTCTCGTTCGCCAAGGTGCATGACGTGTTCGGCTTCCGAATCGTCGTCAAGGACGTGCCGTCGTGCTACCTGGTGCTGGGTGCGCTGCATGCTCTCTACAAGCCGATCCCAGGCAAGTTCAAGGACTACATCGCAATCCCCAAGGCCAACGGCTACCAGTCGCTGCACACCACGCTGTTCGGCCCGTTCAGCAGCCCGATCGAAGTGCAGATCCGCACCTCGGAAATGCACAAGATCGCGGAGGCCGGCGTCGCTTCGCACTGGCTCTACAAGAGTTCCGACGCGTCGCTCAACGAGCTGCAGAAAAAAACCCACCAGTGGCTGCAAAGCCTGCTCGAAATCCAGTCCGGCAGCCGTGACTCGGCCGAATTTCTCGAGCACCTGAAAGTCGACCTGTTCCCCGACGAAGTCTACGTGTTCACGCCGAAAGGCAAGATCCTGTCGTTGCCGCGCGGTTCGACCGCGGTCGATTTCGCCTACGCGGTGCATACCGATATCGGCAACCGCTGCGTCGCGGTCAAGATCAACGACGAGCTGATGCCGCTCAGGACCGAGCTTCGCAGCGGCGAGCGCGTCGAGATCATCACCGCCTCGCACGCCAAGCCCAACCCGATGTGGCTCAACTACGTGATCACCGGCAAGGCGCGCTCGCATATCCGCCACTTCCTGAAGACCGTGCAGTCTCAGGAATCGGCGCAGCTCGGCGAACGGCTCCTGAACCAGGCGCTCGGCGCGTACCAATCAGGCATCGGCGAGATCAGGGACGCACAATGGGACAAGCTGCTCAAGGACACCGGCGCCAAGTCGCGCCAGGACGTCCTCGCCGACATCGGTCTCGGCAAGCGGCTCAGCGTCGTCGTCGCGCGGCGGCTGCTGTCGCTCGGCGACGCGCCGGGCGAGGAGCGCAAAGCCGGCGCGCCGGTCGTGATCCGGGGCTCGGAAGGCATGGCGGTACAATTCGCGCAGTGCTGCAAGCCGATCCCGGGCGACCCGATCATCGGCCTCATCAACAAGGGTCAGGGCATGCTCGTGCACACCCACGATTGCCCGGTAATCGCCAAGACGCGCGCCGATCCCGGCAAGGTGATCGACGTTGAATGGGCGCCCGAAACCAAGAAGCTGTTCAACGTCAGCATCAAGCTCGTGGTAATGAACCAGCGCGGCGTGCTGGCCAAGGTCGCGGCCGAGATCGCCGAGGGCCGCTCCAACATCGATAACGTCTCGGTCGACCCCGAAGACGGCGATCAGTACGCGACGATGTACTTCACGCTGCAGGTTTCCAACCGCCTGCACCTCGCCCAGATCATGCGCTCGCTGCGCCGCATCCCCGAAGTCATCCGCATCGCACGCGCCAGGAGCTAGCAGCCGACGATCAGCGTTCAGCTTTCAGCAGTCAGCAGTCAGCAGTCAATCGAAAAAAGAGTGGCTGCACCGCGGGGAAAGAGCTGAATGCTGAATGCTGACCGCTGACAGCTATACTTACTTCTGCCGGCGGCAAATATCGTAGCCGTCGCGCCAGCCCTGCGCGTAATTCGCATCCGACTTGTAACGCGCTTCATCGCGCTTGCGCGCGGCGTTGACGCTGGCGCAGCCGTCGGCATAGCCTTGCCTGAACTCCAGCGGATAGCCTGACAGGTTGACCTTCGGCTGCGGCGCGGGCGCCGGCTGGCTGGCGCAACCCGCCGTCAGCGCCATCGCGAGAGCCATCACGAGTCGTTGCATTGCTTGTTCCCCTTTCCGTCTTTGATCGACATCATATATTGCACCGCTCGCACACGTAAAAAATGGCCCGCCCAGGGAGGAGGGAAGCGGGTCTAATTCCATTTCGCAATCAAAAATGAAATATCGTAGGTGCGCCGTGCGCACCGGCCGTCATGGTGCGTGGAACGCACCCTACAAAATTATTGTTGTTTTGAATGCAAATTGGAATAACCGGAAGGTCCTGGCAGTATGACGATTAAAACATCAGCCGGCCGCAACGACCTGGCCGTTCACGATCTTGACCTTGTCGCCGATCGCAAAGGCGGGTGCGGACGAGTAATACGTCGTGCGAAGCGTGCCGTCATTCATGCGCACGCGCACTTGGTAGCGCACCGCTTTCTTCATGTTCTTCTCGATCTCGTTGCCGGCAAAAGCGCCACCCGCGGCACCGGCGATCGTCGCGACTGTGTTGCCGCTGCCGCGTCCAATCTGGTTGCCGATCAGCGCGCCGGTTACGCCGCCCGCGACTGCGCCGAGGCCGGTGCCCTGCCCCGTGACCTCAACCGCGTTGATCGCCTCGATCACGCCGCAGTTATTGCACGTCTTGTCCGCACGGCCTGCAACACGGTTTTTCGTCATTGCGTGCGGTTCGTTTATCGATTCGGCGCGGGGCAGCAGGCCGGTCATCATGGCTACGCCGAACGCGCTGAAAATGATCACTGAGATCGCGGCGACCACGAGCATGGGATAAAGTAATCCATTTCTGCCCATCAGTTTTTTTCCGAATGCCTTTGTTTCCATAATCGCCTCCTTGCCACCAGAAAACACAACCGCTTATCCAATGATCCGCCATACGCCGTCACCGGTGCTGCAAGCCTTGTGACGTACGGTCTCGTTGCGGCCTCCTGCGGATACGCGTGTCACGAACTCACGGCATGACCTGCCCTGGTCGGTAAATCCGCCCAACGGTATGACGCGGTAGGCGACGCCGTTATCCGCGTTGGTCCACGCGACGCCGCGCTCGACGCCGGCGAGTTCCAGCGTATGCCCGACGCAAGCGCGGTCCTTCTCGTCCATCTCACGGCCTATGCCCGCGCCTATCATCGCGCCAAGCACCACGCCGACTACAGTGGCGACCCGGCGTCCGTCACCTTTGCCCACCTGCGAGCCGATTACGCCTCCGGCTGCACCACCGAGCACCGCGCCGACTGCCTGACGGTTGCAACGGCCGTCAATTACTCCGTAATCGCGACCCCATTTTTTCCCGGTGTAGCCGAGGTACAGCGGGTCATGCTTCGCGCGCCAGCCGTGCGCCGGCGCCCATGGCGGCGGATCGCCGAATGTAACCGGCACCGGGGCAGCCAGCGCCCATACGACGGCAACCGCGATGGCCTTGGCATCCCATCCCAATTCGCGTTTCTTGGGATCTGTCATAACCATCTCCTGTCGCCAGCCGATTGCGTCGCTATTTCTTCTTGTTCTTGTCCATGTCCTTGCCGATCTGGTTGCCGATCACGCCGCCGACCGCGGCGCCGCCAACCGTACCCAAGGTACTGCCACCGGTAAGCACCGAACCCGCCACACCGCCGACGACGGCGCCGGTCGCCGTGCCGATTTCCTGCCTGGTCGGGTTGGTGCTGCAACCCGCTAACGCTGTCAATACAGCAACCAGTATCAGTCCACTTATTTTCTGGTTCATGATTTGTCTCCTGTGGTTAAGTTCGCCCCGGCCGGCATCCGGCGGGGCGCCGATCGCGATTAACTCTTCACGACCATATTCGATTTCACGCTCTTCACGCCTGTGATCGACGCCGCGATCTCCTGTGCCCGGCGTGCCTGTTGCTCGGTTTCGACGAAGCCTGAAAGCAACACGATTCCTTTATCGGTTTTGACGTTTACGGCGAGCGCACTTACTTCCTTGTCTTTCACCAGCGCCGCCTTTACCCTGGCCGTGATCACGCTGTCACTGATATAAGCCTTGGCGCGCATGCGGTCATAGATAGCCTGCGCTTTCACGAACTCGTCCCCATCCAGTTTGCCGTCACGGTTGTCATCAGCTTCGCTGAATGCCTGGCCGAAATTGCGCAGCTTGGTAGCTTCGTCACGACTGATATATCCGTCACGGTCGGTATCGAGTTTCTGAAATGCCGGATTGGGCTGGTCGGTCGCCGGAGTATCGGGCGCCGCATAAAGCGGAGCCGAGATTGCCACCGCGACTGCAGTCGCCATCGCTACGCCTGCCGATTTGAATATGCATCTGGTTTTCATGCATCACTCCTGTTCCAAAGTTGTCGAATTGCGAGCGTCCAGGCGCTCGCCGGAGTACCGAGCAACCGCCATGCCAGCCATAATTGTCTATATAAATCATATAGATGCGATAAGAGCCGCGAACCAAGCCGCGGCCTAATCGTCGCCGCCGGACGACAACGCCGGGACGCGCCTAATCAGCGCATTGATATAGCAGCGATTTTTCCGTCGCCAGGCGGCGACAGGGGCACGGCGTTACTGTTTGGCCATCTTGAACAAGGCGGGATCGAGCTCGTGGCGTTGCAGCAGCTTGTAGAGCAAAACCGGAGCTAGTAGCGTTGCAAAAGAGGTTAACAGATATGCGAATTTTTCCGTGCTTTTCCCCACATTCGACCGGTTCAACTGATTGTCATGAATGGTCAGTCGGTTTTGCTTTTAGCAACCTGTGCGGACTGTTAAGTCCGACAGGCTGCTAGGCGCGTGCCCTGCCCGCGGCGCGGCTCGCCGATTGCTGCAGATTGAGCATGCGCAGCTTCTCGCGTTGGCGGATGCGCGCGGCATCCATCAGCATGCGGCCGGCCCAACGGAACACGTTGTTCTGCTTGACCATATGGCGCATCAAGCGCATGCGCTCGCGCCGTTCGTCGCGCGACATGCGCAACGCCTGCGCCATTGCCTGTGCCGTGTCTTCGACGTCGAACGGATTCACAATCAGCGCTTCGACCAGCTCGCGCGAGGCGCCTGCGAAGGTGCTCAACACGAGCACGCCATCCTCGTCTTCGCGTGAGGCGACGAATTCCTTGGCGACCAGATTCATGCCATCGTCGAGACTGGTCACGACGCAGAAATCGCTCGCGCGGTAAAGCTCGTACACTTCGTCCGGATTACGGTACTCGGTGATAAGTATCACCGGCCGGTATTGATCATTGCCGAAGCGGGCATTGATCCGATCGGTGGCTTCCTGGGTCGCGCGTTGAATCTCGACATAGGCCGGCAGCTTGCTGCGCGAGGGCGCGGCCACTTGCAGCAACACCAGCCGCCCCCGCCACGGCGGCTCGATTTCGAGCAGCCGTTCCACGGCTGCGATCCTCTCTGGAATGCCTTTGGTGTAGTCCCAGCGCTCGACGCCGACCGCCAGCAGCACGTCGGCCGCGAGCCCGTAGCGCGCGAGCACATTGCGGCGGCAGTCGGCAACCGGCCGCTGGGTGTCCAGCCAGTGGGGGGGCCATTCGATCGAAATCGGATAAGGATTGACATGACAAGTATGGTCGCCGATCGTCACTGTCGAGTGTTCCTGATCGATGTGGCTCTCGACGAAACGGTCGACGGTGGCGAGAAAATTCTGGCAATGAAAGCGCGTGTGGAAGCCGATGATGTCGGCTTGCAACATGGCCTGCAAGAGCTCTGTCTTCCAGGGGCAGATGCCGAATGACGCCGGATTGGGCCAGGGGATATGCCAGAACAATGCGATGGTCGCGAGCGGCAAGCGTTCGCGCAGATAGCCGGGGACAAGCGCGACATGGAAGTCCTGCAGCAGGATGAGCGGGCGTTCGCTGCGGGCTTCGTTTTTTATGGAATCGGCAAAGCGCCGGTTGACCGTACCATAATGGGCCCAGTCCTGCGGCCTGAAAGACGGGCGCACGAAAGTGAGGTGGCACAATGGCCACAGGCCTTCGTTGGCAAAGCCGTAGTAATAGCCCTCTTCCTCCTCCGGAGTCACCCACACGCGGCGCAAGGTGTAATTTGGGTCTTCGGGCGGCACGCGCACGCGGTCGTGCAAGTCGACGACGTCTTTGTCCGCCGATCCGCTGCCGTGCGCAATCCACACGCCGGAGCACGCCCGCATGATCGGCTCGAGCGCAGTCACCATGCCACTGGCCGGATACCGCACCACGATGCGTCCGTTCTCGCGGCTATGTATATAGGGCTCACGATTGGACACCACCAAGAGCTGAGTGCCCTCTAGATGCTCCTTGACGATGTGCCGCAGGGCGTCAGGCGTCCAGTTCTCGCGGAAATCCATCTCCTGACGCTGCGCCTCTTCGATTTCGCGCAACACCTGGCGCACCTGGCTGATCACTGCGCCCGTGGGCTGCTGATCGCTCACCTCGCCCAGGAAGCGCTTGCCCCGAATATCTTTTATCAGTGAACGCGCCCAGCTGCGCAAAACCAACCATGCGATCAAAACGCAAATGCCTACCAGCGTGAGCGCAACGAGCGCTGCAAAAGCAATCAGGTAATCGCGCGCGCTGCTCTGGCGCCGATCGATGAAGCTCAAGTCGTGAACCAGCACCAGATTGTCGGCTTTTGCGCTCTTGTTTTCGAGCGGGAAGCGCGCCAAATGCAGCTTCCCCCTGGCAGATTGCAGCACTTCGAAACTCGGCGCTGTCAGC
>JACQOI010000123.1 GCA_016202615.1 Betaproteobacteria bacterium
GGTGAGCAGTGAGCCGAAAATGCGCAGCGTGTTACTCTGGAAAGGACACACCGCTTACGGCTTACCGCTTACCGCTTGCGCTTTGCCGTTCACTGCTCACTATTCACCGTTCACGCCCCTGCCCGCATGACCCTCTTCCCCCGCAGCCTGCTCTGGCGCACCGTGCTGCTGCTCGCGCTGCTGATGGTGGCCGGCAACCTGGCCTGGCTGCAGATTTTCCGCGCCTCGGAACGCGAGCCGCGCGCGCTCCAGATCGCGCAACAGATCACCAGCGTGGTCAACCTGACGCGCTCGGCGCTGATTACCGGAAATCCCGTAAAACGTCTCGATTTGTTGCGTGATTTGTCGCAGCAGGAAGGCATCCAGGTCTATGCCGGCGAGCCGAACGAGCCGGTCGCGGCGCTGCCCGACCGGCCGGGCGTGCGGCTGATCACCATCGAGCTGCAGCGCCGCCTCGGCGACGACACCAAACTGCTGGGGGCAAGCGATGGCACGCGCGCCGTGTGGGTCAGCTTCAAGATCGACGACGAGGAATACTGGGTGCGGCTGCCCCGCGAGCGCATCGAGCGCCAGGAGCAACTGCGCTGGATCGGCTGGGGCGTGCTGGTGCTGGCGCTCTCGGTCGTCGGCGCATTCCTGATCGTCGCGCGCATCAACCGGCCCTTGCGCGAGTTGACGCGCGCTGCCGCAGTGATCGGGCGTGGCCGAACACCGTCGCCGGTGACCGAATCCGGCCCGTCCGAAATCCGCACGCTCGCGCGCGCCTTCAACCAGATGGCAAGCGATCTCAAGCGTATCGACGAGAACCGCGCGCTGCTGCTGGCCGGCGTATCGCACGACCTGCGCACGCCGCTATCGCGCATCCGGCTCGGCGTCGAGATGCTCGACGACAAGGCCGAGACGGCGCTCAAGGAAGGCATGGTGCAGGACATCGCGGACATCGACGCGGTAATCAACCAGTTCCTCGACTTCGCGCGCGTGACCGGCGAGGAAAGCGTCGCCTCCGAGTTCGATCTCAACGAGCTCGTAAATTCGGTGATCGAGCGCTACCGGCGCCAGAGCAGGACCATCACCACGCGGCTCGGCACTGTGCCGCGGCTGCAAATGAAGGCGCTCGCGATTCAGCGCCTGCTCACCAACCTGGTCGACAACGCGTTGCGCCACGGCGGGCCCGAGGTGGAAATCGAGACCGCGACCGAAGGCGCGCACGTGCGGCTGTCGGTGCTCGACCGCGGTCCGGGCATACCACAAGTCGAAACCGAGCGCATGCTGCAGCCGTTCACGCGGTTGAACGAGGCGCGCAGCACCAGCGGCTCGGGCCTGGGCCTGGCGATCGTCGACCGTATCGCACGCCTGCATCACGGCAGCGTCAGCCTGCTCGCACGCAATGGCGGCGGGCTCGAAGCGCGGGTTGAGTTTCCAATCGCTACGGCAAAAAGCTGAACCGCGGGGGACGCGGAGGACGCGGGGAAATACTGCTTCGAGAAACGGTGAAGTCGATTATCGGTAAGTAACTTGCGAACGGCGATTCAATGGCCTGATTGGTTTTTGCCTCTCGCCTCTCGCCTCCCGCCTCTCCTCGCTCAACGCCGCACGCGCCCGGTGGTGTGCCGCAGCCGCAGCGACAGGATGCGGCCGAGCGCAAACAGCAGATCGCGCACGAGCCTGGGCTCGGCCTCGGCCAGCTCACGGAATTTTTCCTGCGTCAGGCACAGCAGCTCGCCGTCGGTCACCGCCCATACATTGGCCGAACGCGGCTGGCCATCGAAGAACGACTGCTCTCCGATCACGCTGCCGGCGCCGATCTTGGCGAGCGGGCTGATGCTGACGCCATCGACATAGGTCACGCCGACTTCGAGCGAGCCGGCGGCGACGAAATACAGCGAACGGTCGGCCACACCGCGCTGGATCAGGACTTCGCTCGCCTTGAACGTCCGCGGCGTCGTCACTGCCAGCAGCTTGCGCCACTCGGATTCACCCCACTCGGGCAGCCGCAGGTAATCGACGGCCTCGTCGACGTCGCCGGCTTGGCGCTGGAAAACCGCGATGTAGTCCATCTTGTCCCCGGTCATGGATGCCGCACTGGCCTCTGGTCACTCGCTGCCGCCCCGTACATTATACAAACCTGCTAGCATAATCGCGTCCAAATTCGCGATTGGGGGAGCAAACCATGAAACCATTAGTTGGAACGACCGCGCTGCTTGCCTGCTTGCTGCCGGCAATCGCGGCGGCGCAAACCCGGCAGGTCAACATTTTCGCCTTCGAAGATGCGTCGTGCAGCGCGTGGGCGAAATCGGCCGACAATAAACTGCTGCGCGCGCATTATGTGTCCTGGATTCAAGGCTTCGTCTCGGGGCACAACTATGCGAGCCCGGCGCGCCAGGTCAAAACCGGCTCGCTGCCCGGCAGCGAGGCGCTGTACGAGTTTCTCGACGCTTATTGCAAGGATAACCCATCGCTGTCGTTTATCGGCGCTGCAATCACTCTGGTCGAGGACCTGCGCGAGTCGTCTGCGCCGGCCAAAAAGGCGCGCAGGCCTGCGCCCGCGAAGAAAGAACCGGCCAAAGCGGCCCCGGCCAAGAACGCGGCTGACGCCAAATAGCGGCGCGGATGGGCGGCCTCGATCCGTCGCTAGCGCGGAAGCGCGATCATTTTCATCTGCGTTCATCGGCGTTTATCTGCCGCTAACTGCTGTCTTGCCTTTTTTAAGATAAGCTCTAGCGAGCACCAGGCGCCAGCGGCCAGCTGGCGACCACCTCGTAGCGCGAGCCGCGATCGTCGCGCACCGATTGCACCAATGCGAAGTCGGACACCGGCCACGGCACGTCGAGACCAGGCAGCACGCGCGGTTCCCGCGCGTTGCGCAGCAACGTGAGGTGCGGCGCATACGGCCGCCGGTCGAATTCGAATCCCGCCTGTTTCAGCCCGCTTTCGAGAGCGCCGACGATCTCGCGCAGCGGCCCGGGTACGCTTTGCGGCGCCGCCCACACGATGCGGTTGTGTCGCCAGTAGCCGAGTTGATCGAGCACGAATTCAAACGAATGCCCTGCGATCGCACCCGCTGCGGACCTCAGCTCATCGAGGCGCTCGACCGCGACATCGCCGATGAACACGAGCGTCAGGTGCACGTTCTCGCGGCGCATCACGCGCCCGCCGCAACCGCGGTGCAACATCTGTGCATTGCGGTACAGCGCGTCGCGCACGCTATCGTCCGGCCACAGCGCAAAGAAGACGCGCGCGGCACGCCGCGGCGCCGTCAGGCGTCGCGCTGGCTGGCGTCCGGCGCGAGCCATGTGATCAGCGCCACCGCCTCGGCGGCGATGCCCTCGCCGCGGCCGGTAAAGCCGAGTTTCTCGGTGGTCTTGGCTTTCACACTGACGTCGCGCGGCGGCACGCCGAGATCGGCGGCGATGTTGGCAACCATCGCCGGGATGTGCGGCGCCATGCGCGGTTCCTGCACGATGATGGTTGCGTCGAGGTTGACCAGCCGCCAACCGTTCTTCGCCAGCAGCGCGGCGGTTTCGCGCAACAGGTTGCGGCTGTCGATGCCTTTGTATTTGGGATCGGTATCGGGAAAATACCGGCCGATGTCGCCGAGCGCTGCCGCCCCGATCAACGCATCGCAGATCGCATGCAGCAGCACGTCGGCATCGGAATGGCCTTCGAGGCCCTTGTCATGCGGTATCGTCACGCCGCCGATCGTGAGCTTGCGCCCGGCCTTCAGCGCGTGCGCGTCGAATCCGTGTCCGATTCTCATGAATTAGCACTCAGCTGTCAGCATTCAGCGTTCAGCGTTCAGCATTCAGCATTCAGCATTCAGCGTTCAGCGTTCAGCGTTCAGCGTTCAGCGTTCAGCGTTCAGTATTGGACTGTCAGCTTACCGTGTTTTTCCTGGTCTTGGCTGATCGCTGACCGCTGATGGCTGAAGGCTCCTCAGGATCAGCTCTGCAAGAGCAAGGTCCTGCGGATAAGTCACTTTCAGGTTGCGCATATCGCCCATCACCAGCTTCGGGCGCAGGCCGAGTTGCTCGATCGCGCGCGCTTCGTCGGTGGCATGCGCCGGGTCGATCGCGCGCAGCGCTGCCAGCAACAGCCGGTAGCGGAACATCTGCGGCGTCTGCGCCTGCCACAGGTTCTCGCGCGACTCGGTCTGCACCACGTAGGCGTCGGCGTCGCCGCGCTTCAGCGTATCAACCACCGGCAGCGCGAGTAAACCACCGGTCTGCTCGTCGCGCAAGCCTGCGATCAGCCGCTCCAGCACTTCGGGTGCCAAGCACGGCCGCACCGCGTCGTGCACCAGCACCCAGTCCGCGCCGCCGATGGCGTCGCGCGCCGCCAGCAGCCCGTTGAACACGCTCGCCGCGCGCGTTTCGCCGCCGCAATAAAGCGGCTCGATCCTCGCGGCAAACGGTCGCCAGTCATGCTGTGCGAACCGTTTATCGCCTTGCGCGAGCACCACAAACACGCGCTCGATCGCAGCATGCCGGCACAGGCAGTCGAGCGCGTGGTACAGCAGCGGCTTGCCGGCGAGTGACAGATATTGCTTGGGCAGATCACCACCCATGCGCGCGCCGCTGCCGGCGGCAGGTATCAGGGCAAAATATTTTGATATTGGCATGGGAGCGCCGTCGCGATCAAAGGCGATTGTATCAGCACATCATTGCCCTATCATTCGCGCCACCGCTGCTACTCCGCCCGCGCGTTTGTCCGTTGCAATCGTCGCCCAACGCGAGGACTATAATGAAGACGACACCTCTACCGGGCCTTGATATTCCGCCATTGCCCCTCACCTTAGTTTAATTACGTGAGGCTCCTATGAATACAGTGCGTCCACCCGCTGTTGCAGGCACGTTCTATCCGGCCGCCGCGCCAGAGCTGGCGCACGACGTCGGCGTACTGCTTGCGGATGCCGAATCCGCCGCCCGCGGCAAACCCGTACCGAAGGCGATCATCGCGCCGCATGCCGGATATATCTACTCCGGACCGATCGCGGCCACGGTTTACGCACGGCTTGCGCCGGTGCGCGGGAAAGTCACGCGCGTCGTGCTGCTCGGGCCGGTGCACCGGGTGCCGGTGCACGGACTCGCGCTGCCGGGTGCGACGCTATTGGCGACGCCGCTCGGCAATATCCCGATCGATACCGATGCGGTTGCAACGCTTTCCCGGATACCACAGGTAACGGTCAGCCCAGCGGCGCACGCGCTCGAGCATTCACTCGAAGTGCACCTGCCGTTTCTGCAGACCGTACTCGCAACGTTTTCCGTGGTGCCGCTCGCGGTCGGCGATGCGACGGCGGATGAAGTCGCGCAAGTGCTGGATGCGGTGTGGGGTGGCGCTGAGACATTGATCGTCGTGAGCTCGGATTTGTCGCACTTCCTGAGCTATAACGAGGCGCAGGCGATCGACCGCGCCACCGCGCAGGCGATCCTCGACCTGCGCACCGACATCTCGCACGAGCAGGCGTGCGGTGGCACGCCGGTCAACGGCCTGGTGCTCGCCGCGCGCCGGCGCCGGCTCACGCCACAGCTGCTCGATTTGCGCAATTCGGGTGATACCGCCGGCGACCGCAAGCGCGTCGTCGGTTACGGCGCATTCGCTTTTTACGAGGCACCGCATGTCCACTAATCTGAACGCACTCGCGCCACAGCAGGTCGCCGCCGGCACCACGTTGCCGCAGGACGCCGGGGTCGTTCTGCTGCCGCTCGCACGCGCTTCGATCGCTGCGCAGCTCGGCACGACGCTCGCCGTACATGACGCCGCTGACTGGCTGCGCCACACCGGCGCGTGCTTCGTCACGCTGATGCAGCGCGGCGAACTGCGCGGCTGCATCGGCACGCTCGAAGCGCATCGCGCGCTCGGCGAAGATGTCAAAGCCAACGCCGTCGCGGCGGCTTTCCGCGACCCGCGCTTCGCGCCGTTGGAAAAACACGAGTTCGAGATGATAAGCGTCGAAGTGTCGGTTTTGTCGGCCGTGGAAAGCCTGGTGTTCCGCAACGAAGAGGACGCGCTCGCGCAGCTGAAGCCCGAGATCGATGGCGTGATCTTCGAGTACGGCTACCATCGCAGCACGTTCCTGCCGCAGGTGTGGGAGGATTTCAGCGACCCGCGCGTTTTTCTCGGCCATCTCAAATACAAGGCCGGCCTACCGCCCGATTTCTGGGACCCGACGGTTAAACTTTCGCGTTACACCGTGATCAAATGGAGTGAGACCGACCAACACGGCTGAACCATGACTTACCCCGGACGCTGGTGGCACATGCTCGACGATGGGCGCATGCAGTGCGACCTGTGCCCGCGCGACTGCCGGCTGCACGAAGGCCAGCGCGGCGCGTGCTTCGTGCGCCAGCGCGGGTCAGGCGAAATGCACGATCAGATGATATTGACGACCTACGGCCGCTCGTCAGGCTTCTGCATCGACCCGGTCGAGAAAAAACCACTCAATCACTTCTACCCGGGGTCGAGCATCCTGTCGTTCGGCACCGCCGGCTGCAACCTCGCGTGCAAGTTCTGCCAGAACTGGGACATCAGCAAGTCGCGCGAGATGGACACGCTCATGGACCAGGCCTCGCCCGAAGCGATCGCGCACGCCGCGGCCGATCATGGCTGCAAGAGCGTCGCCTTCACCTACAACGACCCGGTGATATTCGCCGAGTACGCGATGGATACGGCGGACGCGTGCCACGCGCGCGGCATCAAGACCGTCGCGGTCACCGCCGGCTATATGCACGACCAGGCGCGGCGCGAGTTCTACACCAAAATGGACGCCGCCAACGTCGACCTGAAAGCGTTCACTGACGAGTTCTACGTCAAGCTCTGCGGCGCGCACTTGAAGCCGGTGCTCGACGCGCTGGTGTATCTCAAGCACGAGACCGGCGTCTGGTTCGAGATCACGACGCTGCTGATCCCGGGCAGGAATGACTCGACCGACGAACTGACTGCGATGTGCGGCTGGATCATGCGGGAACTCGGGCCGGAAGTGCCGCTACACTTCACCGCGTTCCATCCGGACTACAAGATGGACGATCTGCCGCCGACGCCGCCGGCGACACTGCACCGCGCACGTCAGATCGCGCTCGATGCGGGCCTGCACTACGTCTATACCGGCAACATCCACGACACCGACGGCGGCACCACCTTCTGCCCGTCATGCCACGCCACGCTGATCGTGCGCGACTGGCATGAAATCACTTCCTACGACGTGACGCCCGACGGCAAATGCCCGTACTGCGCAACGTCCGTTGCCGGTACGTTCGAAGCTTTCCACGGCCAGTTCGGCCGGCAGCGTATCCCGCTCGCAATCAATCGGCGCTGACCGCAGCCTTGGTCCGCGGGTCGGGTCGGTCCGCGGGTCGGGGTCAAGTCTTGCCTTTTGCCTCCGGTCCGCGGGTCGGCGCGGGTCGGGGCGCGGGTCGGGGTCAAGTCTTGCCTTTTGCCTCCTGGCTGGCTATCAACCGGCTGATTCTTGAGACCGACAGGCCGGTCGCCCGCGCGATAGCCGTCTGGGTATGGCCGCCGTCGAGATACGCGCGCATGATCGCCACGTCCCGCTGCGCGCCTTTGAAATATTGCTCCAGCGCCCGCGCGGCCGGCCGACGCTGCGCGCGCGGAATCTCGTGCTCCGACACCACGCCGATCCGCGCCTGCATGCGCTTCACAAAGGCCTCGCCGCCGAGGAAGATCTGCCCCGCTAACGCCTCATCCCAGAGCTTCACGCCGCGCCCCTGCGCCACAAACCGGGCATACGCATCCGGGCCATCGCGTCGCGGCGCCCGCGGCGCGAGCCGCCGGTGCAACGCCGGGCTGTCGAGCCAGGCCGGGCTCGTAACCCGCCCCGTGTGCGCGCGATAGCTGCTCCACGGCCAGTCCTGCGGCCGCTTCGCCATCTTCGCCCGCACCGGATTCAAGTCGACGTAGCGACAGACTTCCAGAAAGTACGCCTCCTCGTCGACCACCACGGCTTTAAAGCGGCCCTGGAACAGATGGCCGACCTTGGCATGGCGCCGGTTGTAGCGTTGCGTGTAAACGCCGTTGATCTGTCGCATCAGCCGCGACAGATTGGGCTGACGTGTCTGCACCACGAGGTGAAAATGGTTGCCCATCAGACAGTAGGCGAAAGCTGTCGCATCGAAGCGCTCAAGACCTTGCCCGACCACCACCAACCATGCCTCGCGGTCGGCGTCATCCTCGAAGATCGGCTCGCGACGATCGCCGCGCGAGGTCACATGGTAAAGCGCGCCTTCGAACTCCAGTCGCAGGGGACGGGACATTTTATAAAACTACCACGGCATTAGGCAAAAGACAAGACCTGACCCCTTCGCTGGGCGGGGCGCCTGCGCTACGAAAACCACCCCCCGGACAACAATGGGTCGGGATAACGAACGACTAAGCGCTTGTGTAATGGCGTCTTTTTCGCAACAAACCGATGCTGATGGAAGCGCTGCCACCCGGGTCTTACGCCTCTTCGACCGGAAGCCCCGCGCTTTTCCACTCCGGAAAGCCGTTTTCCAGGCGCCGCGCCTGGCGCCCTTTCTTGCGCAGTTGCGCCACGGCTTCGAACGCCAGCAGGCAGTAGGGCCCGCGGCAGTAGGCGACGATTTCCTGGTCGGCAGGCAATTCGTGCAGCCGTTTCCTGATCTCGTTCAGCGGCACGTTGATTGCGCCCGGAATATGTCCGGCGGCATATTCTTCCGGCGGGCGCACATCGAGCACCGTGACCAGACCTTTCTTCACCCGTTGCATCAATTCCTTCGCCGGCACCGGCTCCATGCTGTCGCGGCTGTGCAGATAGACCTTGACCAGCTTGTCGACGTCGGCGAGACGTTCCTCCGCCACCGCGCGCAGCGCCGCCAGCAGCTGCACGATGCTGTCCCCGGCGAGACGGTAGTGCACGTACAGGCCCTCCTTGCGCGCCACCACCAGCCCCGCCTGGCGCAAGTGCTGCAGGTGCTGGGAGGCGTTTGCGACCGACAACGCCGCCAGCTGCGCGAGCACCTCGACGCTGCGCTCGCCCTGAGCGAGAAAGTCCAGCATTTCCAGACGCTTGCCGCTGCTCAGCGCCTTGCCAACCCGGGCAAATTGCTCGAACAGGTCGGATTTGAAAGTATGCGTTGACATTTTCCCTGATCCGCGTAGTATTATCGTATTCAATTTGCCACTTGAATATTATATTAACCGGGATGCGGGCGCAAGTCTAAACCATACTCGGAGCTGCTGTCATGAACCTCGACACCCTGCTGCTGAACCATGATCCGGCCAACGCACGGGAGAAGCTGACATGAAAACACTATTCGTCCTGAACCATGCGCCGTACGGCAACGAACTCAGTTATAACGCGCTGCGCCTGGCCGGCTCGCTGTCCAAGATCCAGGGCGAGGAAACGCGCGTATTTCTGATGGGTGACGCCGCCGCGTGCGCCAAGTCCGGCCAGAAGGTGCCGGAGGGCTTCTATAATATTCAGCTCATGCTCAACCGCGTCGTGCGCAACGGCGCCCCGGTCGGCGTGTGCGGAACCTGCATGGACGCGCGCGGCATCGCCGACCCGGAACTCGCCGAAGGCTCGAAACGCAGCACGCTGAACGAGCTGACCGCGTGGACGCAATGGGCCGACAAGGTCCTGGTATTTTGAGACGCTCATGAGTGCTACCGGCAAAACCGTCCTGATACTCGGCGCAGGTTTCGGCGGCATCGTCGCAGCGTCCCGGCTGCGGCGAGCCCTGCCGCGCGGGCATCGCGTAATCCTGGTCGAGCGCGAGGCCGACCATGTCTTCCCGCCATCGCTGCTGTGGCTGATGATCGGCGAGCGCGCTTCCGCGGACATCTCGCGTCCGATCGCCGCGCTCGCCGGTCGCGGCATCGAAGTGGTGAGAGGCAATATCGAAAAAATCAATCCGGCGCGGCGCGCGGTGACGGTCGGCGGCCGCGAGCTTGCCGGCGATTACATGATCGTTGCGCTCGGAGCTGAGCTTGCGCCGGAACTGGTGCCGGGGCTTGCCGCGGCCGGCCATAACTTCTACACGCTGGCCGGAGCCGGGTCGCTGCGCGATGCCCGCCTCAAGCTGAACCAGGGCCGCGTTGTCGTTCTGGTAAGCGCGATACCCTTCAAGTGCCCCGGAGCGCCCAACGAAGCGGCGATGCTGCTCGAATACGACTGCCGCCGCCGCGGTATTCGCAAGCAGGTCAGCGTCGATCTCTACACCGTCGAGCCGGGACCGATGCCGGTTGCCGGGCAGGCGGTTTCGGCAGCGCTGCGCCAGATGATCGAAAGCAAAGGCATCGGTTATCACCCGGACCACACCGCGATGGCGGTGGATGCAACGGTGCGGCGGATCACTTTCGCCAACGGCGCCAGCGCCGAATTCGACCTGCTCGCGTACATTCCGCCGCATCGCGCGGCGCAGGTCGTGCGCGATGCCGGCATGTGCGGCGAAAGCGGCTGGGTGCCGGTTGACCGCGGCACCATGGCGACGAAGTTTCCGAGCGTGTTCGCGGTCGGCGATGTCGCCGGGATCATGCTCACCTCGATCGGCAAACCATTGCCCAAGGCAGGCGTGTTCGCGCATTACGAGGCGGATGTGGTGGCCCATAACATCGTTCACGCAATCACCGGTAAGGGCGCGCCGCAGCGGTTCGCCGGCAATGGCGAATGCTTTCTCGAGGCGGGCGACGGCCGCGCCGGATACGGCAGCGGTAATTTCTACGCCGATCCCGCGCCGCAAGTCACGTTGAAGCCGCCGAGCTTCATGATGCACCTCGGCAAGGTCCTGTACGAAAAATACTGGCTGTTCAGGTGGTTTTAGGAGTTTGTCGGACTTAGCCCCGACAAACTCCTAATGCAAAACCGGCGCCAGTGAAGGTCCTTTGCGGCTAAGCTTGAGTCAATCGAAGATAATAACGGCGGCGGTTGACGGGAGCGCCGGCGCCAACGATACTTTCGCTCATGCGGTCAAATTTCCTATCCGGTACGCCGCCCGCGACCCGGGACGGTGTCACCGCATTCGACGAGAAATAGGAGCGGAGCAGCGATGCGTCTGCGCGTACTTGGCTGCTCGGGCAGTATTGGCGGGCCGCAAAATCGAACCACGTCGTTCCTGGTCGACCAGGACATTCTGATCGACGCGGGGACCGGCGTCGGCGACCTCTCGCTCGCCGAGCTGACGTTGATCGACCATATCTTCATTTCCCATTCGCACCTCGACCACGTCAACTCGATCGCGTTTTTCCTGGATTCGGTCGGCGCGCTGCGGCCGAAGCCGGTCACGGTATACGCGATGGGCGCTACGATCCGGACCCTGAAAAAGAATCTGTTCAACTGGGACATCTGGCCGGATTTCACCCAGATCCCCACGCCCGAAGAGCCGTGGTTGCGCTACCGGGACATCGAGGTCGGGAACGTAATCGCCCTCGGCGGTCGGAAGTTCCCGGGACTGCCCGCGAACCACACGGTCCCCGCGGTCGGATACCAGCTCGACAGCGGGAAGGCGAGCCTGGTTTTCACCGGCGA
>JACQOI010000130.1 GCA_016202615.1 Betaproteobacteria bacterium
AATCGGCGCTAGTCAATGCATCTGGGTCAATCCGTGTATCTAGGGATTTGGCGAAAACCGAGAACCGATACGCCGAAGAATCAGTGGCTTAGCGCGCCTATGTCCAAAAAAGTCGGTCAAAAGTGTCAAAGTCGAGTCAAATCAGCGAAGCATTTGCCACGTACTGGATGCGCTCGCCGCGATAAGCTCGCGCTCGCGCGTACGCCGAATTCGTGTGGTCATTATTTTTCCTCGTTGAATTATTCAAACTGAGACACTACCGGAAGAGCTCCCAGCCCTTGACAGGGCGGCTTCGGCGGGCATACCATCCGAGCCGCCATTACTGAGAAACCAACTATGAAAATTGTCGCTGCGCTGTGCGGCGCTTGTTTACTGGCGGTAAGCTACTGCGCATTAGCGCAAATCCGTTCGCCGAGCTCGGGAGTGGATTATCCAAGCAAACCTATCCGCGGGATCGTCGTTTTCCCGCCCGGCGGATCGGCCGATTTTACAGCGCGCGCCATCGCCGCCAGATTGACCGAGACGTGGCGGCAGCCGGTAATCATTGACAACCGCGCGGGAGCGAGCGGCGTGATCGGCACCGAGCTCGCGGCGAGGGCGCTCCCCGATGGTTACACTTTGCTGTTCGGAAGCGGGACCGCTCTTACGCTCGCCCCCGCGCTCGGCAAGGTTCCGTACGATGCGGTCAAGGATTTCGCTCCGGTAAGCATGCTGGCGGTCAATCCTCAAATGCTGGTTGTCAACAATACGGTGCCGGTGAATTCGGTAAGGGAATTGATTGCGCTCGCCAAGTCGAAGCCCGGCCAGCTCAACTACGGATCGGGCGGCCAAGGCTCGACTTTGCAGCTTACCATGGAACTATTTAAAATCATGGCGGGCGTTGACATGGTGCACGTGCCGTACAAGGGCGGCGGCCCCGCGGTGATCGACCTGCTCGCAGGCCAGGTGCAACTCATGTTCAACACCATGCCATCGGTATTGCCGCTCGTGAAAGGCGGCAAGCTCAAGGGGCTGGCAGTCAGCAGCGCACAACGTTCACCGGCGGCGCCCGACATCCCGACTATCGCCGAAGCAGGTGTGCCAGGTTTCGAAACGGTAAGCTGGTATGGCCTGTTCGCTCCTGCCAAAACGCCGCAGGTCATTATTACCAAGCTTAATCAGCAGCTCAAAAACGTTCTTACCGAGCCCGAATTGGTACAGCGCTTGGCAAGCCAAGGCGCCGATACCGCGCCGGGGACGCCTGAGTCTCTTGCGGCGTATATGCGCGTCGACTTTGAGCGCTTCAAGAAAGTCATCAAGGCCGCAGGGATCAAGCCCATGTAATCGCCCGACCGCTCGTGCCTATTGGCAGAGTTAAGCCGTATCAACGCAAAGCTTCACCGCAAAGGACGGCAAGGACGCGGAGGAAAAGCAAGAAATTCCCGGGTTTTCAGTGCGAGGAATCGGCCCGGCGACTGCGCGGCGCATCCGCTGGGCGGTAACTGAACCGCGTTCTACGTAATTCCAATTTGCGTTCAAAACAACAATAATTTTGTAGGTGCGTTCCGCGCACCATGACTGCCGGTGCGCACGGCGCACCCTACGATATTTCATTTTTGATTGCGAAATGGAATAACGCATCCAGCCCGGCGAAATCTTGTTTCCGGTTGTTTGATTGCACCTTCGGCTGTCAGGCAAACATCTCGAATAATTCCCAACGTGGAGCCCACCGGCATGCGCATGTCCCATCGCGCACGTCCGTGTGCGGCGTCAGGTCAGCGCTCAACCGTGCGCCGCGAGCTCTTCACGCACGATCTTGCGCACGAGATCTTGAGTTACGGGCTGCTCAGCGAGCCCAAGGTGGGACTTTAGGGCTTCGTTGATCAGCGTCTGATAGCCCTTTCCGGACTTCGCGGACTGGGCCTTGAAGCGCTTGAGAATCGCGTCATCCATGTAGATGGTGATGCGCGTCTTCCCAGTCGTGGGAATTACCGCGCCACGTTTGCCTTTAGAAAAGTCATACATCTTTTTCATAGTTTCTCCGCTCTTTGGGGTCTGGCTTCCGCACCGAGATGGTTCGTGTTCCGTCACCGCGAGGAGTGTGGACCACGACCATCAACGACCCGAACACGTTCATTCCAATGGTCACAAAGCGCTGCTCGCCTTCAGCGGAGTCATCTTCCACGGTAAGCGCGAGGGGGTCATTCAGCACCCCGTCGCCCTCAGAGAGCGACACGCCGTGCTTCTTGATATTTGCCGCATCCTTTTTCGGGTCGAAATCGGCGGACATGGGCATAGTATATGCACGTTATACACACTCGTCAACGCGCTGTGGCTTGCGATGTTGAGCGCTAACGAGGGTGTAGAAAAACCCGGTGCACTTTGAATCTTGCCATTTTCGCTCTATTTTGGGTATGCATTTACCCC
>JACQOI010000133.1 GCA_016202615.1 Betaproteobacteria bacterium
CTGCAAATGCTCGCCGCGATTCTCGACCCCAGCCAGGGACGTGCGACGGTACTGGGACACGACACCGTACGCGAGGCCGCAACAATCACTTCACGCATCGGCTACATGTCGCAGATCTTCAGTCTCTACGGCCGCTTGACGGTGGACGAAAACGTGGATTTTTTCGCCGAGCTGCACCGCGTGCCGGCGACGCATCATCGCGAACGCAAGGCGCAACTGCTCGGCTTCGCGCGGTTACATGCCCATCGCGACCGGCTCGCACGCCACCTGTCGGGCGGCATGCAGAAAAAGCTCGCCTTGTGTTGCGCGCTGATCCACCAGCCGGAATTGTTGCTTTTCGATGAGCCCACCACCGGAGTCGATCCGGTATCGCGTCGCGAATTCTGGGACATTCTTTACCGGGCCCTGGCCGCCGGGACGACGATCGTCGTCTCAACGCCCTACATGGACGAGGCTGAACGGTGCACGCGCGTCGCGCTGATGCACGAGGGGCGCGTGGTGGCTTGCGACGCGCCGGGGCGCCTGCGAGAGCAAGTCCCCGGCGCGATGCTCGAAGTCGCGGCGCGCCCGCAGCGTCAGGCGTTGGCCATCCTTCAGCACGCGCTGCCGCAGGCGCGGCCCTATGTCTACGGCGAACACATTCACCTGCACCTCAAGGAAGCCACTGAGGACGGTGGCGCGCTGCAAAGCCTGCTCGAGCGGCGCGGCGTCACGGTAGCGCACACACGGCGCGTCATGCCCAGCCTCGAAGACGTGTTTGTCGTGCGCCTTGCGGAGTCCGCCAAGTCCTATCCCCCGCTGCCCGCGTCAACGAGCACCGTCAGTGCAGAAGAGATCGCCGTCGAGGCGAGGAATCTCACAGTACGTTTCGATTCATTCACGGCCGTCGATCGCGTGAGTTTCCGGGTACGGCGCGGGGAAATCTTCGGCTTTCTGGGCCCGAACGGCTCGGGCAAGACCACGACCATTCGCACGTTATGCGGGCTGCTGAAACCGTCGTCGGGGCAGGCCACCGTTGCGGGATACGCCGTCGGCGGGGATCCGCAGGCGGCCAAGTCCCGCATCGGTTATATGTCGCAGCGCTTTTCCCTGTATGAAGACATGACGGTGCGGGAAAACATCGATTTTTTCGCCGGCGCTTACGGCGTTCCCGCGGCGCAGTTGCCGTCTCGCCGCGAGTGGGCCCTCGCGCTCTCCGGCCTGCAAGGGCACGAAGACCGGCTGGCGCGCGCGCTCTCGGGAGGGGTAAAACAACGTCTCGCTTTGGCGTGCGCCGCGCTGCACGAACCCGAGGTGTTGTTTCTGGACGAGCCCACCGCCGGTGTGGATCCGCTGTCGCGGCGGCGCTTCTGGGAATTGATCTACGGCTTGTCGGAGCGGGGCGTGGCGGTCTTCGTCACCACTCATTATATGGATGAAGCCGAACATTGCCATACGCTTGGTCTATTGTATGGCGGGCGGCTGATCGCGTTAGGGTCACCGGAGGCGCTACGCACCGGGATGCGTGCGGGCGAGATGCTGGAGCTCGAGTGCGATCAGCCGATTCCGGCCCTATCGCTGCTTCAAAGCACGGCGCAAAGTAAGGCATCGCTTTTCGGAGACCGCGTTCACGTGTTGGTCGACGATGCCGAAACCGCCAAGCCGCTTATCCTCCAACGCCTGCAGCGCGCCGGGCACAGGGTCCGTCGGATCGAACGCGTGGCGCTGAGCATCGAAGACGTCTTCATCACTTTCATCGAGATGGAGCAGGCACGCCTCTCCGCTGCCCGCGGCAAGGAGAAGACGGCATGAGGAGCGCCATCTGGACCATCATGCGCAAGGAGGCGCGGGAAATCCGCCGCGACCCGATCACCGTCTGGGTAGCCGTTGCGCTGCCGCTGGTCATGCTTTACCTGTTCGGCGCGGCGCTCTCGCTCGACGTCAAGGATGCGCGTTTTGCGGTTTATGACCTGGACAAAAGCTCAGCGAGCCGCGCGCTGATCGATGCCTTTCCGCACTCGGGTTACTTTCGCCGGGTTCGGGACATTCGCAATGAGAAGGAAATAAGCGAGCTGCTCGACCGCGGTAAGGCGAGGCTGGTGCTGGTCATCCCCGAAGATTTTTCCGCGAAGCTCGCGCGGGGTGAAACGGCGAATGTGCAGGCGCTGATCGATGGTTCGTTCTCCGCTACCGCCATGGTGGTAGCGGGGTATGCAAGCGCAATCGTGCAGAATTACGCTTTGGCAAGACTGCGCGGCAAAACAGGCTGGGGACAGCCCGCGCCAGTCACCGTGGAAACCCGCGTCTGGTTCAATGCGCCGCTGAAAAGCGTGAACTACATCGTGCCCGGCCTGTTCGCGGTGATCCTGATGGCCTTTCCCCCGCTGCTCACCGCGTTGGCGGTCGTACGCGAGAAGGAATCCGGGTCGGTCCAGCAGATCTTCGTCTCGCCCATCAAGCCGTATCAGTTCATCGCCGGCAAGATGATCCCCTACGCGGTGATCGCATTTCTGGAGATGGTCATTATCCTCGCCGCCGGGATAGGGTGGTTCGAAATTCCGTTCCGCGGCAACTTGCTGTTGTTTGTCTCGGCGACCGCAATTTACGTGCTATGCACGGTCGGGCTCGGATTGCTGATTTCAGCCGTGACCCGCAGCCAACTGGTCGCCATGCTGCTGGCGCTGGTGGCAACCCTGATGCCGTCGTTTCTGTTCTCGGGCTTCCTGTTTCCGGTTTTCACGATGCCGGAAATGATGCAGATGTACACCTATCTGTTCCCGGCCCGCTATTTCGTCGAGATTTCCCGCGGCATCGCGATGAAGGGCATCGGTTTCGAGCTCCTGTGGCCCCAGTTCCTGCTGCTCGTGCTCTACACGGCGATGGTATTCATCGCGACAACGCTCTGCTTTCGCAAGAAGGTGGGATGATGGCCGGAACCCGCCTCGCTGCGCTGCTGCGCAAGGAACTGACCCAGTTTCTGCGCGACAGGGTCATGCTCCTTGTGGTCCTGTATCTGCACACGGTGGAAGTGGTGATGTGCACCGTCGCGCTCTCGTTCGACGTGACCAACCTGCCCACCGTGCTCGCGGATTTCAATCGCTCGGCCGAAAGCCGCCTGCTCGCGGAACGCTTTCGCAGCTCGGGTTACTTCAAAATCCAACACGTAACGGTGCGAGACGGCGAGGTGGCGAGGCTGCTCAACGGGGGCGAAGCGCTCGCGGCCATCGTCATTCCGCCGGATTTTTCGAGACGCTTGGTGACCGGCGCGCCCGTTACGGTACAGCTCCTGCTGGACGGCTCCAACGCCAACACCGCGAGCGTCGCTCAGGGATACGCCCAGCGCATCGTGCACAATTACGCCATGGAGAGGTCCCAAGCCTCCTCCGCCGCGCCGACACCGATCGATTACCGCCCCCGCGTCTGGTACAACTCCGAGTTGAGGTACAGTTATTTCATGGTGCTGTCCATGATCGCTCTGGCCGGCATGCTGGTCGGCGTCATCACCTCCGCGGCCAGCATCGTGCGCGAGAAGGAGTCGGGCACTATCGAGCAGATGATGGTGACCCCGATCCGGCCCGCCGAGATGATCGCCGCC
>JACQOI010000119.1 GCA_016202615.1 Betaproteobacteria bacterium
CACCTGTTCCCTCACGGATTCGCGAGACGTTTGACCATACCATCCACGCTCATGAGAATTGTTCCGAATATGGATGTGCGTTCATGGTTCTTGACGGAGAAAAACAGGTCGACATTTTCACCAGGAAATTCATCGTGGTCGATTTAGGGCCCAGCGATTCCGGCGGTATTTACGCCACCCTTGTTTTTGAAGGTGCCCTCGTTCCTTTCTCGGTGGAGATAGATGATCGGGGCGGCGGAAGGTACGAGTTGCGCAAGATGACAGAACTGCCTGGACTGTTGGGCGATAGGTTTATTGGTCTGCTACAGGACCCCGCCTATCAGCAATATTGGTTATAGGTGTCGTGCTAACAGGGTGCGAACAGAACGGGCCAAATCGGCGTGAATCACGAGAAATCAACAGCGAAACGGAATTGGCAGAAGTCCTATGCACCACAACGATTAGGGAACAAGGGCAATCAGGACGGAGACCCTGAGGGGAGTTCGTAAAACGAGGGTTGGCCGAGCGCCCGCCGCGCTCGGCATTCCGAAGCGCCGACCATCAGGGTCGGCGCGGCCGGACGCCCACCGCGTCCGGCATTCCGCGGCCACGATGATCGTGGCCGCTCCAGAGGTGCCGGAACCAGTGGGGTTCCGGCCGCGGCTGCCTGTCGCTCGCTGTCGCTCGGGATCCCTCGGCGAGGGATCCCGAGGCCACAGGCCGAGGGAATGGCAGCCGCTTCAGGGCTCGACGACCGAGCCCGGGCACCCCGCCACCGGCGGGGTGGGCGACGGGAGTGACGACACACGCCGTGTGTCGGCGTCCTCTCACCGGACGTGACAACTCGCATTCGCATTTCTGCCGGTGTAGCTCAGAGGTAGAGCAGCGCTTTCGTAAACGTGAAGCGATGCAGGACGAGAGTCGACGTAACTCTCAGCCAACGTGTGTGATCTTGTAAGCGGTTTGCAGAGACAGGCACGGTTCTGCTAACGGCCCGCTAAGGGACAACCCCGAATGACGCCACATCACCGACGAGAAACACGCAAGATCGCCTAATCGATCCGATGCTGTCTGAGGTAAACTATTCTGGAATCCGTAAGACTGACGCCGGTGTAGCTCAATGGTAGAGCACGCGCTTCGTAAGCGTGGGGTTGGGGGTTCGATTCCCTTCACCGGCTTCCATCTTTCTCGACTGTAGGTTCGATTCCGGCCTCTCACCGGCTTGTTCTTTCGGCACGAACAGCGTCTGCATTAAACGGTCACAGCACCCCCGAGCTCTCCCGCTTCCCACGATTCGATTCGGTCGCCTCTATAGCGATAAGCGTGTCTGAATCGAATAGAGCCGTCCGGACCGGGTTCTTGGATGATTGGGAGACGGCGCAGGTCCTGTGCTTAAATTCCGGGTGACACACGAATGGCTGGGAACCGAATGGAACCGAATCAAGACCGAATCAGGCGATCAGCGGAACCGAATCGAACCGAATCAAATGAGGAGCGTTGTTACCCCTGTTGTTACCCCTTGCCTCGAAGGGGGGGCGCATGCTATTCTCATCAGCGACGGAGCTGGACCGATGTCTGTGACAGCAGGGAGTGCCAGTCAGACGATCCCCAAGAGCTACTGGCAGGATGAGCAATGGGCTTTCGACCACTACCCGGAGCTGGTTAAACGCTACGGGCATCGCTGGGTGGCGGTAGTCAACCGGCGGGTCATCGCAACCTCAAAGAGCTCAGTCAAAGCTGAGGAACAGGCCCGGGCCAAGACGGGACGGCAGTTGCCCATCGCCGTCGTCTACGTCGAAACCAGCTGGCGTATCTACAACGAAAATTGTTGACTTCGTGGGGCGGAAACCGTGCTATACTATACATGGCTTGCTACCCCACTGTCGGGCAACCGACGGTGGGTCTATAACCTCCGGGGGGTTGCCTAGTCAACCCCCCGTTTCTTTTGTCCTCACCCATGCCTGAAGCCACCAATGCTGAACGTGTCATGGTGTTCATCGATGGAAGCAACTTCTACGGTAAGGACTGTGCCGAGAAGTTTATCCGGGCCTATGGGGAGGCGATCAATACCTATGCCGAAAAGGGCATCGATATACAGATCGCCGTCGACATGCTCCAACTGGCTTTCAATAAGGCCTATGACACGGCGATCTTGGTGAGCGGCGATGGGGACTTCGCCAGCGTGGTGCAAGCCGTGAAGGGGTTCGGACGACGAGTGGAGGTCGCGTACGTATCGGGGAGACCCGCCTATCACTTGCGCCAGGTCTGCGACGTGTTTGTTGAGCTCAGTGTTGATCTGCTGCGTTCCCTCACGCTTTCTCAAAGGCAAAATCTCAACGAGTAAGACGAGATGATGGACGAGGCGCCAGACGATGTGCGCGGGGAGCTCGAGCGCCTCCGTCGGGAAAATGCCCAGCTTAGGAAACTCGCTGGGATTCCTCCAGTCCCACCGAAAGAAGCCGCGGAACCCGTATCGCACGAGCGGCTCGAATTTCCGGCGCCGCCCTTACCAACTGCCACGAA
>JACQOI010000120.1 GCA_016202615.1 Betaproteobacteria bacterium
CTCACCGCTCACCGCTCACCGCTCACCGCTCACCGCTCACCGCTCACCGCTCACCGCTTACCGCTCACCGCTTACCGCTCACCGCTTACCGCTCACCGCTCACCGCTCACCGCTCACCAAACTCCCATGGAACGCAAGCGCTTGAACGCCAGCAACATCCGGTCGGCAGGCTACGACGCGCGCAACCGCGTGCTCGAAGTCGAATTCGCGAACGGCGGCATTTATCAGTATGGCGGTGTTTCGGAGGAGGTTTACCGGCGCTTGATGAATGCGCCGTCGCCGGGCAGTTTCTTTCACGACAACATCGAGGAAAGTTTCAGCGCGAAGCGTATCCGCTGATAACCGAGAAGCGAGAGGAGAGAGGAGAGAGGCGAAACAGCGAAAGGCAATGAAACCGCCGATGAATGCCGATGAACGCCAGGTGGTGCTCGAAGGAGCTTTTGCAAAGTATCCAGAGGGCGAGGCGGTAACGCCTCGTTTTTACCCGACCATTTTAGAAGTGCCCTCAATTCGAGGCGCGTTCTCCAGCTATCGACTTAACCCTTTCATCCAACCTGGTTGCCGGTTTGGGCAAATTCACCCTGGGTCGGGGCGTCAAGCTACTTTATACCCTGTTTGTTCCCGGCTATGCCGGCTTAGGTCATCCTACTGGCCCTTGAACACCGGCTTTCTCTTTTCCTTGAAAGCCGTCATGGCCTCTTTGTAATCCTCGGTGGTGTGAACTATCGCCTGGCACTTAGTCTCGTAGTCTAGCCCTTGGGCCATAGGCATTTGCATGCCATCGTTTATGGCCGCCTTGGCCAGCTTGATGACTAGCGGTGGCCTCGATTTGTACAACTCGGCCAACTTTCTGGCCTCGGCCAGCAAAGAGGCCGTGGGAACAACCTTGTTGACCAGCCCGATGCGCTCCGCTTCCGCGGCGCTGATTGGCTCGCCGCTGAAGATGAGTTCCTTGGCCTTGGCTATTCCTACCAGGCGAGGCAACCGCTGGGTGCTGCCTCCACCGGGGAACACCCCGGCCTTGGCATGAGCGTCTCCCAGCAGGGCATTGTCAGCGGCGATCCGGATGTCGCAGGTGCAGGCCAGTTCCAGGCCGCCCGCCAGGCAGTAGCCGGCGATGGCCGCGATCACCGGCTTGCCCATGTCTTCCACAAGATAATAATATTGGTAAGTTCGCTTGGGTGAAACCTTTTGCCACAGCGTTACCGGCGGCGTATCAGTCAGGTCCACCCCGGAGCAAAAGACCTCAGTCCCGCCAGTCAGTATGACCGCTCTTACCGAATCGTCATCTCCTGCATCCCTCAACGCGGCCATGATCTCATTCCGCATGCCAAGGTTGATGGCATTCCGCTTGGCAGGCCTGTTCAGGGTAATGGTGGCGATTCCGTCCTTCTTGTCATAAATGACGCTCTCATTGGCCATGATTCAAAGCTCCTGTAGTTTTACCGTGTTTTGTCTTACCGGCTTCTCGCGCCCTGCGCCACTGCCACGGCGGCACCGGCTCGGGATCGCGCGGCCAACTACTCTTCAGCTTCAGTTACCGGCCTGCATTTCTCACCGTGTAACGGGCAAGACTTATTCAGATTCACCAGGCTATAGCCCAGAAACAATCAAGTGTAACCGAGTTTCAGAGATGATCCCCATCGTCGGCCTTGATTATTGCCCCGTTTATGAATGCGCTCGAGTCGGACGCGAGGTAAACAATCAACCCGTCGAGATAGGCGGGTTTTCCGGCACGTTTGCGCGGCAGCGTCGCAATCAGTTTCTTGCCGGCTTCACTCGCCAGGTGCCCGCGGGTCAGCTCCGTCGCAATGTAGCCCGGACAGATGGCGTTTACGTTTATTCCCGACGGCCCCCATTCCAGGGCCATGGAGCGCGTCATCTGGACCACGGCAACCTTGGACATGGCGTAGACGCTGACTCCCGGCCGCGGATTGATCGCGGCGCCTGAGGAGATGTTGATGATCCGTCCCGAGCCGCGCTTGAGCATGCGCATTCCCACCGACTGGGCTACGAAAAACGCCCCTTTTGCGTTCGTGTCCATGACGTAATCGAAGTCCGCCTCGTTGTACTTGCCCAGGGGCTTGGTGACTCCCACGCCGGAGTTGTTGACGAGAACGTCGATCAGCCCGAACTCACGCTCGACTTTCTCCACAGCCTCTTCAATTGCCGCGACTTTTGTCACGTCGAGCGCGATGGCATAGGCGCTGCCGCCGCGCTTTTCGATGGCGGCCTTCAGAAGCTCGAGGCGATCCAGCCGACGGGCCGCCATCGCAACGCGGGCCCCCGACTCCGCCAGCACCGTCGCGAAACGCTCGCCAAGTCCCGACGAGCCACCAGTCACCAGCGCGATCTTGCCATCCAGGCGCAATTCCATAACATGATCCTTATATTTTGTCCGGCGGCAGGTAATTCAGCGCGCAATCGCCCTGAGCTTTGAGCGCTTCACTCTCGGTTGGATTCGATCTGCAAGTCGCGCAGCAGCACCACGTAGCGATTGAATTCGATCTGGCACTCAAACTCGGCCGTCGCTTTGGCTTTCGTTTCGACTTTCCTTTTAAGCGCCGGTACACTTTACATGTTGGCCCCTCGCTTGTCTAGGAAAGGCCTTTTCCAATACAGAATGAGCCCAACGACCCGCTCTTTGACGGGCGGCACGAAGAAACAAAGTGCCAGCGCTTTTTGTAGGCTGGAGTGCCGTGCTCGGGAAGGCCGATTAGACACTGGTGCGTAGCTTACCCGTGAATGAGTTGGCGCAGTGGCTCAAGGAGTGCGGCGTGGATGTCGTGGCGATGGAAGCGACGGCGGTGTACTGGGTTCCGCTGTAAGAACTGCTAGGGTTCAAAGGTTTCACGGTGCACTCGGTCAACGCGCGCCACGTCAAAAATGTCTCGGGGCGCAAGTCGGACCTGCTCAACTGTCATCCCTTTCGTGTTTGATTTGACTAATCATCATAACAATTGTAGCCTGACAAACGACGAAGGGTGGATCGATAGCGGATGGATTGGAATACGTGAACGGCGGGCAGTTCATGTATTAGGCTGCTGCCGACATCGCATCGGACAAGAACTTTTACGCACGGAGAACCGCATGGACAAAACCACGGAACGGCTGGTTGATTTTGCGATGAACGCGGAATTTGCCGTGCTCTCCCCGGAAACGGTGCACGAGTGCAAGCGCCGGCTCATCGATACTTTCGCAAGTGCGATAGCCGCTTATGACGAACCGCTGAGCCGGGCGGCGCGCGCCCTGGCGCGGCGCTACTCGCAGTGTGCGGAAGCCGGGATCTGGGGCAGCAGCCTGCAGACCACGATGGAAGCGGCCGCGTTCACGAACGGCGTCATGCTGCGCTACCTGGATATCAGCGACACATATCAAAGCAAGAGCGCCGGCCATCCGAGTGACATGCTTTCCGGAATTCTGGCGGTCGCGGACCACCTGCAGGCGGACGGCCCGTCAGTGATCAATGCCACGGTTCTCGCCTACGACGTGTATTGCAGTTTCGCCGACTCCGTCGACATCAGTTCCAAGGGTTGGGATCAACCGGTATATGCGATTCTGGGATGCGTGGTGGGGGCGGGCAGGCTGATGGGCTTGTCGCGCGAGCAGATGGCGAACGCGGTATCACTCGCACTCACGCCCAACATGGCGCTGTCGCAGACCCGGCGTGGCGATCTCAGTAGCTGGAAAGGCTGCGCCGGTCCCAACGCTTCGCGCAATGCCGTGTTCGCCGCCACGCTCGCGCAGGAGGGTTTTACCGGGCCGGCGGACGCGTTCGAGGGCGAGGCCGGCCTGTGGAACGTCGTCGGAAAATTCGAATGGAAGCTGCCGGCCGGCAAGTCGCACCTGATCGCGCACACCCACATTAAGAGCCTACCAATCTGCTATCACGGGCAGTCCGCCGTGCTGGGCGCGCTGGAGATGAGGCCGCGCATACGCGTGCAGGACATCAATGAGATTCACGTCGAGTCGTACGGCGCGGCGGTGCGCATGATGGGGGGCGACGCCACGCGATGGGCGCCCACGACGCGGGAAACGGCCGACCACAGCATGCCATACGTGGTGTCGATCGCATTGATGGATGGCAAAGTGACGGCGCAATCGTTTGCGCCGGAGCGCTTGACCGACCCGGCGGTGCGGGGCCTCATGCGCAAGGTGAAGGTCAGCGAAAGCGCGGAATTGTCCGCGCAGTACCCGGAAGGGGCGCCCAGCCGGTTGAGTGTTCACACTGCATCGGGAGAAGTGCTGACGACGGAGATACGTTACCCGAAAGGCCATGCCAAGAGCCCGATGAACGATGACGACGTCGAGAAAAAATTCCGCGACATGTTCCAGGAGCAGGGCGACGCGCGCCAGTGCGAAGCGGCCCTGCAGGCGCTGCGCAATTTTGAGCGCGTCAAGGACGTCAAATCGGACGTGATCAAACTATTCGCCGTTCGATCGGGGTCCGCTGACTGAGCTATTTTGGCCGCAGAGGACTAATAAAACGCAAACCCGCACCCCGGCGGGCTGGTAGGCGGATCAGGAAGATGATTACTCGAGCTTAATATTGCCGATCTTGATGATCTTGGCGTACTTGACGATGTCCGCTTTTATCAGCGCGGCGAACTGCTCAGGGGTGGAGACGAAGGGCACCATCCCCGCGCGGAGCAGCATTTCCTTGGTGTCGGGTGTTGCCAGCATTCTGCCCAACTCGGCTGACAGTTTGTCGATGATTCCCTTGGGGGTTCCGGCTCGCGCAAGGACTCCGAACCAGGTATCCACCTCTAAACCCGGCAGGCCGGCTTCGGTGAAGGTCGGCACTTGGGGCAGGGTCGCCGAGCGGCTCTCGCCGGTGATCGCGATGGGCTTGAGGCTGCCGGCCTTGATGTAGGAGATGACGTTGATGGCATTAAAGAACCACAGCTGCACCCGACCGGCGAGCAGATCGACGAAGCCCGCCCCCGTACCTTTGTAGGGAATGTGTTGCATCTTGACCCCGGCCAGGATTTCAAACATTGCAGCCGCCAGATGGGGCGTTGATCCGGTGCCAGCCCCGTAATTGAGTTGCCCCGGCCTGGACTTCGCCAGCGCGATGAACTCCTGCAGATTGTTGGCCGCAACCGAGGGATGGGCCACCAGCACTAGCGGGCTGATCGAAATGGTCGCCACCGGCGCCAAGTCCTTCAGGGTGTCGTAGGGAAGACCGCTGTCCAGGTTCGGCAGCACGGCTAGCGTAGTGACCGCCAGCATAATGGTGTAACCATCGGGCGGCGATTTGACCAGGGTTGTGGTGCCGATGATCGTGTTGCCGCCGGCGCGGTTGTCCACGATCACTGGCTGGCCCCAAGTTTCGGTCAGTTTCGGGCCGACGAGACGAGCCAATACGTCGACGGCGCCTCCCGGAGGGTAGGGGACGATAAAGCGGATCGGCTTGCTAGGATACGCCGGCTGTGCGGCGGCAGAGCCGGCAAGGGCAACCAGCACGCCTGCGGTTAATATCCGCACCGCAACGGTAGAGAATTTCATGGTGTCTATTCCCCATCAACGTTAAACATCCAATCCGCACCGGCGAAGCCAGGCGACCATCGCTTTCCTTTCAAGCGCCGGTACACTTTACACGCCGGCCCCTCGCACGTCTAGCGAAAGGAAACCCCGGTTCAGGCTTATCCTGTATCTTATTCGAAAAGCACGGTAAATTTGTTCTCCCGTGTAATCAAAGCAAACGTGGCCGGATCGAGTTATTGGTCATTCGCAGGTAGTCGAAGACCAATCGAGTGTTACGGTGCAACTGGCACATTTTCTGCGCGACGCTGGATTTCCGATCGGAGGTGAACTGAATGACACCGACGGCGATGCGACGCAGGCGGGAGACGTTTTCAGGGCCATTACCGAAGCGGATACCCGCTCAGACTCAAACTCAATCGGACAAAGGCTGTGTTGACAGAAGCGCTCAATTTATGTGAAAGTTATTGGGTCAGCCAAGCACGGTTATGTTGCCCGCCCCGGGCAAATGATTGACGCCGCGTTTGTCGAAGTACCGTGTCAACGCAATACTCGGGAAGAAAACGCTGGCATCAAAGCAAGGGAAGCACCGAAAGAGTGGAAGTTGGTTTAGATTTGCTCAACGGAGGAAGAAAATGACGTCATTGGGTGCTTGGGAGTTACCAGAAGAACTCCGCATGGTGCGGGAAACGGTACGACGTTTCATGGAGAACGACGTCAAACCCGCCGAGGACCAGGTTCCACACGATGCATATGAGCTCCCGGAGTCTCTGTTCCGGCCATTAAGCGATAAGGCGAGAACGCTAGGATTGTGGGGATATCGCTTCCCCAAGCAATATGGAGGCGGTGGATTGAATCTCTTGGGGCAGGCGGTATTGGCAGAGGAGGCGGCAAAGTGTCGCATGGGAATTAATATTCCAGCATGTGGTGCTTTTGGCCTTGATGTGCCCAGCCCAATTTTTCGCGGGTCGCAGCAGCAGATCGAGCGGTATGCAATACCCGCGATCCAAGCCGGGAAACGAGTCTATATAGCGATCAGCGAACCGTCCGGAGGCTCTGATCCCGCACGTGCTATTCGTCTAAAAGCCGTTAGGCGGGGAAACAGCTACGTTCTAAACGGCCAAAAGATGTGGATTGGAGCGGCGGCGAGTGCCGAGTGGGGTCTTGTGTTTGCGCGGACGGACCCAGGTGCTGGTCGAGGAGGCATCTCCTGCTTCATCGTGGACAAAAATGTAAAAGGTCTTACGATGCGGCCAATACCGGTAATCAGATCCCTTTCTCCCTACGAGATGTTTTTCGATAATGTTGAAGTTCCTGAGGAAAATCGATTAGGGGAAGAGGGGCAAGGCTTTGCTCTGTGTGACAAATTCGTTGTGGAGAGTCGAATCCCGTTTTCCGCGGGTTGTATCGGGGTTGCAAAGGCGGCGCTGCGGATTGCCACGGAATGGGCTAAAACACGCGAGACGTTCAATTCAAAGCTCGCCGACAAGCAAGCCATTCAGTGGATGCTTGCAGATAGCGAAATGGAGTTGCGCGCAGCCCGCCTATTGGTCTGGCAAGCCGCTTGGAAGTGCGATCTGGGTCAAGATGCAAAAATTGACTCCTCTATTGCCAAGGTAGCCGCAACGGAAACCGCTAGCAGAGTAGTTGACAGAGCAATCCAAATCATGGGTGGTTTAGGCGTCAGCAAAGAATTGCCGCTCGAACGTTGGTACCGTGAACTTCGGGTGCGTCGAATCAGCGAAGGGCCTTCGGAGGTTCACAGAATGGTGGTGGCGCGCCATATTTTACGTTCTGGAAATGACTAGATTTGATGGCATGAACCGTTTGTGATCGGGTCATGGATGGGTGGTTGACGCTGCCATTGTAGACGGCGCCGCGTCCCTGATCATTTCGTCAGCCCTGCCCCTTGCTCGCCACCACCGAAGCGAGCCCACGGAACCTCCCTTCAAATTCTTCCCGGGTCATTGGGTTTTGGGGCAGGCCTTTGCAGTAATCCACTTTCTCCTGGTCAGTACCAGTCTTTAGCTTCACCGTTACCCGCGATTCGCGCTTGGCGGGAAACTTGCTATCCGCCTCCAGCTTTACCTTGGTGGCCAGGTTCATAATTTCCGGATTACGCAAATTGTCTTCAGCGTAGTTCTTGGGAAACGCTGGTTTATTCCGAAAAAATCGTAAACCCTTTTAAGCAAGGAGGATAACCGGCAACAAAGCGAACATAATAACGAAGCTTCCCAAGCCGCGCAAGCCGAAGCCTTTTCCTGTTTCCCAGTCGATTGACAGGCGGCATGTGTTTGAGTAGCATAATTATTTCTCCATACGTGGTAGCATACAAGCAACGATAAGGGAGAGCAGGAATGACGGGACAATTGCTTGAGGGCAAAGTGGCATTAGTTACCGCTGCGGCCGGCATAGGAATGGGGCGTGCGATCGCCAAGCGGTATGGTGAGGAAGGTGCAACGATCGTTGTTACTGAATAAGCTGTCGCCCGTATGGAAGCTTTCGGACGCGGATTGGGACCTGATTATTGGAGTGTGCTTAACAGGCACCTTTCGTATGGTAAGAGCCGTACTTCCGGGCATGATTGAACGGCGAACAGGAGTTATAACTAACGTTTCGTCGATTGTGGGCTGGCACTCTGATATTGGCGGAAACGTTGGGGAGGGCGGACAAGCTGCTTACGCGGCGGTTAAGTCTGGTCTCATGGGATTTACGCGTGCGGTCGCCGCGGAAGTTGGGCCCTATGGCATCCGAGTAAATGCAATCGCTCCTGGAATTATCCATAACGCGTTCCTGGAGCGCATTTATGACAAGGCATTTTTTGCAGGCAAGGCGGCAGAAACGCCATTGAGAAGGTTGGGACAACCTGAAGATGTGGCTGGTTTGGCCTCATATCTTGCAGGACCTGACAGTAGTTTTATAACCGGCGAAACATTCTGTATTAGTGGTGGCCGCTATATGCATACGTGATGGTTTCACCTGGGAAAGCATTCATAAGCCGTTTTAGTATTAGCCTAATCCACATCTTGATTAATAGGAGCGAAGATGGCCGAGCCGAAGTTTACTGACATCCTTTATGAGACGAAGAATGGGGTTGCTAAGATCACTATCAATCGTGAAAAAACCCACAATTCACTACTACCAAGCACGGTGGTTGATATGGTGACGGCTATCGAGCTTGCGGAACGGGACAAGACAATCGGGGTGATCGTTATTACCGGTGCTGGTGACCGCGCTTTTTGCTCGGGAGGTGATGTTAACTGGGAAAAGGAAGGCGGACTGAAGAACCGGCACATTGCGGTGAACATGCGAATTTTACATGAAGCGGTTCGCCATGCAGGCAAGCCCGTGATCGCGGCTGTCAAAGGCTATGCGATCGGCATGGGTAACCATTTCGCCTACAGCTGCGATCTCACTATTGCGGCGGACAACGCCATCTTCGGTCAGAATGGTGCGCGCATAGGCAGTCCGGCCGAGGGATGGATTGTCAGTTACTCAGTGCGTGTGGCGGGAGCCAAGAAAGCGCGCGAGATGTGGATGCTATGCCGAAAATACAATGCCCAGCAGGCGCTGGAGATGGGCCTCTGCAATGTCGTCGTGCCGTTGGCGAAGTTTGATGAAGAAGTTGACAAGTGGTGCCAGGAAATTCTCGATCTCAGTCCAACGGTACTCAAGGTCCTGAAAACCTCATTCGAGGCGGAATCGGATTACCTGCGCGAGCCTGCACCAAATCATTTCCTGAAACTTGTCGCCCCCGATTTCTTTGACACGCCGGAGGCGCCCGAGGGCCAGAACGCTTTTCTTGAAAAGCGCAAGCCAAACTTCAGGCAGTTTCGAAAATAAATTAGTTTGCGCGCGAAATGAAGGGCGTCCGGGAACGGCGGCAGCGGAGGTTTTTGACGAAGAGCCTGCACTGAACGCCAACGATCCACTTCTCCACCCAAAAAATGTTGTTTGTACCCCCATCTTGGGGGGATTGGCCAAAAAACATCCGGGTTTTTATTCGGTGTGGCGTTTGATCGGGTGCTTGCGTACAAAGCAGGATCGCCCATCAACGTGGTTGACCTTGGCGTCCTGAAGCATTAAGTGTTGCGCACCCTTAAGGATTTTGAATGATCAGTTAACCGGTGACAGTAGGAAGTGTCATGTTGGCCGGAAATGGAGAAAATATGAATGCGGTGACAAAAGAATTCGACACAGGACCATTAAGCGGTATTCGCATTGTTGATTCTACTTCGGTGCAAATGGGTCCTTACGCGACGATGCTTCTGGCTGATTTAGGGGCTGACGTTATAAAAATAGAATCACCTCAAGGTGATACTTCGCGTCAAACTTCTCCTTATGTGAACAAAGGGATGGGGCATACATTTCTAAATATCAACAGGAACAAGCGATCCGTGGCGCTGAATCTAAAGCATTCTGAAGGCAGGGCGGTATTGCTGGAAATCTCGAGAAATGCCGACGTTTTCGTCTACAACATGCGACCGCAAGCAATGGAGCGCTTGAAACTGGGATATGAAGCATTCAAGGCGATCAACCCTAGGATTATTTATGTGGGGGCTGTGGGATTTAGCGCAAAGGGGCGCTATGGCGGCCGCCCGGCGCTTGATGACTTGATCCAGGGAATGGCATGCATTCCGGCGTTGTATGAGCAGGCGACTGGGCACGAACCTCGATATGTTCCGAATGCTTATGCGGATCGCTCCTCAGCGCTGCATGTGGCTTTGGCGGTACTTGCCGGTATCGTTAGCCGGAATAGAACAGGTCGTGGACAGAAAATTGATGTACCGATGTTTGAGAACCTGGTGCACGCGATATTCGGGGAGCATTTGGAAGGGGAGACATTTATCCCGTCTCGTGGGCCTATGGGACATCCGCGGACGATCTCTCATGAGAGACGTCCATACCGCACAAAAGATGGTTTCATATGCACGTTAATTTACAACGATAAACAATGGAGAAACTTCTTAAAGATCATCAAAGAACCGGGGCGCTTTGAGAGCGACCATCGTTTTTCAAACAACGTAAGCCGTGTCAAGAACATTGAATTTGTATATGGGTTCTTGTCCGATACATTTCAAACCCAGACGACAGAGTATTGGATAAAGGAATTTATGGAACACGAGATCCCGATCGCAAAGATGCATTCTTTGGAAGATACGCTTCATGATCCTCATCTTTCCGACATAAATTTTTTTGCATCCGCACAGCATCCGACGGAGGGGCCAATAAGGGTAATGCACTATCAGACTGAATTCTCGGAAACCCCGGTAACCGGAAGGCGGCACGCACCACGCCTGGGAGAGCATACGTTCGAAGTGCTTGAGGAATACGGGTACACATCGGACAAGATCAAGGAGTTGGTCAATCAGGGAATTGCCATTATTCCTCCCGTTTGAGCACAGTCGGACGGGTAAAGGTAGGTGCGAATACTCGCTCAGGACTTAAGTGGCGCCGCTGGAGATCGTCGCCACGGCCGTGACCTTCGCCGTGTCCCCTGCAAGAGCTGTCCAACGTTGACGGGCTGGTAGCGAGAAGGATCAGTTATCGATCTTGATGTTCGCGGTCTTGATGATCTTGGCGTACTTGACCAGGTCCGCTTTTAACTGCGCGGCGATCTGCTCAGGAGTGGAGACGAAGGGCACCATCCCCGCGCTGAGCAGCCTTTCCTTGATGTCGGGCATGGCCAGAATTCTGGCGATCTCTGCCGACAGTTTGTCGATGATCGCCGCCGGGGTATGGGCTGGCGCAAAGATCCAATACGGGTTTCTCACAACGTATCCGGGGAGACCCGCTTCGATGAAGGTGGGCACTTGGGGCAGGGCCGGCAAGCGGGTATCGCCGGAGGCGGCTATCGCCTTGAGTCTGCCGCTCTTGATATGGGGGACGACGTTGGCGGGGGGGCTGAAGTACATCTCTACTCGACCGCCGATGATGTCGAGTAGGGCCGCTCCCCCGCCTTTGTAGGGGATGTGCTCTATCTTGATCTCCGCCAGCATGTTGAACAATTCGGCCGCCAGATGGTTCGGTCCCCCGGCGCTCGACGAAGCGTAATTGAGTTGTCCCGGCTTCGATTTGGCCAGGGCAATGAGTTCTAGCAGATTGTTGGCCGGTACCGAGGGATTGATCACCAGGACGTAATCGGCGTTGACGAGAGTGGCGACCGGAGCGAAATCCTTGATGGGGTCGTAGGGCGTGGATATCAGCAGAGGCGTGGTGAGGTGGCCAGCGGACGCGATCAGGAGTGTGTAGCCATCGGGCGCGGACTTGACCAGGATTTCGCTGCCGATGACGGTGTTGCCGCCGGGGCGGTTGTCCACGATCACATTCTGGCCCCAGCTCTCCGTCAGCTTCGGGCCAAAAAGGCGGGGCAAAAAGTTGGCGGTGCCTCCCGGAACGTAGGGAATGATAATGCGCAACGGCTTGTTGGGATAAGCCCGCTGAGCGGCGGCGGAGCCGGCAAGGGCAACCAGCACGCCTGCGATTGTTATTCGCGCAATGACGGTGGAAAATTTCATATTGACGCCTCCTCAGCTATCCGATCGGCCCGCTGGCCCTGTCGGACTTCAACGGTGTGAACGTCGTCTGCGTTGTCGCGAGGGCCATGTACGAGGAAACCGGGGACTCCCGGTTCGCCACACCAACGCTCCTCAAGAGAGTGGTGGCCGCAGGATGACTGGGTCGAAAGACCGGCAAAGGCCTCCACGAACATGCGGGTGCCACCCCCATCTCCCTATACTCTATACCATTGAGTAGCCGCCGTTGACACTCAGCGTCTGGCCGGTTATCCAACTCGCCCGGTTCGAGACCAGGAAGCAGTTGGTCACGTCCAGCTGAAATGTCAGGGCCTTTGCCCCGAGTGCTCTTACCTCTTTAGCCGTTTCTTCCAGCGCCGCCGGCTCGCGGTCGGCTAGGGCAACGCTGGCGCCTTCCTGGGCCAGCATCGTGGCGACGATCCGGCCGATTCCTTCGCCACCGCCGCTGACAAAAGCGACGCTATTCTTGACTCCTAGATCCACGCCGTTAACCCCCTGAAAACAAACACCCCGTTAGGGAAACTCGGAATAAGTCCTCTGATCGAACGTCTTGTGCGTTGTAGAAGAAGCACGAGACGAATGGAGAGGAACGGAACGATGAAACAAATGACACCGGCCACTGCGGGATTCGAGCGCTACGCGAATCTGTACATGGTTAGTCATCGATTGTTGCGACTGCAACGGGGTTAGTCCGTCCAGTGAATCAACATGCAAGCAGAAATAAGGGAAGGATTATACTTTAAGTCTAGGTCACGATAGTGTGGGTGAAAAAGAGCTGAAAAAACAACCATCTGAAGCGGTAAACTCCTCGTGTCTAAGGCCAGGGGCCGCGTCAGATGCAAGCCTGACGCTACGGCACCGGACACAGTGGCGTAAGTCGCTTGATCTCGGGGATCACCCGCTCGCCAAAAACTTGGATCGTTTCCAACGCCCACTGCGGATCAAACCCCGGCCAGTCCACCATGAACCACATAAATTCAGCACCAAACTCCTTGTGATAAGTCATTATTTCCTCGATCACTTCATCGGGGCTCCCGACAATGAGACGGCCCTGTCTTAACTCATCGAAGGGCAGGTCATATCGTTCACCCGGTTGCCCCTCCCGCTGGTATTCTTGATACCTCCGCTCGTAGACCGCCCTGACCCGATCTTCGGCTTCTCTCGAACTACCAGCGATGCAAAGATCGCGAAACATAAAAAGGCCCTTAAACTCCTTGCCCTGACGTTCTAGCGCCGCTTTATAGGCAGGCAGGGCCTCGCGCAAAAACTCCTTAGAGTGGCGACGGCTGGCTATCCAGTGGTCCGCTACCTCGGGAACTTGGGAGACGGTTTTTAACGTATCCGCACCCATCAAGATCGGAGGGCAGGGGCGTTGGAGCGGCTTCGGCGCAGCTGTAACGCCCGCAAGTTGAAAAAACCGGCCTTGGAAGGTGACTTTGTCTTCAGTCCAAAGCTTCCTAATCACTTGCACCGCTTCGATAAGTCGGTCTCTGCGATGCCGCTTCTCCACGCCGAACGATTTGAACTCCGCATCTCGGTAACCTTGTCCGATGCCGAAAAGAAATTTTCCACCTGAGATGACGTCCAACGTGGCGACGTACTCAGCGACCATGACCGGAGGGTGGAGAGGAAGAAGAAAGATGGATGTCCCGAGATACAGTCCGGGCACTTGCCCCGCTAGGTAAGCCAACATTGGAAGAGACTGAAACGACGCCGTGTCAGGACCATTCAGGTAGTGCTGGGCGTGAAACAGAGCTTCGAAGTTGCACTTGGCCGCGAGCCGTGCCCGCTGGGAGATATGTTCCAACTCTTCAGTAGGATCGGTGCCCGCTGGGTAACTGCCAAACTGTATACCGAATCGCATCGTTTACCTCCATTTGCGCATAACGTCCGTGTTGTGGTGCGCGCGGCTGCTCTTGCCGCGCGTCACTCCCGAACACGCGGTTATACCGCAACTTCAACGTAATCCACGCGGCTGGATGGCTGAGGAATTGGGGTGCCGTCTTCGCGAAGTCCGGCGAGATGAAATTCGATTGCCTCGCGAAGAATAGACTCGGTTTCTTCGACGGTAGCGCCCGTGGCGACGCAGCCCGGAAGATCGGGCACGTATCCCGAAAAATTGTTTTCCGCCTTTTCAATTACGATCGCGTAGCGCATATATCACCTCACTTCTTGAGCCCGGCCTGCTTGAGAATACTATTTAACGTGCCGGGTGCCAAATCATCGCTCGGTTTCCCGGCAACGGTGACCGGCCGGGCTTTGCGGGGTGCTTGAACTGCCTGTGGCTCCCGCGAGTTGCTACCAGGAACCAGCCGTCGTCGTGAAGCTGACGCAGTACTTCGCTGACTTTCATCAAGCGAGCATATCAGCATACATCGCGGGAGACAAAAGTCCCCGTTTTCCTTGCAGCATAACTTCAATTCGTTGACATTTTGAAGATGCTAAACCCATATATTCGCACATACAACTTCACGCCAGTAGATATATGGATATGCGCTGGTATATCTAGATGTATATGGTGTTGAACTGGTCCTGTAGCGGCTAATTATTAATTGCGGCGTTCATCGGCGTTTATCGGCGGTTCCGAATTGTTTCCACGCATCGGCGAATGCGCGGATCGCCTGATCGACTTCGGCGTCGCCGATATGGCGGTGGGTGACGAAGCGCAAATCCCACGTTGCGCAAGGGCTTACCAGCACGCCGCGCTGTTTCATTTGCGCTGACCACTCGGCCGCCTTGCGGCCGCTCGCACGCACCGAAACCCGCACCAGGTTGGTTTCCACCGTGGCCGGATCGACGATGCTCGCATCAATCGCATGCAATCCTGTTGCGAACCGCTTGGCGGTGCGGTGATCCTCGGGCAGCCGCTCGACCATGTTTTCGAGCGCGACAATGCCGGCCGCGGCGATCGGCCCGGCCTGGCGCATATTGCCGCCGACCATGCGGCGGAAGGCGCGGGCGCGCTCAATGAACGCACTGCTGCCGCACAACACCGATCCCACCGGCGCGGAAAGTCCCTTGGACAGACAGAAGCACACCGAGTCCGCGTGCCGGGCGACCTCCTTTGCGGTCGTGCCGAGCGCGGCTGCGGCGTTGAAGATGCGCGCGCCGTCAAGGTGCACGGGCACGCCGTGTTCGCGCGCGAGCTCATATGCCGATTGCATGTGAGCGAGCGGCAGCACGGCGCCGCCGGCGCGGTTGTGGGTGTTCTCCAGCCAGATCAGGGCCGTGCCCATCTGGTTGCGCGTCGTGGGCCGCACCGCTTCGCGCAGCATGTCGAGGTCCATTGCGCCGCGTCGCCCGGGAACGCCTCGGTAGAACAGGCCAGCCACGCTGGAAATGCCGCCGAGTTCCGCGTTGAGCGTGTGCGAGCCTTCCTCCACCAGCACCTCGCCGCCGCGGCTGCCGTGCGCGAGCATCGCAACGAGATTGGACATGGTTCCGCTCGGCAAGAAGGCCCCTGCCTCCTTGCCGGTATTCCCGGCGGCTAGCGCTTCGAGCTTCTGCACCGTCGCGTCGCCGTCGCGCGAGTCGTCGCCGAACGTCGCGCTGCGCATCGCGTCGAGCATCGCTTCGGTGGGTTGCGTTACCGTGTCGCTTCTCAAATCAATCATATCTCTGTGACCTCTGTGGCAAAGGGTTTGGAAAGGTTACCGTGCAGCGAGCAGAAAATCCACCAGCTCGCAGAACCCCGCGCCGCTCTCGGCCTGTGTCATATAGGCGGGTTCAGTTGAAAGCTGACCGCTGAACGCTCGAATATTCGCGACGCCGACCGCGTGCGGAAAATACGCGAACATCGGCGCGTCGTTGGGCGAGTCGCCGGCAAACACGAATTCGTCCTTACGCGCATCGAGATCGACATCGAAGCATTCGCACATCAGGGTTTTCGTCATCGCCAGTTTGTCGTAAGCGCCGAACCAGCCGTTGACGTGGATCGAGCTCACTTTCGCGGTCAGCCCTTCCTGCTGCATGAGCGACACGATTTTGTCGACCGCCGCGGGCGGCAGCCGCGGCACGTCCTCGCAGTAGTCGATCGCGAGATCGGCTTCGCGGTAGTGCTGGTCGGCGGCGACCGCGCAGCCGGGAACCGCTGCCAGTATCCGGTCCCGGATCGCCACCAGGCGCACCCGGTCTGCGGCGCGCTGCCCGGCGCTCACCATGTACCGCCGCACCATTTTGCGCGTCGCATAGCGGAAGTAGAACGCGCCGTTTTCACCGACCACGGCATCGACCGGCCACATGCGCGCGATGTGATCGCACCAGCCCGCCGGCCGGCCGGTGATCGGGATCACCAGTAAGCCGGCGCGTTGCAATGCTTCCATCGCCGCGTAGGCGGGAGCGGTGAGCCGGCCCCCGGTCGTGAGCGTATCGTCGATGTCGCACAGCACGCCGCGGATGCGGCGCTGCGCGGCAAGCGGGAATTCAGCGAGCGGCCGCATTGGAGGACACCGAGAGGCGAGAGGCGAGAGGCGAGAGGCGGGACGAAAGCACCCAGCCGGGCGCATGGATGCGCCGCAGTAGTAATTTACTCCTCACCCCTCTCTCCTGACGCCTCACGGCTCTCAATAGCATTTTTCCTGGCCGGCGGGCTGCGCCGGCCGCGGCACGAAATCGAATTTGGCCGGGACGTCGCTCGCCGCAATGGCGGACAGGGGCACGGTTTTGCCGCGGTAACGGAAGTACAGGTGGGCACTGCCGCCGTTCTGCAAACGTTCGAGCGCGTCGGCGATGACGTCTTCCGTCAGCGGCGCGCCGTGCTCGTCGGTGAAGCAAGGCAGCAGGCGGTCGAGATCGCCGTCGTCGATCATACCCGGGCCGTGTTCGGTCGCGAGCAGCACGACGCCCGCGTCGTCCACCCATGCGCCATTTACGCTGGTTACCGCTCGGCCGGTATGTGCTTCGATGTGCAAAGGCGCGTTGGGATCCGGGTCCCAGCCGATGCGGTAGACGAACGGCGTGTAGTCGAGCGCGACGAACACGCGCTGCGGCCCGTTCTGGAAAAACCAGCGCCCCGCGGCGTCGTGCTCGTAATTGCGGCTGATGAAGTCGGCGACCATCGGGTTCGAGATGCGCTCACCCTTGATCAGCCATTTGCCGCGGCGGTCGAGACCAAGCCACCCGAAAACCGAGGGTACGTTCGGCCGCTTGGCCATCGCCTGCTTGACGATGTCGTCCATGCGTTTTCGGCTGATTGCCGGAGTGAACGGGTGAACGGGTGAACGGGTGAACGAGTGAAGGAGTGAAAGATTCCCTCCACCTTCCACAAGGGGGAGGGTCAGGGAGGGGGTGTTCACCCATTCACTTATTCACTCCTTCACGGGCCCTTAATGCAAATGCCGGTTGCGCGGGTGCGGCTGCAGCACCGGCGCCGATACAGCCTGCTCTTCGACCGGCGGGCGGTTTTTCCAGTCCGCATCGAACATCTGATTGACCACCGCGGTCACCTGGTCGACCTTGGCCTTGTCGAAGTGCGGCGACAACAGCGCGGCGAGGTCTTCCTCTACACACTGGCGGCGGATTTCGTGGATCGCCTCGGCGCTCGGGCCGATGAACATCTGCTGGAATTCTTCTTTGCCATTGTCGTGATAGTAGGTGACGGTGATTTCCGACGCATATTCGGTCAGCGGGCCGAGCGTCTGTAACGCTTCCTGCAAACGGGCATGAAAGCTGCGGCCGACCTCGCCGGTCCAGCACATGTCGAGCGCTTGCTCCTTGGCATCGAAACGGACGCCGGGCTCCTCCCGCTCGAGACTCTGCACTTTGGCGATTGCATCGACCTCGAGATATTCGAGCCACGGGCGCAGCGCATGCTCGACCTGCGTCAGGTGCACGCCCTTGCACAGGAATGCGGTGCCGTGAACGTGGACTTCCATACGCATGTTAATACTCCAATTCGGTCGCGCGGCTGTATGCAACGCGCGGAGCAGAGAGCATAGCATAGGGAAGCCGAGAAGCGTAAGGCGAGAGGCGAGAGGCGATAGATCGGGTGCCCGCATCAACTAGCAGCCTGTCGGACTTAGCATCCGACAGGCTGCTAACAGCAAAACCGCCCGCCGATTTTGAATGTAACCCAAATTAACAACCGCTCTTGCCCTCCCAACAGCACGCGAGCAGGCCAGAAATGAGGTTTTCCTTAGCATTTGTCTTCCGTATTCATGCAGGCGGTCTTGCATTAGGAGTTTGTCCGACCCAAGTCCGACAAACTCCTAGAAGCCGCTTCAAAATCAATTTGAAGCCGCAGAGGATTCTATTTTGGGTTGACAATTTCCTATATCATATCCATGGCCTATGGCCGCGACGGATAGCCCGACCGGGATCATGAGGGAGGAGAGATGACTGATTCCCATACCAGGAAGATTGTGTGCGCTTCAGCCGGCGCCGCGCTGTCAATCGCGCTGCTGTGCGCAGCGGCGCTGGCAAATGCGCAGGCCTATCCACAGCGGCCGGTGCGCATTATCGTGAATATGAGCGCAGGCGGCGGCGTCGACAGCCTCGCGCGCATCTTTGCACAGCACTACACCGGGGTATGGGGCCAACCGTTCGTCGTCGACAACCGCGCGGGCGCCGGCGGCAGCATCGGCGTGGAAATAGTCACGAAAGCAACGCCGGACGGCCACACGCTGCTGGTTAGCAGCAGCAGCGTCGTTACCAACGCCGCGTTTCGCCCCCAGGGATACGACCCGGTGCGCGACCTGCAGCCCGTCACGCGGCTCACGTCCAACCCTCTCATTGTTACCATCACGCCCTCGCTGCCGGTTACCACCGTGAAGGAGCTCATTGCGCTGGCGAAAACCAAGCCTGGTGGAATCAGCTTTGCTTCATCCGGGACAGGCAGCATCTTCCACATGGGTGCGGAGCTACTGAGCATGCTTGTCGGTACGCCAATGACCCACGTGCCCTACAAGGGTTCGGCCGGCGCCTATCCCGGTGTTGTGTCTGGGCAGGCGGACTGGATACTGGGCGGTCCCATCTCCGTGCTGCCGCTCATCAAGGCGGGGCGGCTGAGAGGTATCGCCATCACCAGCGCGACGCGGAGCAAGGCGCTGCCGGAACTGCCCACTGTTGCCGAGAGCGGCGTGCCGGGATACGAAGTCGTCCTGTGGTTCGGCATGTTCGCGCCCGCCCGCGTGCCGCCGGAGATCATTGCCAAACTCAATGCCGAAGCGAAACGCGAGTTGCAAACCCCGGAATTCACTCGTCGCATGGAAATCGAAGGCATGGACATTGGCGGCAACTCGCCGCAGGACTTCGCCGTGGAAGTGAAAGCCGAGTTCGAGAAGTGGCGCAAATTGGTCACGAAAATAGGGGTGAAGTTCTGAGCGAAGCCAATGAAATTGCGGATCAGGACGAGTGATTCAGTAATTGAGTGACCGAGTGATCGAGTAGCCTATTCTAATTTGCATTCAAAACAACAATAATTTTGTAGGGTGCGTTCCACGCACCATGGCTGCCGGTGCGCAAGGCGCACCCTACGATATTTCATTTTTGATTGCGAAATGGAATTAATCACTCAATCACCCAATCAGCAAGCGGTCCCGCTTCAGTGGCCGGATCCGGCCTTGAACAGCGCCGCGAGCTCGGGAGCGAAGCGGCCGTCGATCAGGATGTACAACATGCGCACCGGCTTGCCCGAGCGGTTGCTCCACGCGTGATTGGTGCCGCGCTGGATCACGACGTCGCCCGTTTTCAGCTGCACGTCTTCGTCGTCGAGCAACAGCGTGATCTCGCCGTCGAGCACGACCGCATAGTCGATCGTCTCGGTGCGATGCATCATCGGGTGCCGCCCGCCGCGCTCGTAGGTCGAGGCGGCTTCATTCCTCGACGCCTTGAAAAACTCGCGCGCCTGCTCCGGAGTGAGATTGCGGATCTTTTCGGATTCCGGTGCGATCTCGGCGATGCGTATCACGGTGCCCTGCGGCGGCGGGTGGAGCGTGCGCGGGCCCGGCGTAGGATCGACTTCAGTGGCGAAGATCGGCACCGGCGCGGCATGTGTTTTCCAGATATCCGTGGACCGATGGCCGGGGAGCAGCGGATTGGTTTTTACCGTCGGCGCGAGACCGTCCGAAATGACGATCGCTTTGCCGTTCCGGTCGTGGCCCGTGACCACGCGTCTGACGAATCCTGCCATAGGCTCCTCGCTGTGGGTGGATGCTGCCGTCGAGCGCCCGGTACGATCACTCCGGTTCGATCCTTGCCCTATTTTCTTTTCAGAACCACTTTTTTTGAATAGTAAAGCGCACTTCTGTTATGTGTCAACTAACAGCGCCTCACCGGAAAAGGCTTGCAATCGACAAACTCAACATATTGCATTACTCTCAAGACAGATTTCAGCTGTTATATAACCTTGAGGAGTTGAAATGAACAAATCACTCGGGATTGCCGCTGCCTTTTTGATCGGGGCATCGGTTGCGTCGGCGCAGCAGTTTCCGAGTAAGTCAATACGCTTGGTTGTGCCGTATCCGCCTGGCGGGGTTGGTTTCGTCAGCCGCATCCTGGCGATTTGACATTCACTACAGCCGTAGAACCGCTACCTTTCATCCGCAGTGGTCGACTGCGAGTTTTGGCGGTAACCTCGCGCACGCGCGTTGATTTTCTACCAAATGTGCCTACCGTGATGGAATCCGGAATTCCAGACTACGATGTCGTCGGCTGGCTTGGCGTGCTTGCGCCGGCGGGCACACCGCGAGAAATCGTCTCACGGCTCAATGCGGAACTGACGCGCATTCTTCGCCTTCCGGAAATCAAGGATCGGTTCTCACGCGATGCCATTCAGCCCGCGGGCAATTCACCCGAAGAGTTTGCAAGCTTTTTGGAGGACGAAGCCGCGAAATGGAGTAAAGTGATTCAGGTAACGGGTTTCAAAGTCGAGTAACTCAGGGTTGTACGATGCACGGCGCATCGGGTCTGGTTATCTGTCGACGTTAGCAGCCTGTCGGACTTAACGCTGGCTGCACAACACATCGTATTGTTTCGCAGCCAGTCCGACGATCTCCTCCATGTCTTCAACCAGCAGATACCGTTCCTGGACTAAAGTCTGCGCCGCCTGCCTGATTCGTTCCAGGTAGTCCGCTCTTGACGCGTAACGCTCTGTAATGGCGCGCCGGGGATCTCCCGTCGCCTCGCGCGCTTCACGCGTCGCGGGGAACGGGATCGTTGCCCCGAGCAAGGTCCCGCCAGACGCTCCGCCAGAGGCCAGGATCTGTCCTGCACCGCCCGTGTCCGGATGGCGCACATTCCAGCCAGTGTAGGTCGCCAGGGGCACTACCTGGGTGGGCATGCGGATCCCGCAGACTTCGTTGCCATCCTGGTCTACAGCCGGTACCAGGCACGGATAGGGCGCACCCACGCGCGGAGGCGCATGCGTTGCGATGCCCTCCTCTGGCCCGAAATCGAGACGCGTGAAGCGCCGCAATGGCTCTGGAAAGTTGACCCCAGGGATGGCCCGAAAGGTGTCGGCAAGACACTCTGGCGGCACGGCCGTGCCGGCATCGAGGCGCGGATATTGACTGGGCGGTGGTGGTTTCCCATCGCTCACCCAGTGATCCAGATTCACCAGGGCAGCACGGAGCAATGGCCGACAATCCACCCAGTTGAAGCGCTGCTGGCCGCGGTATCCTTGTTTTGGATCGGTGTCCTGAAGAGGAAAGGTTGGTAAGGGGTGCTGGGCCCCGCCAAAATGGTAAATGCGTACTCGCTCTGGTACCTCCAGGTCACGGCTGCCGGTGATATCAATGTGCACCAGGGCGCCATGGCCGCCCCAGTATTCGGACGACGTGTAGGTGTGCAGCACTTTGGGCACTTTACCGTGGGCGGCCAAACGTGATAACAATCCGGCTGTGCGCCCGGTCTCCGGGTCGGTCTGTTCCACGTCGCTAAAGGGAAACAGGTTGTTCGGACTGCGGCTGGCTTGGCTCGACGGCTGAGCAAATCGGGAGTTGAACTCCCCGTGCTTGCCGCCGGCAACGTGGGGGATGAAGCCATCGAAGACGGTGCGATCCTGTTCATCCTGGTTGAGCCCAAGGTACAGAAAGTGGCGCAGGAACCGACCGCTTTGCGATACACCGAAGCTGTAAGCGTACTCGAGGTCTCCGGCGCAGGGGTTGCCCTGCGCAGCCGTGCCATACTTGAGGAATCCCCCGAAATCACGGGTGGCGAGCAACCCCAACCCGGCGACTGGCGCCCCCGCGGCAGTATAGACTACCTGATAGACCTTCCCAGGCAGGAACCCCGAGGCCATGTACACGTGTACAGCGTCGGGCACGACACGACCGTTTTCCAGCCGCGCAAAAGACCACTCATCGCGAGGAATAATCCGCTCTGGGGCATCTTCGTGGTCCTGCTCGGTGAGTACGGCGGTCCGGTCGTCCAAGTTGTGCGTAGGGTACGGGCGGTGCATTCCGTCAGCGAGGAACTGCACGGCGGTGGTCACATTGGGCTGAAAGGTCACGACCATCTTGCCGGATATCGGACCGTGGGGCGTGAGCGCCTCGGGAGCATGCAAACGCATGAGCCCGGCCACCTCGGGCACATCGTGTTGGCAGCCACACCAGGCCACCGTGTATCCCTGGCGCATTAAAAAACCATTTCCCGGATCGAGTGGGTCATTGGGAGCCACATCCGGGGCGCTGTTGAGATTGCGTAACGCCAAGGCCCTGCCTCGATTCAGGATGTCGAACAACAAGCGATGATTCCCACGCTGCGGCTCCACCGGCCTGAGGAGGCGGCAATCCGCGGAGTAATGCACCCGGCCACCGGCGTCTCGCGGCGCGAGCTTCAGGTCTGTGATGAGACGGTTGGCCGGATGCTGGGGAGCTACGGCGAAGTAGGCCGTCCCATCAATTTGCTCATAGGGGCCCACCCGTCCAAAGATTTTACCCTGGGCCAAGGGCCGTCGGGACGTGATCACCAGTTTGGTAACTGCCTCGCGTGCCTTCATCGTATCGTCCAGCCTGCGCGCGGCAATGGAACTCCCGCTTTTTCTATTCTTCATCTTTAAACTCTAACCACGCCGGGGAGCTAGTGTCAATTGCGTGGCGTGAGGCGTTACGGGTTCGCGAGCGGCGTCAATGCGGTGTGATCGAACGCGCTGGCAGCCTGTCGGACTTTGAGGATCCGACAGGCTTGGCCTGCGTGGCCTCGCCGTTTGGCACGAGGAAGATCAGGAAATTCGCGACGACGATGGTGCCGGCGAGGAAGTAGAACCCGATGTAAATGCTGTACGCATCGGCAATCATGCCGAAGACTACGGGCGCGATGCCCCCGCCGATGGCCGAGATGCCGAATTGCAGTCCCACGCCGGTGCCCGCAAGGTTTTTCGGGGTGGACTCGACGACCCAGGCCTGCAGCACCGGGCGTGTGGCGTAGAGGAAAAAGCCGACCAGCGCGACGAATATCACGAACGCGATGCTCCTGCCGGCGAGCGCCAGACCGACGATCATCACCGCGGTGAGCATCATGCTCGAGCTGATCACGCGCTTGCGGCCTATTTTGTCGGACAGATGCCCGCCGACCGGGCCGGCGGCGAAGCCGGCGACCTGCAGCACGGTCAGACAGGCCCCGACGACGAACGGCGAGAAGTTGAGCTCATAGGCGAGGTATACCGGCAGGAAAGTCAGCAGTCCGACCTGCGTCATGCCGCGAAAGGCCGTGCTGATTGAAACCAGCATCAGCGCCTTGTTCTTGAGCAGGCTCGCGAAATCCCGCAGGTAGTTCTTAACGCCGCGCATTTCTCCGCCGGCATTGATTGCATCATCGCCCTTGCGGGTCATCGTAAGCGTGCCGAGCAGCACCAGGATCAGCGTTGCCATCACGAGTCCGGGCACGACGTTGATCACGACCACCGTGCGCCAGCTGAGCCAGCCGAGCAGCGCGCCGATCACGAACGGCGCGAGCGCTTCGCCGAGATTGCCGCCCATACCGTGAAATGACAGCACCAGTCCCTTGCGTTCGGGATAGCGGTAAGCGAGCATCGGGATGGCGGCGGGATGCCAGATGTTGTTGCCGATGCCGACCAGAGTCTCGCACGCGAGCAGCATCCAGAAGCTGTGCGTGATACTCATCAGCGCGTACGGGAAGCCGACCCAGAACAGCGAAGTCGCCATCAGGTAGCCTTTTCCGCCGATGATGTCGACCACGATTCCGCCCGGTATGTTCGAAATCGCGCCCGCCATTTGCTGGACGGTGATGATGAGACCGATCTCGGTGTACGACAGGCCGAGTTCCTTGCCGATCAGCGGCAGCAGCAGATAGAACGTCGCGGGATACCAGTGGGTGAGGGCGTGGCCGGCGGAGACCAGCCACACGTCCTTGAAGGACTGCGGCGCGGTTGCGGCGGATGCGGCGGCGGTGTTCATGGTCTGGGTTCGAAATTCCAGCGCGAATGATAGCACCGCGGTCCGCCCTCACCAAGAGCGGCGTATAATCGCAAGCTCAAAAAAATCCGCAGGGGCCGGTGGAGGATGCGCAAGGACCTTGAACGTTTATTCAATCCGCGCTCGATCGCGATGATCAATGCCTCGCTCCACTGCGAGCTTCGTCGTCCAGCGGAGGGACTCGCGGTTCTTGCCCCGGATTTCCCGGCGTTCTTGGCGTACCCCTCAAGGGGGTATTGAAAAGAACCTTGGCGGCATAGCTTTAGATCGTCTGCGCTGAAGAGCGTGCGCTACCTGGCGAGCCGTATGATCCGCAACTCGCTCTTGACCAGATCGGGCACGGCCACCAAGTACCCCTTTGCAAAATGCAATTGGACTTCCGCTGCTTTATATCTTTTTAGCGAGCTCCGCTGCTTTGCCGATGTAAGTCGCGGGAGTGAGTTTCAGCAAACGCTTTTTCTCGGCCGCGGGGATCGCGAGCTTCTTGATGAACGCGTGCAGCGATGCGCGCGTGATACCGCCCTTGCCGCGCGTGAGGTCCTTCAGCTGCTCGTAGGCGCCGGAGACGCCATAGCGCCGCATCACGGTCTGGATCGGCTCGGCGAGCACTTCCCAGTTGGCGGCCAGGTCTTCGGCGAGCCGTGTGCTGTTGGCTTCGAGCTTGCCGAGTCCCTTGAGGCACGAGTCCCAAGCGAGCAGCGTATGGCCGAGCGCAACGCCCATGTTGCGCAGCACGGTGGAGTCGGTGAGGTCGCGCTGCCAGCGCGAGACCGGCAGCTTGTCGCTCATATGCCGCAGCAGCGCGTTGGCAACCCCAAGGTTGCCTTCGGAATTCTCGAAATCGATCGGGTTGACCTTGTGCGGCATGGTGGAGGAGCCGATTTCACCCTTCTTGGTTTTCTGCTTGAAGTAACCGAGGGAAACGTAGCCCCACACGTCGCGGTCGAGATCGAGCAGTATGGTGTTGGCGCGCACATAGGCGTCGAACAGCTCGGCGATCGCATCGTGCGGCTCGATCTGTATCGTGTAGGGATTGAATTCGAGCCCGAGGTTTTCGACGAAACGGCGCGCGAACTTTTCCCAATCGACGTTGGGATAGGCGGCGAGGTGCGCGTTGTAGTTGCCGACCGCGCCGTTGATCTTGCCGAGCAACCTGATTGCAGCGAGCTTGTCGCGCGCGCGCCGCAACCGGTACACCACGTTGGCGAGCTCCTTGCCGAGCGTGGTGGGACTTGCCGGCTGGCCATGCGTGTGCGCGAGCATCGCCGCGTCGGCGAGCCGGTGCGCGAGCGCGGCGAGGCGGCCGATGATCAGCGTGAGCGCTGGCAGCATTACCTCGTCGCGCGCCGCTTTCAGCATCAGCGCATGGCACAGGTTGTTAACGTCCTCCGAGGTGCAAGCGAAGTGGATGAACTCGGCGACCTTGGCGATTCCGGCGTTGGCCTTCAGCTTGTTCCTAAGGAAGTACTCGATCGCCTTGACGTCATGGTTGGTGCGCGCCTCGATCGTTTTTACCGCCGCGCCGTCGGCCTCTGAGAACTTCTTGACGATGGCGTCGAGCTGCCTGATCGTCGCGGCGGAGAACGCAGGCACTTCCTTGATCGCGGGCTCGGCGGCGAGCGCCTTAAGCCATTCGACTTCGACCTGCACCCGACTGCGGATCAGCCCGAATTCGCTGAACAGTCGGCGCAGCGGCCCGACTTTGTCGTGATAGCGCCCATCGAGGGGTGACAAAGCGGTGAGGGGAGAGAGCGCCATGGCGATCCGCGTTGATTGAGACGCTATTTTATCACACGCGGCTGCGCTTCCGCAGCGTGCAAGCACCGCTCGGACTTTGGATATAATCATGGCACGCTTGCACAATCCTGGCCTCAGTCTACTTCCACACTATGCCGCTCAAGATAATACTTACCGGGGACGTCAACCTGATGAACGTCACCGACCCTGCCGTCCCGTTTACGCGTTTCGCGGCCGAGTTTCGCGCGACCGATGTCGTGTTCAGCAACCTCGAATGCTGTTTCTATGAACCGCCGGGCGGGCATTGCGTTGACAACGAAGGCTTCTTCGCCCATCCGGCGGCCGGCGAGGCGCTGAGACACGGCGGCATCCAGGCGGTCGGCATCGCCAATAACGTCAATTATGGTGAGGCCGCGATCAAAGCATCGATTGCACGGCTCGACGAATTGGGTCTCCCGCACACCGGGGCGGGTGCGAACGCCACCGCAGCGCATGCGCCGGTGATACTCGAGCGCAAGGGGGCCCGCGTCGGCATTCTGCAGCGCACCTCGGTTTATTGGCCCACGAACCATGAGGCCAGAGACCACGCCGCCGGGGTTGCGGTCATTCGCGGCCACACGGCCTACCAGGTGCCGATGCACAAAACGCGCCCGGAAATTCCGCCGCTCAACCGTCCCGGAATACCGCCGGTAATCGTGACTTGGGTCGATCCCACCTATCTGCAGCGGTTCCGGGACGACATCGCGGCGCTGCGCGCGAAGGTCGATGTCGTGGTCGCCTCTTGTCATTGGGGTCTGTATCAAGAGGTGCTGCAGTACATGCCCGAGATTGCGCATGCGGCAATTGATGCCGGCGCGGATGTCGTGATGGGCCACGGGCCGCACTATTCGCTGCCGGTTGAAGCCTACAAAGGCAAGCCGATCTTCTACGGCCTGGGCTCCTTTTCGTTCCACACCGGCCACGGTGGTATCAAGCACGGCAACTGGATCGGGATGATGGCGCGGGTCGCGCTTGACGGCAAAACGGTGAAAAGCGCGACGTTCCAGTTCGTGCGGCACAATGACAACAACGAGACCGTGCCTTGCGCGCTGGAAAACGAACGTGAAACGCTTGAGGAGATTGTCAAACGCAGCGCACCTTTCGGCACCAAATTGATCCCCGAGGGGAATCAGGTCGCGATCGGGTTAGGCGGGTAGCGCGGAGTGCCGGCCGCGCTTCATTTGGCAAGGCCCGGATCGATCAATACTACACGCACTTAATCAAGGAAGAGCTTGGAGGACGGAACATGGCTTCACAGGTTTGGATGCCGAATTGTGAGATGACGACCGCAGCACAAACCCTGGCTGAATTTGCAGCCGGACTGAAATTTGACAGCATTCCCTCCGCAGTCATCGAGCGCGCCAAGGACTGCGTGATCGATACGGTCGGGGCGTGCATTTACGGCAGCACACTGGCGTGGAGCAGGATCGTCATCGGTTACGCCGAGCGCTACGGCAAGGGCGGCAGGAGCGCGATAATCGGCACGCCGCTCAAAGTGCAGGCGCCGCATGCGGCGCTCGCCAACGGCGCGCTCGCCCACGCGTTCGAGATGGACAGCCTGGTGCAGCCGAGCGTCGGCGTGCACCCCGGCGCTTCGCTCACCGCGCCGGGGCTGGCGGTGGCGCAGGAAACCGGCGCGAGCGGGAAGGAATTCATCACGGCTTTTGTCGCGGCAGGCGAAGTGATGCACCGCATCGGCGACGCTTCGCTCCACTCCAGCGAGAAGCTCGGCTTCCACGCACCCGGTTTGACGGGGGCGTTCGGCGGCGCCGTCGTGGCCGGCCGGCTGCTCAAGCTCGACACCGGGCAGATGACCAATGCGCTGGGCATCGCGGGCTCGCTGTGCGCGGGATTGCTCGAGTTTTCCAAATCGGGCGGCGGGATGGTGAAGCGGCTGCACCTCGGGCGCGCGGCCGAATCGGGCGTGCTGGCGGCGGCACTCGCGCGCGACGGCTTTACCGGCCCGCACACCGTGCTCGAAGGCAGATTCGGCTACCTCAACGTGTTCTGCCGCGATGGCGATGCCAAACGCTTTACCGCCGGTCTCGGCGAGATCTGGAACATCCTCAGGATCACCTTCAAGCGCTACTCATGCCATATCACGGCGCACGTGCCCGTCACCGCGGTGCTGGAGCTGAAAACCCGGTATGGCATATCCGGCGACGACGTCGCGTCGATCACGGTCGCCGGCAGCGAGAAAATGGTGAGCCACCACGACATTCCGGAGCCGCAGGACATGACCATGGCGCAGTACAGCACGCCGTTCTGCGTGGCGCTCGCGTTTTATCGCGATCCGCGCGATCCCGACGTGTTTTCGGACGCCGCGGTGAACGACCCCGCGATCCGGGCGCTGTGCCGCAAGGTCAAAGTCGAGCTGCGCCAGGAAACCCATGCCGAAAATCCGCTCGCCAGCCGCGTCACCGTGCGGCTCAAGGACGGGCGCGAGCTGGTGCAGGATCAGCAGTACTTCCCGGGGATGTCGCAGCAGCCTTTGAGCCGCGCGCAGCTGCAGGAAAAATTCAACACCATCACCGCAGTGCTGCCGGCCGCGAGCCGGGAGCGGATCTTCGCACAGCTCGCCGCGCTGGAGTCGGCCGGCGATGCTGGACAACTGCAATTCAGTTAAGCAGGCGTTCTTACCTGGAATTGATCCCGGCGTCCTTGATCACCTTGGCCCATTTGGCGACCTCACCGGGCACGATTTGGGCAAGCTCCGCGGACGTGCTGCTGCGCGCCTCAATGCCATAAAACAACAGGCGTTCCCTGACATCGCGGGCGTTGATGGCCTTCGCGAAATCGTCGTTAAGCTTGGCGATGACAGACTTGTCTACGCCTTCGGGCGCGAGCAAGCCGTACCAGTAATCGGCTTCGAACCCCTTCACGCCGGCTTCCGCTACGGTCGGCAGCTCGCGCAGCGTCGCCGAGCGCCTGGATCCCGCCACCGCGAGCGCGCGCAGCCTGCCCGATTTGATGTGGGCCAACGTGGCGGCGATGCTTTCGAACAGCAGATCGGCATTGCCGGCGAGCAATTCGGAAAGCGTGGCGCCGCTGTTGTTGAACCGCACGCTGGTGATCCTGGTGTTGCTAAGGCCCCTGAACATTTCCAGCTCGAGTTGCGACAGCGAGGTTATGCCGTGAGATGCCCATCGGATCTGTCCAGGCCTCGATTTCGCAAGCGCAATTACGGCGGCGACGGTTTTCGCGGGCAGCGAAGGATGCGCGACCACTACATGCGGCGCATTGGCGATCAGCGTCACCGGCGTGAAATCGGCGAGCAGATCGTAGTGGAGCGTTGCGTACAGGCTCACCGCCGCCGCATAGTCGACGATCGGCGCCAACAACAGCGTGTAACCGTCGAATGGCGCTTTGGCGACAAGCTCGGCGCCGAAGTGGCCGTCATCGCCGGGACGGTTTTCAACCACAAACGGCTGGCGCGCCGTTTTATCAAGCATCTTCGCAACGACGCGCGCCACATCGTCGGCAAGGCTGCCGCCCAGAAACGGAACGATGATGCGCACCGGCCGCGCGGCATCGGCCGGCAGCGCAGGCGTGGCGCATACCGCTGCGAGCAGCGTCAGCGCGCACGACAACTGGCGCCGCAAAGGCGCAAAGACGCGAAGCAGAGAGAACGCCGAGAAAAACGATTTTCCTTGCATATCCTTTGCGTCTCGGCGTCTTTGCGGTTGACGCGCCTGATTTTCGATAGCGCCCGGCGGAATTGTTTCGTAGCGCAGGCCGGACACGAATTCCGCGATGCCGCGGGAGTAACGATTATCCGATGTCGCTTCGTGACTCATGTTTGAAAGTGATGAATGATGAGTGATGAATGCAGAATGAAAAGGCGGGGTTTCAAGGTTTAGTCCCGGAATTCTACATTTTGCACTTTGCACTCATCATTTCGCAGCTTTCGCCGCACCGCGGCCGGCGATGCGGCCGAACACCGCACCCGACACCAGCCCGGTGCCGCTCGGATAGTTGAAGTAGAACAGCCCGCCAACCATCTCACCCGCGCAGTATAGGCCGGGAATCTTGTGGAGATGAACGTTTAGTACCTGGCCGCTTTCGCGGTCGATGCGCAGGCCCCCGAACGTGAAAGTGATGCCGCAGGTCGTCGCGTAGGCGTCGAACGGCGGCGTGTCGAGCGGCTGCGCCCAGTTCGATTTCGGCGGCTCGACGCCGGCGGTGCACTTGCCGTCCTTGATGGTGTGGTCGAACGGCACGTCCTTTTTCACCGCGGCGTTGTATTCGCGCACGGTCTTGAGAAAGTTGTCCGGATTCACGCCTTCGAGCTGCGGCGCGAGTTCCTCGAGCGTGTTGGCGCTGACCTTGGTGACGAACTTGATGCGGTATTCGGAGCGCAGCAGTTTCGTCACCTTGGAATCGAACACCTGCCATGCGAACTGACCGGGCTGCTTCAACACTTCGCCGCCGTACTTGGCGTAGGTGAAGGAGTGGAAATCGAGGCCCTCATCGACGAAGCGCTTGCCGTCGGCGTTGACCAGGAGACCGAAGATGTAACTGTGCTTCTGGAACTGGTCGCCGACGTTGACGTCGCCGAATTCCGGTGCGTCACGGTCCCAGCCGGTGGCGTGGC
>JACQOI010000124.1 GCA_016202615.1 Betaproteobacteria bacterium
AAACTCCTTATGCAAAACCGGCACCAGAAGAACCGCAAGAAAAGGATGATGGATGGGTGCATTCAACCTGGTTTTGTTCATGTTCGGCGCCTTCGGATAGTCTTTTTCCGCAATTGTCGTCCGGTTTTGCTTATAGCAGCCTGTCAGACTGTTAAGTCCGACGGGCTGCTAGAGCGCTTCGCAGGCATGATCCATGACAATGGAGTTGCGCGGCCCGGAACAATGTCACAAAATACTTCGGCTTTTGACGATGACGTTCGCACCATGTTCGAAAATCCATTCAAGAAAGACCCGCCGCTCGTTACCGCCGCGATAACGGCGCCGAAGAAAACGCCCGCGCCCGGCGGCGCGCAAACTTCAGCGGGCATTTCCGCGGACGAGCTGCAAACCTGGCGGGACAAGATACTTGCGGCAAACTCCGACGATGCGGCGCTGTTGCAACTGGCGCATCAGGCGCCCGGCCTGGACTTGAAGCTCGCCGCGCTCCAGGCCCTGACGCGGGAAGACTCGCTCAAACGGGCGATGCGCGAATTCCGCGACCACGACAAGCGCCTGTATCGCGCCGTCAAATCGCGCTGGCAGGCGGCCAGCGCCAAGCACGAAGCCATGGCCGAAGCCCACGCCCTGATCGCCAGTGCGCGCGCACTGCTCGCGCAGGAAGTGGTTCCCGCCAATCGCGTCGTGGAACTCGATCGTGCGTGGGCGGCGTTGAACGCCGCATTCCTCGATGCCGCATTGCCGGCTGAATTCGCCGCGTTGCGCGCGCAGCTTGGCACCGAAGTGCGCGCGCGCGGCGAGGGTGAGCAGGCGATCGCCCGTTGGCTGGTTGCCGCAGATGACGCAATTAAACAATTGGGCGCGAGCCTGGCCGGCGTAGCGCAGGGCGACATTCCGCCAGCCGGGTCGGAAAGCCTGGCTGCGGGCCTGCTGGAATCGCTCAGCAGCGTTCCGGATGCGGGCGATGCGCGCTGCATCGAGAAAACCGACGACGCCAATCGGGCGCTGGCGCTGGCTGCGAGCGTGGTGCAGCGCGCCGCGTTTCTGCACTCGTTGCCTGCCCCGGGCGTTAGCGACGAAGCAGATGAGAAGGCAAAGATCGAGCAGTGGCGCGGCTTTCCAGAGGTTTCCGCGGTGGAACTGCAAGCCGTTCTCGCGAGCCGCTTCGCCGATTGGCGCAACGCGAGCACCAATGAGCTGCAACGCGCACACGCGGCGCGCCGCGCACACGAGCATGAACTGAGCACCCAACAGGAGAGGCAGCGTTTGAGCGCGATACAGCGCGATGTCGAGGCGGCCGAAGCGGCACTCGCCGCCGGCCACGTCGCAGACCTGACGCGCCTGATGACGGCGCTCGATCACGCGCTCAAGCCGGGCCCGGTGAATGCCGCGCTCACCCTGCGCATCGAATCGTTGCGCCGGGAGCAACTGCGCCTGCGGGACTGGCAGCGCTGGAGCGGCCGGCAGCGTCGTGAGGAACTCGTGGCCGAGGCGCAAGCGCTGGCCCGGACCGCCGCCGGAAAAGTCGCCGTCAAGGCGCAGGCCGAAGCCATCGACAAATTGCGCGAACGCTGGAAGGAACTGGACAAGCTCGGTGGCGCGACCAATCAGAGGTTGTGGCTCGCCTTTGACGGCGCGCTGAAGGCTGCATACGCGCCGGTCGCGGCGCACCTGGACAAACTCAAAATCGCGCGCAACGAGAATCTCGCGGCACGCAATCAGATAATCGATGCCTTGGGCCAGGCAGCGGCGAAATATTTCCCTGCTGCACAGGAGGGTGTCACCCCTGCCCCTTCCCCAGACACCGGGCCGGACTGGCGGGCGGTCGCCCGCACTCTCGAAGAAGCGAAAATCGCCTGGCGAAAACTGGGGCCGGTGGAGCACACCGTGCCACGTAAAGCGCAACAGGGCGATGACGCGATCACCGCTCGTTACGCGAAAGCTGCGCAAGCGCTGGAGGCCCCGCTTAAAGCAACCTATCGCGAGGCGGCCCAGCAACGCGAGCAGCTCATTGCCACGGCGAAGACCCTCGTTGAGACTGCAACGGCCGCGCGCGATGTGGTCGACAAAGTGCGCAGTCTGCAAGCGCAGTGGCAGGCCTGTGCCAAAACCCTGTCCTTGCCGCGGCATGAAGAGAACGCGCTGTGGACCGCGTTCAAGACCGCCATTGATGCAATATTCGCCGCACGCGACGCGGCGCGCGCGGCGAAGGACGCCGAGCTCAGCGCACTGATCAAGCCGCGCGAGGAAATCATCGAGCGCCTGCTCGCGCTCCCTGCCACCAGTAGCGTACCGGATATCAAGCGTGCGATGGCTGAAGCCGAAGCCGCCTGGCGAGCCGCTGCCGCAGTCGCCAAGCCGCAAGCAGCCAAGCTGGAGGCGCGCTACCGTGCCGCGCGGGAGGCCGTCACGAAGCGGATGGGCGACCTTGCAGTGCACGCGTCACAAGCGCGCTTTGATGCGCTCATCGCAACGATGGCACTTTGCCACGAGCGCGAAGCCGCGGCGGATTCGGAGCACGGAATCACCGGCGAACAGGCAGCGAACCTGGAAGCCCGCTGGAACGCCGTTGAAAATCTGCCCGCTGCCTGGAAAACCAGGCTCGAAGCGCGTTTCCGGGGGGGCGCCGCTTCTCAGCCCGCCCCTCAGCCCGGTTCGCCCTCCGGCTCGAAATCCGGCGCCGAATCCGGCGCAGGCCTGCCCAATAACTTGTTGAATCTTGAAGTCGCTTGCGGCATCGAAAGTCCGGGCGAATTTCTCGCCGCCCGGCAACAACTGAAACTACGCGCGCTCAAGAACGCGATGGAAGGCCGCCAGGCCGCCGCTGCCACGCCGGCAGACATCGAGCGCTGGCTGCTTGACGCCGCCGCCACGCCGCGCTCCGATGAGATATCGCGCGAGCGGCTGGCCAAAATCATCGCGGCGGTGCGGCCCGCGCGGCGAGCATGATCCAGGGCATCTACTAATCAGTGGCATCGACACCGCACGCCGTGGCAACGCCACCCCATCGCGGGATTTTGTAGCGCGGGCGCCTCGCCTGCATCAGCGTCCGCGTGAGAACGCGAGAGCGGGAGCGCGTGAGAGAGAAAAAATCATTTCCGACCTCCCGATCTCGCGCCCTCCCGGCTTCCGCAAAGCCGCACGGGCGTTGGGAGAACGGTTTTAACTTTTATTCGTGGACTGGCCCGGCGGATGCTACCGAAATAATCGAGCCTGGCTACTTTAATCCATTGCCATAAGGTAAAGCGATGATCCCGGTGTGCACGCTCTCATCAATCGGGCTTGATGCCGGCGGCCTTGATCACCTTGCCCCATATGGCAAGCTCGGTTTTCATGAATGCGGAAAACTTCTCGGGACTGCTCGTGAACGGTTCGTACCCCAGCTTCTCGAGTTGCGCGCGATAGTCGGGCGTGGCGCCAAGCTTGACGATTTCAGCGTTGAGCCGTGCAATGATCTCACGCGGTGTGGCCGCCGGCGCTAACAGCCCGTACCAGGATGTGGCATCCATTCCGCGCAAACCGGATTCCGCGAACGTGGGAACTTTCGGCAGCAGCGGTGACCGCTTTGGGCTCGTCACGGCCAGCGGCACCAGCCGGTTCGAATTCACGAATGGGAGCGTTGAAGAAACGGAGGCGAACATCGCCTGCGATTCGCCGGAACTTACCGCCTGTCTCGCCGGGAAGCCGCCCTTGTACGGAATATGCGTCATATTGATGCCTGCTATGGACTTGAACAACTCGGCGACGAGAGCCAGGTTGCTGCCGGTGCCGCCAGAGGCGTAATTGATCTCGCCGGGGCGCGCCTTGGCCAGCGCGATCAGGTCTTTGACCGATCTTGCCGGCAACGAAGGATGGACGGCCAGCAGGTAGTATTCGAGCGCGAGCGGACTCACTGCAGTGAAATCGCGTACCGGGTCGTACGGGACTTTTACGATCATGGGGTTGAGCACAAGCTCGGACACTGCACCGACGAGCAGGGTGTGGCCGTCGGGCGCGGACTTCGCCACCAGATCAGTGCCGATGGCGCCGCTCGCACCGGCGCGGTTGTCGATGACGACCTGCTGGCCGAGCTGCTCGCCGAGTTTTGGGCCCACCACCCGGGCGATCAAATCCATGGCCCCGCCGGGCGACCAGCTCACGACGAAGCGGACCGGCCGCGATGGATAGCTCTGTTGAGCGACCGTGGCGGTCGCGGCGGCCAGCACCAGCGAACCTGCCGATAAGCAAAGCAAACAGCGTATGGTTTTCACGATTCGCTCCTGTTCCTGTTGGATATCATGGCTGCATCATGGGCTGGTAACTGTAAT
>JACQOI010000125.1 GCA_016202615.1 Betaproteobacteria bacterium
TCTCCACACCATGCGACCATTCTACTCACCCCTTCATCTTGGGGTAGGCATCGAGCCTACCCCAAGATCGTTCATTCCTCCCCACCGCAAGCGGTGGGGCATCCTGAACGGGTTTCGTGAACGGTAAAGCACACCCGGCTTACGTTTCACCGCTGACCGCTTACGGCTTGCCGCTTACCCGCTTTCGATGCCCGAGATCTATATCGGGCTGATGTCGGGCAGCAGTCTCGACGGCGTTGACGCCGTTATCGCTGATCTCGACTTCGGCCAGGTTCTTCTCATCGCGCATTTGCACCAGCCGTTCGCGGCTGAACTGCGCGCCGAATTGCTGGCGCTGAATCATCCCGGCGGCAGCGACGAAATGCGGCGCGCCGCGCTTGCCGCGAATGAGCTTGCCTGTATTTATGCGGCGGCCGCGCGCACGCTGCTCGCTAGGCATGCGATAGAAGCTGAAACGGTGCACGCCATCGGCTGCCACGGTCAAACCGTACGCCACCAACCTGCCGACGGCTATACAATTCAGCTCGTCAATGGTGCGCTGCTCACCGAGTTGACCGGCATAGCGGTGGTGTGCGATTTCCGCAGCCGCGACGTCGCGGCTGATGGCCAGGGAGCACCGCTGGCGCCTGCGTTTCATCAGGCGGTTTTCGCGAGCGGCGCGGTGCATCGTGTGATCGTCAACATCGGCGGCATCACCAATCTCACCAACCTGCCGACATCCGGCGCGGTCACGGGATTCGACTGCGGGCCCGGTAATCTGTTGCTCGACGCATGGATTCAACAACACCTCAAGCAGCCGTTCGATAGCGACGGTGCGTGGGCAAGCAGCGGTTGCGTGATACCCGAGTTATTGGCACGGCTGCTGAGCGACGAGTATCTTTGCCGCCCGCCGCCCAAGAGCGCCGGCCGCGAATCGTTCAATCTCGACTGGCTGATGAATCGGCTTGGCGGCGGAGAAAGACCCGCCGACGTGCAGGCGACACTGCTCGCGTTGACCGCGCGCGGAATTGTCGACGCGATAGAGAATTTCTGCGGCGGCGCTGAGGAAATTTACGTCTGCGGCGGCGGCGCGCGCAACAGCGCGCTTGTCGAGTTGTTGTCGCAACAGCTGGCGCCGGGTAAGGTTGCGGCGACCGACGCGCTTGGCGTCGACGCCCGGCACGTCGAAGCGCTGGCGTTTGCGTGGCTGGCGCGCCAAACCCTGAATGGCGAACCCGGCAATTTGCCGGCGGTCACCGGCGCGCGCGGCGCGCGCATCCTCGGCGCGATTTACCGCGCCTGATAGAAAAAGGGCGCCACAGGCGCCCTTTGCAGTCACATCGAAGCTTGATCAGGCCGAGAACGAAGATCCGCAGCCGCAGGTGCCCGATGCGTTCGGATTCTTGATCACGAACTGCGCGCCTTCGACGCCTTCCTGGTAGTCGATCTCGGCGCCGCCCAGGTATTGCAGGCTCATCGGATCGATCAGCAGCACGACGCCGTTTTTCTGCATCGAGGTGTCGTCTTCGTTGATCGTCTCGTCGAACGTGAAGCCGTACTGAAATCCGGAACAACCGCCGCCGGTGACAAATACACGCAGCTTGAGCTCGGGATTACCTTCCTCGTCGATCAGCTGTTTCACTTTGGCCGCCGCATTGTCGGTGAATACCAGCGGGGCGGGCATTTCGGCGACTGCATCCATGTGCTGCTCCTGCAAATATGTGGCAAGCGCTATCTTAACCCGTTGCTAACGGTCATTCAACGGAAACAGGCTTTAACGGCACGACTTTGTCGGACTTGCCTTCGGGTTGATATACCAGGCGGCCCTGCACCACCGCTCCAAGCTGTATTTCGAGCGTGCGGTAATAAACATCCCCTGTGACATTGGCTTTGGGCTGCAGTTCCACGTACTCGACGGCATGCACGGGACCGACCACCGTGCCGTTAATAACCACGTGGGAGACGCGGATTTCGCCCTCGATCCGCGCCTGCTCGGATAATACCAGCGTACCCGGCTTGTCCTCGAGTGCAAGCACATTGCCGCGGACGTGACCGTCGACGCGCAGGCCGCCGCTGAAAGTGATGTTGCCTTCGATCGTGGTGCCGGCACCGATCAGGCAGTCGATGCGATTCTGCGGTTTGTTGCCTTTGTTTCCAAACATGTCGGCTCTCCCCCTATCAAGACGCATTGGCGGTCTGGGTGAGCTTGGGCTCGCTGCTGCCGCTCTCAAACACCCGGACCTGCATGCTTTTGACCACCGCATTGGGGGCGACGCGGAACGTGCCTTCGATGCGCTGGTAAAAGCGGAAATTGAGCTTGAATCCCCTGCCATCCCTATCGTTTTCGGCGGGCAGGGTCATCACCACTTTATTGTTATCCTGCTGCAAATTGACCACAAATTGCAAGTTGCCCTGAAAATCCTTGCTGCGCTGGCCGGTCTGGGTCAACAGCAGCCGGTAGCGGTATTCGCCGGGCAGGGCATCATTCTGCACCAGGAAGCGATTGATCGCCACCCCTGCCCCCTTGCCGCCCGAGGGCATCAGGGTCTCGAAAAACGCGAGGTCTTCCTTGAGCCCCGCGTTTTCCCCGCTCAGCGCTTTCATCTGCTTGACGAGGTCGGCATAGGTCGCGCGCTCGATCTGCAGCTGGCGCTCGACCTGCGCAAGTTCGCCGCGTACCTGCGCGAGCTCCTGCTGCATCCTGGCATTGCTCTCGCTCAAGCGCTGTACTTCGCGGTCGGCTTCGCTCTGGTCGAAACCGGCGAACTTCTTGCCGAAATCGTAGGTCGCGCGCGCGAGCAACAGTATCACCAGCGCCAGCGCGATCAGCCCGAGCCAACGCCAGTACCACGGAATCGCGGCGCGCACCGCCATGCGCGGCGCCGAGATGCCGAACATGCGCTTGAGCCTTTTGATCACGGCATTAATGCGATCTGCTCCAGTCCGCTCGTCTCCGGCAGGCCGCACATGAGGTTCATGTTCTGGATCGCCTGTCCGGCCGCGCCTTTGGTCAGGTTGTCGATCACCGACAGCACCACCGCGATGTCGCCGCCGTGCGGCTGATGCACGGCGATGCGGCACAGGTTGCTGCCGCGCACCGAGCGCGTATCGGGATGGCTGCCCGCGGACAGCACGTCGACGAACGGCTCGTTCGCGTAATATTTTTCGTATATCTGCTGCAGATCGGCACTGCCGGTCAGGCGCGCATACAACGTCGCGTGGATGCCGCGGATCATCGGCGCCAGATGCGGCACGAATGTGAGCCGCACCTCGCGCCCCGCCATCAGGTTCAGCCCTTGCGCAATTTCGGGGTGATGGCGATGGCCGGTCACGCCGTAGGCCTTGAAGTTGTCGGAGGCTTCGCAGAACAGCGTATGCACCTCGGCTTTGCGCCCCGCGCCGCTGACGCCGGATTTGGCGTCCGCGATCAGATGCTCGAGATCCACGAGTTTGTTCGCAATCAGCGGCAGGAAGCCCAACTGCACCGACGTCGGATAGCAGCCCGGATTGGCGACGATACGCGCACGCTTGATACTCTCGCGGTTGACTTCAGGCAGGCCGTAGATCGCTTCCGCGACGAGTTCGGGGCAGGCGTGTTTCACGCCGTACCATTTTTCCCACGTCGCGATGTCCTTGATGCGGAAATCGGCGGCGATGTCGATCACGCGTACGCCGGCATCGACCAGTATTTTGGCCTGTTGCATCGCCACGCCGTTGGGCGTGGCGAAGAACACGACGTCGCACTGCATGAGCGCAGCGTCCGACGGCGCGCTGAAATCGAGATCGACCCTGCCGCGCAGATTCGGGAACATCGCGGCAACCGGCGCGCCCGCCTCTTGGCGCGAGGTGATGACCCTGAGCTCACCATGCGGGTGCTGCGCGAGCAGGCGCAGCAACTCGACGCCGGTATAGCCGGTGCCGCCTACGACTCCGATTTTGATCTTTTTGTGTGCCATTCCCGTCACCCGGCACGGCGCCAGGCTGCCGTGCAGTATTTTTAGTTACAAACGAAAAAGCCGCCCGCACGCGGCTTTCGTAACCGAATCTGAGGGTTAGCGTTTCGAGAACTGCTTGCGCCGGCGCGCCTTGTGAAAACCGACTTTCTTGCGTTCGACTTCGCGCGCGTCGCGCGTCACCAGCCCGGCTTTCTTGAGCACCGGTTTGAGGGCCGCGTCATACTGGATCAGCGCGCGAGTGATGCCGTGGCGCACCGCGCCTGCCTGTCCCGACTCGCCGCCGCCGCCGACGTTGACCAGGATGTCGAATGCGTTGAGCGTGTCGGTTAATACGAGGGGCTGGCGCACGATCATGCGGCCGGTTTCGCGCGAGAAGAACACATCGACCGGCTTGTCGTGGACAATGATATCGCCCTTGCCCGGCTTGATGTAGACCCGCGCGACCGCGCTATTGCGGCGGCCGGTGCCGTAGTTGTACTGGGGTTGCTTGGCTGCCATGGAATCAGGCCTTTATTTCGAGAGGTTTCGGTTGCTGCGCGGTATGCGGGTGGCTGGCGCCTGTATACACCTTAAGCTTCTTCAGCATCGCGTAGCCGAGCGGGCCCTTGGGCAGCATGCCCTTGACCGCCATTTCCAGCACGCGGCGCGGATGGCGCGCCTGCAGCTTGGCGAAGTTGGTGGTGTAGATGCCGCCCGGATAAGTGCTGTGGCGATGATAGAGCTTGCCGCGCGCTTTGGCTCCGGTCACGCGCAGCTTATCGGCGTTGACCACCACGATATAATCGCCGCCGTCGACGTGCGGCGTGAATTCCGGCTTGTGCTTGCCGCGCAGCCGGTGTGCGAGCACTGCGGCGAGCCGCCCGAGCACCTTGTCCTGAGCGTCGACCACATACCAGTCGCGCTTGATTTCATGCGCTTTCGCCGAAAAAGTCTTCATAACCCTGCCTGCAGCGTCGGGAACGACGGAAAACCGTGAATTTTATGGCAAAAATGACATACCTGTCAAACCAGAAGCGGGTCGGCTATGAGCGGTGGCGGCGCACCAAGCTGCTATAGTTGCGCATAATCACTCGTTTTTTCAGGAAAACCGCATGCAAGCCCGCATCAAATGGGTTGAAAGCGTGTGTTTTGTCGGCGAATCCGGCAGCGGCCATGCGCTCGTGATGGACGGCGCGCCGGAGGGTGGCGGCCGCAATCTCGGCATGCGGCCGATGGAAATCGTGCTGATCGGCACCGGCGGCTGCACCGCTTACGACGTGGTGCACATCCTGAAGAAAGGACGCGCCGCGGTCACCGACTGCGTGGTCGAGATCGAGTCGGAACGCGCCCCCGAAGACCCCAAAGTTTTCACCAAGATACACTTTCATTTCGTCATCAGCGGTAAGGATCTCAAGCCGCAGCAGGTCGAGCGCGCGATCTACCTTTCCGCGGAAAAGTACTGCTCGGCGTCGATCATGCTGGCCAAGACCGCCGTGATTACCCACGATTTCGAGATCAAAGAAGCCTAAAAACAAGGGTCAACCACAGATGAACACAGATGAACACGGATAAAAATCGGGCTTCCCAATGGCAAGACGCTCGAAAATTCGGACGTCACTCAGCAAGATAGTGCACCTTTATCTTGGTCAGGACTTTCGGGATTGACCTTATCTGCGTTCATCTGTGTTTATCTGTGGTTCCATCTGTTCTAGATCCAGAAGGCGGTGCGCGTCATCACGCGCGAGCCGAATTTCATCGCGGATTTGACCGGCTCAGGCAACGCGGCCGCGCCATGCTCGGCGGCGCTCCGCGCGTGGCGTGCCTCGTCGGCCTTCATTTGTTCGATTATCGCGCGGCTTTTCGCGTCCTGCGGCGGCAGGCGGTCGAGATGGCCTTCCAGGTGACCTTCGACCTGGCGCTCGGTCTCGGCCAGAAAACCCAGGCTCCACTTGTCGCCGAGCAAGCCAGCGGCGGCGCCGAGCGCGAACGATCCCGCGTACCACAGCGGGTCGAGCAGGCTCACGCGCTCGCCGAGTTCTCCGATGCGCCGCGCGGTCCATGCCAGGTGATCGGTTTCCTCGGCCGCCGCCTGCTCGAGCGCTGCGCGCGCCTCGGGATTGCGCGCGGTCAGCGCCTGCCCTTGGTACAGCGCCTGGGCGCAGATTTCGCCGCAGTGGTTGACGCGCATCAACGCCGCGGCCAGCTCCTTTTCGTCCGGCGCGAGCTCGGCGTCGGCCACATCACGATCCGGATGCGGCCGCGCGCTGTGCGCCGGCGCGAGTACCGTGCGCAGCCCGTTGTCGAAGGCGATGATCAGGCGATCCAGGTCAAGCATGGCTGGCTGTCCTCGGAAAAATCGATTCGAGAATCCATCTCAAAAAGCCTGAAAACAAGAGTTAACCACAGATAAACACAGATACACACGGATAAAAATCAAATTATACAAGGCGCAGGACACGCTGGAATCCCACCATCACCCTGGAAGGAAATGCATGTTATCGTATCCAGGGCTTTGGCGATTGACTTTATCTGCGTTCATCTGTGTTTATCCGTGGTTTCATCCACCGCATCACCGAACAGGCGCGCGAGTTCCGCGCCCGGATCGGGAGCACGCATGAACGCCTCGCCGACGAGAAAACAGTGCACACCGTTTTGAGTCATCAGCCGTACGTCGTCCGGCTCGAGGATGCCGCTTTCGGTGATCACGATGCGGTCGTCCGGAACGCGCTTGAGCAGATCGAGTGTGACATCGAGCCGGGTCTCAAACGTGCGCAGGTTGCGATTGTTGATGCCGAGCAGGGGAGTCCGCAGCTTAAGCGCGCGCTCGAGCTCGGCAGCGTCGTGCACCTCGACCAGCACCGCCAGGCCGAGGGACTGCGCGCTCGCCTCGAGCTCGCGCATTGCCGCATCCTCGAGCACGGCGACGATCAGCAGGATGCAATCGGCGCCCATCGCGCGCGCCTCGTATACCTGATACGGCTCGAGCATGAAGTCCATGCGCAGCACCGGCAGAGCGCACGCGGCGCGCGCCAGCTTTAAATGCTCCGCGCTGCCCTGAAAATACCGGGTGTCGGTCAGCACCGACAGACAGGCTGCGCCATGACGCGCGTAACTCGCGGCAATCGCCGCCGGGTCGAAGTCCTCACGCAGCAAGCCTTTGCTCGGGCTCGCCTTCTTGATCTCGGCGATCACCGCCGGCTGACCGGCGGCGATTTTCGTGCGCAACGCGACGACATAATCGCGCGGCCCAGGCATCGCCTCCGCTTCGCTACGCAATGCGGCAAGGGGTTTGGCGGTTTTTGCCCCAGCGATCTCCCCGGCCTTGACGGCGAGGATGCGCTGCAGGATGTCAGCCATATGGGCTAACCGCGGAAACGCGAGCGCGCCGCGCGACAACGCGAGGGGTAACCAGCAGCGCCATCATTTTTCCGCCCCTCCCCTCTCGCCTCACGCCTGACGCCTCTCATTCTCCTTTGCGCCTCCGTGGTTCATTGTTCTTTCATGCTGCGCGTGAATGCCACGAACTGGTCGAGCTTCTTGCGCGCGGAGCCGCTCGCGATCGCCGCGAGCGCCTGCTTGACGCCTGCGGCGTGCGTATCGGCGAGCCCCGCGACATAAATACTCGCTCCGGCATTGAGCGCGACAATGTCGCGCGCGGCACCCGCCTTGTTCTCGAGCGCTTTGAGCAGCAGCGCTTTTGATTGCTCGGCGCCGTCGACGCGGATCGCAGCGGCGTCATGCGTCGGTAGCCCGAAATCGGCGGGCTTGATCTGGTATTCGCGCACGTCGTTCTTCTTCAACTCGCCAACCAGGGTCGGGCCGGACACCGAGATCTCGTCGAGGCTTTCGAGGCCGTGCACGATCATCACGTGGCGGCTGCCGAGCCGCTGCAGCACATGCGCCTGGATGCCGACCAGATCGGGATGGAATACGCCCATCAGCTGATTGCGCGCACCGGCCGGATTGGTGAGCGGGCCGAGGATGTTGAAAATGGTGCGCACGCCGAGCTCCTTGCGCACCGGCGCCGCGTGCTTCATCGCGCTGTGGTGGCTGGGCGCAAACATGAAGCCGACGCCGACTTCCCTGATCGACTGCGCGACCTGCTCCGGCTTCAGATTGATATTGGCGCCCAGCGCTTCCAGCACGTCGGCGCTGCCTGATTTGCTCGATACCGAGCGGCCGCCGTGCTTGGCGACCCTGGCGCCGGCCGCGGCGGCGACGAACGCCGCGGCGGTCGAGATATTGAAACTGTGCGCGGCATCGCCGCCAGTGCCGCAGGTGTCGACCAGTTTGTCGTCGTCGACGACCGGAACTTTGGTCGCGAATTCGCGCATTACCTGCGCCGCTGCGGCGATCTCGCCTATGGTCTCTTTCTTGACGCGCAAGCCCGTGATGATCGCGGCGATTAACACTGGCGACACCTCGCCGCGCATGATCTGCCGCATCAGCGACAGCATCTCCTCGTGAAAAATCTCGCGATGCTCGATGATGCGGGCCAAGGCTTCCTGCGGCTTCATGACTTTCCTCCCTGCAAAAAATTGGTAAGCAGCGCGTGTCCGCGTTCGGTCAGGATCGATTCCGGATGAAACTGCACGCCTTCGACCGCGAGTTGCTTGTGCCGCACGCCCATGATCTCGCCGTCGTCGGTCCAGGCGGTGATCTCGAGGCAGTCGGGCAGGCTCGCGCGCTCGATCACCAGCGAATGATAGCGCGTCGCCTGGAACGGGTTGGGCAGGTTGCGAAATACCCCGCTCGCGCTGTGGTGGATCGCCGAGATCTTGCCGTGCATCACCTGCTTGGCATGCACGATTTTACCGCCGAACGCCTGGCCGATCGCCTGATGGCCGAGGCACACGCCGAGAATCGGGATCTTGCCCGCAAACTGCTTGATCAGCGGCACCGAGATGCCGGCCTCGTTCGGCGTGCACGGGCCGGGCGAGATCACGATGTGGCGCGGCTTCAGCGCCGCGATTTCTTCGAGCGTGATTTCGTCGTTGCGGTAAACGGCGACGTCCTGCTCGAGCTCGCCGAGGTACTGCACCAGGTTGTAGGTGAACGAATCGTAGTTGTCGATCATCAGCAGCATAATCGTCTTAATCTGTTGTTTCTCTTACAGGCATGTCTCGCCTTGCAATCTCATGGGAACCTCCAAGAAGATTCCTTGCCGTGTCCGTGCTTTTGCGATTTTACGAGAATTTGTGTGATTGAAGTCGATTGTTTAGCGGATTGAAAGCTTGTATCGGGCATTTTCCAAGGGTTTTCTCCCCTTCTGCAATGCGGAATATTTGTGATAATATTTGCCAGAGATAATGGCCTCAAGAACGGGAGAATAGACGATGCGAGCCGTGATTTATGCACTGCTGGTGCTGTTGGGGACCGCAACGGCGGGCGCCGCCGACTATCCGACCAAGCCAATCCGTATCGTCGTGGGGTTTTCAGCGGGCGGGTCGGCCGATCTCGTCGCGCGCGTTGCCGGCCAAAAATTGGGCGCTGGGCTGGGACAGTCCGTCATTATCGACAATCGGCCGGGCGCAGGCGGAAACATCGCCACTGAACTCGTCGCCAAAGCACCCGCAGACGGCTATACCCTGCTGGTCGCGCCGAGCGCCTTCTCGGTCAATCCCAGTCTTTACCGCAAGGTCCACTACGATCCCATCAAGGACTTCGAGCCGGTCTCGGTCCTTACTACGTACATGCTTTTCCTGGTGGCTCATCCGTCGCTGCCGGTGCGCTCGGTCAAGGCGCTGATCGCACTGGCCAAGGCCCGACCCGGTCAGCTCAACTATTCTTCGTCCGGTACCGGCACGACCACGCATATTGCCGGCGAGTTGTTTGCGTCCATGGCCGGCGTGCAGATGACGCACATCCCGTATAGAGGCACTGGCCCCCAGTTACCCGCCGTACTCGGAGGCGAGGTGGCGCTTGCATTCGGCAGCACCTCGGTAGTGCCGCTCGTACAAGCCCGCAAGCTGATCCCGCTCGGCGTAACCGGCGCCAAGCGCTTCCCCCTCTTGCCAGATGTGCCGACGATCGCTGAAGCCGCCCTCCCGGGTTTTGAGGTCACCTCGTGGAACGCCATGTTTGCACCGGCCGGCACCCCCGTTGCGATCGTCAAGCGCATCAGCACGGAAGTTGTAAACGGGTTGAGACAGGCGGATGCACTGGAAATCTTCGAAAAACAAGGTCTCCAGCAGGAGGCGGGCACGCCCGAAGCGCTTGCCGCCCTGGTCAGGACGGAAGTTGCAAAGTGGGCCAAGGTGATCAAAGATGCAAATATCCCGCAACAATGAGACTCCAAGCACGGCAACCCTAGTCAGCCACTGCCCGCGAGGGGTCTGTCAACTTTATCAGTGATGATTCACGCGCGGGACGTACTCTGCTGTCCCACATAGTGAACGGTTCCTTGGATAACGCGGACACGCGAATTGAGCGAAGCCGAGAAAAAGCGTGGTTCGCCTAAGGCTACGAATAAACGCTCTCGCTGTATAATTCGCCACTCCAGATTCACAGATATTAATCGGCGCAATATTGATATTAGACTTGATCCTTTCCCGGATGTAATAATGCGAACTTTTCCGGGAATTTGTCATGTCGATTGTTGCTGTGGACGTCGGGGGAACCTTTACGGATCTTGCCGCAGTAGACGGCGGATCCGGTGAGCTTCGTTTTTCCAAAAGCCTTTCAACCCCCCCGGAATTCGAGCGTGCAGCACTCGACTGCCTCGCCAAAGCACACATCGATCCGCGGTCCGTCAAGATCCTCCGCCACGGCACAACGGTGGTCATGAATACGCTCCTTGAGCGCAAGGGCGCCAAAACGGCGCTGATCACGACTATAGGCTTTCGCGACGTTCTCGAGATCGGCCGCGGCAACCGCCCCGAAGCATTCAATCTCCAATACGAGCGCCTTCCCTCCTTCGTGCCGCGCATTCACCGCTACGAAGTTCCAGAGCGCATCGACGCTCATGGCAAAGTCCTTCAAGCCCTCGATCGCGATGCGCTCCGTGCGATTGCCAAGAAGCTCGTTTCGGAAGGAATAGAGGCGGTGGCGGTCTGCCTGTTCAATTCCTGGTGTAACCCGCAGCATGAAATCGAGATCGGAACATATCTGCGCGCCAAGACGAGTTGCTCGGTCTCGTGCTCGTACGAAATTTCCCGGGAAATTCGCGAGCACGAACGCACATCGACGAGCGTGCTCAACGCCTATGTGGCGCCGAAGGCTGCCTCCTACGTCACCCGTTTTGATGGAGCACTGCGAAAATCGGGCTTCAAGGGGCAGCTGTACCTCATGGGATCGAACGGCGGGGTGCTGACCGAGGAGGATACGCGGCTGCGGCCGCTGCTCCTGGTCGAATCGGGTCCGGTCGGAGGCGTGGCCGGTACGATCGAGATCGGCGCGCGTACCGGACTAAGGAAGCTGATCGCCTTCGATATGGGAGGAACCACGGCGAAGGCGGCGCTTGTCGAGGACGGAGAAGCTTCCGTTTCATCTCTGTACTGGGTCGCGGGCTACGAGCGTGGATATCCGGTCCAGGCGGCGGTGCTCGACATCGTTGAAATTGGCACGGGCGGAGGCAGTATCGCCGGGGTCAATGAACTCGGCGCTCTCGAGGTCGGACCGCGCAGCGCGAGTGCGGTCCCCGGGCCCGCCTGTTATGCGAGGGGCGGTGAAGAGCCGACGATCACGGACGCCAATTTGCTGCTTGGCCGTTTGGACGCCAAGCATTTTTTCGGGGGCGCCATGCCATTGCGCAGGGACTTGGCTGAAGCCGCGCTCGGCCGGCTCGGCGACAAGCTCCACCAGCCCGTTATGGCACTCGCCTCCGGAATCGTCCAGATCGCCACGCTCAATATGGCTTCCGCGGTGCGCAGGGTATCCATCGAGCGGGGGTACGATCCGCGCGACTTCTCGATGGTCGCTTTCGGTGGTGCGGGGCCGCTGCACGCGGTTGCCGTGGCGCAGGAGATCGGAATGCGGCAAGTGATCATCCCGCCGAATCCGGGTCACTTTTCCGCTTACGGAATGTTGTTCGCGGACTTCCGCTATGACGTGACCGGAACCATCGCCTGTTCGTTGGACGAAATGGACCTCGCTAGAGCTCAAAAACTGTTCACCGAGCTGGAGGAGGAAGGCTCTCGCCAGCTTGCGGGGATCGGAATTCCCTTCGAGTCGTTGCGTTACACTCGATACGCCGAGATGCGTTACGAGCGCCAGGAGTACACTATCAAGGTGCGCTTGCCCGCGCAATGCGATGACCGCAAGGAATGGCGCCGCCTGTTCGAGGAAAGCTACCGGCGACGATTCGGTCATAGTTCAAGCGATGTGGGCGTGGATGTAGTGGTGCTGCGCGTCGTCGTCGACGGGCGTTCCGCCCGACCGCAGGAGAAGGCGAAAACCGAGCCCGGGACCGGGGCGATCCCGCCCACGCAACGGCCCGCGTGGTTCGAGGATACGGGGATGGTTGCGTGCCAGGTGTGGCAGCGGCGGGACCTCGCCGTCGGCCGGCGCATTCAGGGGCCCGCGGTGATCGAGGAGGAGGCGTCGACAACGGTGCTTCCCGCGGGGAATGAAGCGGAAATCGACGCCTTCGGAAACATCATCATCACCTTGGGGAAAAGCTCATGAACGCCCAGCTCCAGAAGACGGTCGATCCGGTCACGCTCGAAATAATCCGCAATCTCCTGATCGCGATCCTCGACGAAGGCGAGCTCAATCTCGAGCGCACCGCGTTCAGCCGGATCATCTATGAAGTGAAGGACTACTGCTTCGGGTTGCTCGACAAGCATGGACGCATCATCGCCCAGAGCCGCGGCGGCATACCGACCTTCATGGCGGATCTGGGAGAGCCGGTATGCGATGGTCTCCAGATCTACGGCGAGGACGGCTTCGATCCCGGCGACGTGCTGCTGATGAACTACGCCGAAGTCTGTGGGCAGCATCTCAACAACATGGTGCTTTATATGCCGATCCACTGGGAAGGAAAGTTGATTGGCTTCGCCGCGACTCGCGCACACTGGACGGATGTCGGCGGGGGGGTCGTCGGTTCGTCCGCCAACAACACGACGGAGATTTTTCAGGAGGGGATCCAGCTCCGCAGCGTGAAAGTCTATAAGCGGGGTAAGCCGGACGAGGAAATCATGCGGATCCTGCGGCACAACATCCGCTTCCCCGAATTGTCTTTCGGCGACATGGCAGCGCAGATCGGCGCCTGCAAGCTCACCAGCGCGCGCCTCCTCGAGATGATCAGGAAATACGGATTGGATACCATTGAGTCGAGCGTCCGCCAGATCTGGGATCAATCCGAAGCGTACGCGCGTCAGCAGATCAGTCTGATACCTGATGGTCGCTACGAGGCCGAAAGCTTCCTCGATGACGATGGAGTCGATCTCGAGCGAACCTTGCCCGTCAAAGTCGCGGTCATCGTCAAGGGCGACGAGTTCACGGTCGATTTCACGGGGACGGCGCCACAATCGCGCGGCCCGATGAATAGCGGCCGTAGCGGCGGCTACGCGGCGGCGCGGGTCGCTTTCAAGAGCGCGCTCGTGCCCAACCTGCCGCCCAACGACGGGACCTTCCGCGCGCTCAAGGTCGTCCTGCCGGAGGGCACCCTCATCAGCGCAGTGAACAACGCTCCGCTCTCCCGGTGGAACATTACGTCGAAGACCGTGATCGACACGATTTACCTTGCGCTCAGCCAGGTGATTCCGGAGCGCGTGAACGCGGGCCACCACGCGGCCCAGGGCACCTACAGTTTCTTCGGGCTCGACAGGACGTCTGGCCGCCGTTTCGTAACGCAGGACAGTGCATTGGGCGGGTGGGGCGCCCGGCACGGGGCGGATGGCTTCTCGCCGTTAAAGACCACGACTCACGGTGATACGCGAAATGTTCCGCTCGAAGTGGAAGAGCTCTGTTATCCGCTGCTCCCGCTATGCTATGAGTGGCGTCCGGATACCGCCGGTGCGGGCGAATTTCGCGGCGGCTTGGGTCTGCGCAAGGTCTATCGGGTCCTGCAGGACTGCAATATGAATTTTGCATTCGAGCGGAACAAATGCCCGCCTTGGGGATTGTTCGGAGGAAAATCGGCCAAGACCGGCGGTGTGCTTGTGCGCCGCCCGGGTAAGGCTGAACCGGAGTGGCATGTGAAGGCCACCAATCTGCGCCTTGAAGCGGGGACGACCGTGGAAGTTCTTTCCGCCGGCGGCGGGGGTCGGGGCCATCCGGCAAAGCGGGCGGTCGAACGCGTGGTCGAAGACGTCCGACAGGGATATGTCACAGTTGAGGGCGCAAAACGCGACTATGGAGTGATCGTCGACGCGGTTACCCTGGCGGTGGATGCGAAAGCGACCGGTGCGCTGCGTCAACGGATGTTGCACGCGGAAGAAGAAAAATTTGCCTCTAATCCCGCCGTGCCGGCAGTTACGCGGACCGTGCCGCCTAGCAGCCTGTCGGACTTAAGAATCCGCACAGGCTGCTAAGGAGTTTGTCGGCGCCAAGTCCGACAAACTCCTGGCCGCCGGTTTCAACTCTCCATCGTCCATGCAGTAGTCTTGAATTGCGCCCGTTTCTTCACTCAGGTTTTTGATGAGGCAATTCGTTGTCTTAATTCAGGGATCCACTTTAGCTTATAATGCAGCTACCCGAATTTTTTGCCTGGACGACTGGAGCCACCGCCATGAAGACGCGTCGGTTATTAAGTAGTTCTTTACGCTCTATGCTTACGGCAACGGTTGCAGCCCTACTGCCCGCCGTTGCATGCGCGCAGGCTTATCCGACCAAGCTGATCCGTATCGTCGTGCCGTTCCCGCCCGGGGGCAGTAACGACGTCCTCGCGCGCATTGTCGAAAAAATACTGACCCCGGCATTGGGACAGATCGTCATCATCGAGAATCGACCGGGTGCAAGCGGACTCATCGGCACTGAGTTCGTCGCCAAAGCACCCGCGGACGGCTACGTCTTGCTCCTCATGACGAGCGCCTTCGCGATAAATCCCAGTCTTTACAGCAAGATCCCCTACGATCCCATCAAGGACTTCGAGCCGGTCTCAGCCCTTACTGCATACCCGCTTTTGCTGTTGGGCCATCCGTCGCTGCCCGTGCGCTCGGTCAAGGCGCTGATCGCACTGGCCAAGGCCCAACCGGGTAACCTCAACTACAGTTCGGGCGGCATCGGCACGAGCAACCACATTGCCGGCGCGCTGTTCGCGCACATGGCCGGCGTGCGGATGACGCACATCCCGTATAAAGGCGTCGGCCCTGCGCTCACCGAACTGGTCGGCGGCCAGGTGCACATCATTTTCGGCGCCCCGTCCTCAACGCTACCGTTCGTGAGATCAGGCAGGCTGAGAGCGCTCGGCGTTACCGGCGCCAAGCGCTTCCCCCTCTTGCCAGATGCGCCAACGATCGCTGAAGCCGGCGTCCCAGGCTATGAGATCACCTCATGGACCGCCCTGTTTGCACCGGCCGGCACCCCTGCCGCGATCGTGAAGCGCATCAGCGCGGAAGTTGAAAAAGGGTTGAGACAGGCGGATGCATTGGATGTCCTGCAAAAACTAGGTCTCGATCTGACGGCGGGCACGCCCGAAGCGCTTGCCGCCCTGATCAGGACGGAAGTTACAAAGTGGGCCAAGGTGATCAAGGATACAGGTATCAAGCCACAATGAGACTCCAAGCACGACACAACCCTGGCGAGGGGGGTAGCGCAGGCGCCCTCGCCTGCCAAGGGCCGCGCCAAGCAGCCGGGATCGGCTGCGCTACGGCGCGGCACCGCTCGCGAAGATAAACAGTAATCTGTTTGACGCACTACACTAGCGACTAACTCCAATTCCACTTCAGAAGTTACCATTATTTCAGGGTGCGCTTGCGCACCATCCGGCAATCGGTGCGCAAGCGCACCCTACTCCAATAATAAAACAATTGCCTCGGCTTTCGACAGCCTGTCGATAACGCCGCTGGGGGTCTTGGCGGGAGCCACCAGTCCCTGCCAAGGCCCAACATCGAAGTCTTTGATTCCCGCTTCGGCCGGGGTTGGCACATCGGGCAGATACGACGCGCGCTCCTTGCCCGAAGTACCCAGCACCTTCAGCTTTCCGCTTTTCGCGAGCGGTATGAGCGAAGGCGCCGGCAAAAAGAACAGCTGGACCTCGTTCGACATCGGCGCATACGGGATTCCTCGTATATCTGAAAAAAGTTCTAATCGAGCGTGGTGTCGAGGCCGGCGAGCGCCATCTCGGCGGCGCGCAGCGCCGCGCGCGCCTTGTTTTGCGTCTCCTGCCATTCGTTCTGCGGCACCGAGTCGGCAACGATGCCGCCTCCGGCCTGCACGTAGAGCGTACCGTCCTTGAGCACGGCGGTGCGGATGGCAATTGCCAGGTCCATGTCGCCGTTGAAGCCGAGATAGCCGACCGCACCGGCGTAGATGCCGCGCTTGGTCGGCTCGAGCTCGTCGATGATTTCCATCGCGCGCACTTTCGGCGCGCCGCTCACGGTGCCGGCGGGAAATGTCGCTTTCAACACCGCGATCGCGTCGAGCCCCGGCTTGAGCTTGCCTTCGACGTTGGACACGATATGCATCACGTGCGAATAGTTCTCGATCGTCATGTTGTCGGTGACGCGCACCGAGCCCGTCTGCGCCACGCGTCCGATGTCGTTGCGGCCGAGGTCCATAAGCATCACGTGCTCGGCGCGTTCCTTCGGGTCCGCCAGCAGCTCCCGGGCGAGCGCTGCGTCTTCCTCCGGCGTTTTGCCGCGCGGGCGCGTGCCGGCGATCGGACGCACCGTGACATTGCCGTGCTCGAGGCGCACCAGGATTTCGGGCGACGCGCCGACGACGTGGAAATCGCCGAAGTTGAAGAAAAACATGTACGGCGACGGATTAAGCGCGCGCAGTGCGCGATACAGCGCAAGCGGAGAAGCGCCGAACGGCTGGCTCATGCGCTGCGACAGCACCACCTGCATAATGTCGCCATCGAAGATGTAACGCTTGACGCGATCGACCACCTTGAGATACGGTGCTTCGCCGAATTCCGAGCGCGCCTGCTGGGGCGCGGCGGGCGGCGCAGCCGGGATCGTTACGGGCTGGCGCAGCGCCTGCAACAGTTCCTTCAGGCGCTGCCGCCCGCGTTGATAAGCGCCGGCTGCGCGCGGGTCGGCGTAGACGACGAGGTAGATCTTGCCCGACAGGTTGTCGACCACCGCGAGCTGCTCGGACAGCAGCAGCAAAATGTCGGGCGTGCCGAGCGGATCGGGCTTGGCTTTGGCGGCGAGCTTTTTCTCGATGTAGCGGATGGTGTCGTAGCCGAAATAGCCGACCAGCCCGCCGCAGAAGCGCGGCAGCCCCGCCTGCGCCGCCGCCTTGAAGCGCGCTTGATATCGCCGGATGAATTGCAGCGGATCATCCGCCCGCGTGCGGCTCTTGAGATCGCCGTACTCGAATTCGCTGCATTCGTTGCCGCGCACCTCGAGCCGCGACGCGGCGGAGAGCCCGATGAACGAATAGCGGCCGAAGCGCTCGCCGCCGACGACCGATTCAAGCAGGTAGGTGTAAGGCTGGTTGGCGAGCTTGAGATAGACCGACAGCGGGGTATCGAGGTCGGCGAAGGTCTCCAGCACCAGCGGGATGCGATTATAACCCTCGGCCGCAAGCTGGTTGAATTGTGACTCTGTCATTCGTGTGGATCATGATTTGGTTATGAGCTTGATGGCCTCGAATAACGTTTCTACTATAGCATCAATGTCCAGGTCTCGCACGTCGGCGCCCTCGTTGTAGCCATAGGTGACGCAGAACACCGGGCAGCCCGCGGCGCGCGCGGCTTGTGCGTCGTTGAGCGAGTCCCCTATCATCAGCATCTCGCGTGGCGCGATGCCGAAGTGGCGACAGGCGTGCGTGAGAGGCAGCGGGTCGGGCTTCTTCTGCGGCAGCGTGTCGCCGGCGATCACGATCGCAAAATAAGCGTCAATCCGCATCTGCCTGAGCAGCGGCAACGTGAAGCGCCCGGCCTTGTTGGTGACGCACGCAAGCGGGAAACCCGCGTTTTTCAGCGCGTCGAGCCCCTCGCGCACGCCCGGGTACAGCGTCGTGTGCTTGCCGTTCATGGTTTCGTAGCAATCCAGGTACAGCGGCAGCGCGCGCTCGAACAGCGTTGCATCCGGCTCGCCGTTCAACGCGCCGGCCAGTGAGCGCTTGACCAGATCCGGTATGCCCTTGCCGACGAAAGTTCGCACCAACGACTCATCGAGCGGCGCGCGGCCGAGCTTGTCGAGCATCAGGTTGACCGCGGCCGCGAGGTCCCTGACGGTGTCGAGCAGCGTGCCGTCGAGGTCGATCATCACCGCTTTGACCGGCAACGGGAAATTGTTCCGGGGCATGGATTGCGACTAGGTGGTGTCAGAAAATATGAAAAACTGATGGAACCGCCGATGAACGAAAGCTGGTGAGCGGTGAGCAGTGAGCGGTGAAAAGAAAACCCTTTGCAACTGAGCGCTATTTCCGTTTACCGTTTACCGTTTACCGATCTCATCGGCGTTCATCGGCGGTTGACTGTTGTGTTTCCGATTTTGAAATATGGCTAAACTTTCGCGAGCTCGCCGCGCATCTGCGCGATGGTGGCTTTGTAATCCCCGGCGCTGAAAATCGCCGAGCCGGCGACAAATGTATTGGCGCCGGCGCGCGCAATCTCGGCGATGTTGTCGGCCCTGACGCCGCCGTCGACCTCGAGCCAGATGTCCTTGCCGGAACCGGCGATGCGTTCGCGCACCGCGCGCAGCTTGGTGAGCGCCCCGGGAATGAATTGCTGCCCGGCGAATCCCGGGTTCACCGACATGATCAGCACCAGATCGAGCTGGTCGAGCACGTGATCGAGATAATCGAGTGGTGTGGCCGGGTTGAAGACCAGGCCCGCTTTGCAGCCGTGCTCCTTGATGAGCCCGATGGTGCGGTCGATGTGCTCGGAGGCCTCGGGATGGAACGATATGATATTGGCGCCGGCCTTGGCGAAATCGGGAACGATGCGGTCCACCGGTTTCACCATTAAATGCACGTCGATCGGCGCCTGCGTCAGCGGCCGGATCGCCGCGCACACCAGCGGGCCGATGGTCAGGTTCGGCACATAATGGTTGTCCATCACGTCGAAGTGGATCAGGTCGGCGCCGGCCGCGACGACGCTCTTCACTTCCTCGCCGAGGCGCGCGAAGTCGGCGGACAGGATGCTGGGCGCGATGCGATACATGACTTTGCACTCAATCGAAGACCGCGGCCATTTTACCCGTAAACGCAGCGCCTCACACGGCTGCTGCGGCAGTGGGATAGCGATTGCCACGCCCGGCAAAATAGTGTGGAATGGTCGCCCGCGCCGCGCGCAATTCATCCCGCTTCCCATGGCCACAGACAAAAAATACGAAATCACGGTGACCACGCGCACCACCTACATTCCCGAGCAATCGGAGCCGGAAAGCGGCCGTTACGTATTCGCCTATACCATCACGCTCAGGAATACCGGCAGCGTCACCGCACAGCTGATCAGCCGGCACTGGATCATCACCGACGCCAACAACCAGACGCAGGAAGTGCGCGGGCTCGGCGTGGTCGGCGAGCAGCCGCTGCTCAAGCCCGATCAGAGCTTCGAATACACGAGCGGCACCGCGATCGCGACGCCGGTCGGCACCATGCGCGGCAGCTATCAGATGGTGGCCGAGGACGGCGTGCAGTTCGATACGCCGATTCCCGAATTCACGCTGTCGATGCCGAGGGTGTTGCACTGAAGATTCAGTAACTCAGATAGGTGCAGCGATTGCACGGGCTCCGGGTCTGGCGGCGGCTGACGAGCGTGGCCCTGAGCTCCCGCAACCACGGCTGGTTGTAGATTTCCAGAACATGCTGCGTGTTGACATCCCCCTTGGGATACTTCGCGGATCCATCCATGCAGCACATGGCCACCACCCCGGTTGCGGTAATCGACATGTCGAACCAGCGGTGACACGGCGCGTCAGGGACAGACCGCACCCCATCGGGGGTAGTTACCTCCCCGATCCAGTCGTGCCTCGGCAGGATATCCGGCTTGAACCGGGGGAAATTGGCCCGCACCCAGTGTATGAACGACACGTCGTCGTCCCGGTTCGTGGCGACCCGCGTGAGCCTGACCCTGCAGGTGATAACGCCTTCCGCATGCTTGCGATGCAACATGTCGAGCCGCTCGACGGTGCGGGCGAACGGGATCTTCATCACCGACTCATACTCCTCCGGATTATCATGATTCATCGAGACGTTGATGTATGACAGGTTCCGGACCTTGCCCAGCTGCCCGATCTTGCGCTCGGTCAACGGCGAGCCATTGGTAATGATGCTGATATTCGCGTTCGGCAGTTTGCTGTTGACGAGTTCCAGAACATCGAACAGGCGTGGTTCCAGAAACGGTTCGCTCACCTTGTACGGCGCCAGTTGAAAACCCACGTTTTTCGGAATATCGGAAAGATCGCCGATGATCTTGGCGATCAGCTCATCCGGCATGCGGACGCCCTTGCGCTCGAGCGTCGGATAAGGACAAAAACTGCAGGCCGCATTGCATACGGCGAGGGTTTCGAGATGGACGATCGCCGGATAATCGAGCAGCCCCCGGGCTTTCAGCTTCTCGGCTTTTTTCGTGGCGAAGCGAACCAGCTGGTCCGGGTCGTAATAGTCGCCGCGAAATTCGTCCTCGCCCTTGATTGGATCATTGCGCGACAACAGCGATTTGAAAAATGCGCCCAGCATGGGCAGAGTGTAGACCTCGCAACCCGCTACCTCAAGGCTGACCGGAGTCGCATGGACCTGAAGCGCAGTTATACCCTGATCGCGCCACTTTACGACCTCCTGGTCGCGGCACCGCTTGCGGGTGCGCGCAAGCGCAGCCTCGCCCGCCTGCCGCAACACGGCGCACTCGATGTGTTCATCAACGGCATCGGCACCGGACTCGATCTGCCGCTGCCGCCGCCCACGCACCGCTACGTCGGCCTCGATCTGACGCGTGCCATGCTCGAGCGCGTGCAGCCGCGGCGCGGCGGGCTCGATCTCGCGACGGTACAAGGGGACAGCCAGCGGCTGCCGTTTCGCAATAACAGCTTCGATATTGCCCTGCTGCACCTGATACTGGCGATCGTTCCCGACCCGGTCGCAACGCTGCGCGAGACCGCGCGCGTGCTCAAGCCCGGCGGCCGCGTGCTGGTGCTCGACAAATTTCTGCGGGTGGGCCAGGCTGCGCCATTGCGCCGGGCATTCAGCCCGTGGGTTGCGCGCATCGCAACGCGGCTCGACGTGGTATTCGAGGAGGTGCTGGCGGCGGCGGGGGAACTCGAGCTGGTGAGCGACGAGCGGGCGCTCGCGCGCGGCTGGTTCCGCAGCATCGAGCTCAGGAAGCGGGCGTGACGGCGCGGCTACGGCTGTGGCGGGTTGCGATCGTCAGGCGCCTTGGGTTTGCGCGGCCAGGTCCACCACACGATGAACAGCAGGATTGCAAGTGCAATCGCAGCTTCCAGTATCAGCCAGAACATTGATCCGCCTTCGCCAGGAGTTTGTCGGACTTAGCCCCGACAAACTCCTAATGCAAAACCGGTGCCAGTAGAATTGCAGAAGAGGATAACAGATATGCGAAATGGTCAGCCGGTTTTGCTTTTAGCAGCCTGGACGGACTGTTAAGTCCGACAGGCTGCTAGAACGTTGTTGTTATATACTTCAGCGCACCGTGTTGTCCAATGGCTTTGTTGCAGTAATTCGCCGCTGCGCCGTGCTGATCGCGTTGGCTATGCTCACCGCGTGCGAAACACTGACGCCGGGCAAGCCCGTCACTCCGACGCCGGCACCAGCGCCCGCGCCCGCAGTGCCAGCGCCGGCCGTCGAGGCGCCCCCGGTAAAGCCGGCGGCGCCCGTCAGCGTGTTGCGCGCGAGCAGCTGGGACGCGATCCCCGGCTGGCGCGATGATAATCCGCAGCTGGCATGGGACGCGTTTCTCGCGAGCTGCGGCACGCTCAAGGACCAGCCGGCGTGGCAGCAGGCCTGCGCCATCGCGGCGGCGCTCACCGAGCCGGCGCGCGACACGGTGTACCGATTCTTCGAGCTCAACTTCACGCCGTACCAGGCCGTCAATCCCAACGGCAGCGACAGCGGTCTCGTCACCGGTTACTACGAGCCGTTGCTGCGCGGCAGCCGCAAGCGCACGGCAACCTACCGCTATCCGGTCTATGCGGTGCCCGACGACCTGTTGGTGCTCGATCTCGCCGACCTGCATCCCGAGCTCAAGAACATGCGGCTGCGCGGACGGCTCGAAGGGCGGCGCGTAGTACCGTACTTCAACCGCGCCCAGATCGAAGACGGCGCCGCGCCCGTCGCGGGCAAGGAAATCGCGTGGGTCGACGATGCAGTGGAGTTGTTCTTCCTGCAGATCCAGGGCTCGGGCCGCGTCAGGCTCGACAGCGGCGAGACCCTCATGCTCGGCTATGCCGACCAGAACGGCCATCCCTACCGCTCGATCGGCAGGCTGCTGGTCGACCGCGGCGATCTGCCGCTCGAACAAGCGTCGATGCAGGGCATCAAGGCGTGGGCAAAACAGAACCCCGACAAGCTGCGGGAGCTGCTCAATTTCAACGCAAGCTACGTGTTCTTCCGCGAGCAGCCGCCCGGCCTGCCCGGGCCGCTCGGCGCGCTCGGCGTCCCGCTCACCGCGCGCCGCAGCATCGCGGTCGACCCGCGCTACATTCCGCTCGGCGCGCCGGTGTTCCTCGACACTACCATGCCGAACTCGCGTCAGCCGCTCAAGCGCCTGATGCTGGCGCAGGACACGGGTGGCGCGATCCGCGGCGCGGTGCGCGCCGATTTCTTCTGGGGATTCGGCGACGAGGCCGCGGCGCTCGCCGGCCGCATGCGCCAGAGCGGAAAAATGTGGGTGCTGCTGCCGAACGACTATCCGCTGCCGAACGAGTCCAAATGAACGGGTGAGCAGGTTTTGTTCCAGTTCGCAATCAAAATGGAATTACACCTCACTCCTCCCGCCTCTCACCTCTTCAGCAGCCTGTCGGGCTAGCGAACCGAGCCCTCGCTCTCGCCGTAGACGTACCTGACCCGCACCAGCACGCGGCTTTTCACCGCGTGGCCCTGCTTCATGCCTGGCGCAAAGCGCGTCACGCGAAACA
>JACQOI010000151.1 GCA_016202615.1 Betaproteobacteria bacterium
CCCTCTCCCGCCTGGGCGGGAGAGGTGCGCCGGAGCGTGGAGCAGGGACCCGTTTACGGGATGCGACCGTGAAGGCGCACAATAGCCCGCGAATATCCGGCGCTCAGCATCCCGCTGCGGGGTCACATCCATCGGCAAGCCGATGGAGCCTGTTCCGCCCTCCGCGGGCGCAGGGCGAGGGGGCTCACTCATTCACTTGTTCACTCGTTCACCCTTGATCGGATTGTCGGCGGACACGGCTTGAGCCGCCGCCATTCCCACGCATAGCCAAAGAGACAGGAGCATGGAGCTACTGCCGCCGCCGGCGGATTTCCTGGATCATCGCGCAGTTGTCCCACTCGCCCTCGCCGTGGCTCACGCATCCCGCGAGCAGGTTTTCCACTACTCGCGTCAACGGCAGCCCCTGCTGCACGCGGTTCGCGTAGTCGAGCATCAGGTGCACGTCCTTTAAGGTCTGCGTAACTTTGCCGTGCGCGGCAAAATCGCCGCGCACCATTTTTTCGCCTTTGACGTCCATGATCTGCGAATAGGCGGCGGAGCCGCGCGCGACCTCGAGAAACGCCTGCGGATCGAGACCGAGGCGCTCGGCAAACACCAGGCCCTCGGCGAGCGCGGCGCGATTGAGGCCGAGAATCAGATTCACAGCGAGCTTGATCCTGGCGCCGTTGCCGAAGGCGCCGACGAAGTGGCGGCGCGGGCAGATCGCGTCGAGGATGTCGGCGCACTCATCGAAGGTCGCACGCCCGCCGCCGATCAGCCCCACGCCGTCGCCGTGCGCCACCTGCTCGCTGGTGCCGGACAACGGCGCTTCGAGCAGCGTCAGTCCGTGCGGCGCGATGCGCGCGGCGAGCGCCGCGACGCGGTCGGGATCGCTGGTCGTCACATTCATCACGATGCGCGCGCCGGACCCGGTCGGCGCGACTGACAGCACACCGCCCTTGCCTTCGATCACGTCCTCGAGCTGGTCGGTATTGAAGACCGCGATCACGATGCGCCGGCACGCGCCTGCGAGTTCCGCGACCGAACCCGCCGCGTGCCCGCCCAGTTCGGTGAGAACCGCGCCCCGTTTTGCATCGACGTCATAGCCGGCCACGCCAAAACCCGCGGCCAGCAGCCGGCGCGCAAGCGCCGTGCCGATCAAACCCAGTCCGATCAGCCCCACAGTTTCTTTATCGGTCATGATTTGGCTCGCTTCCTGACTCAAGCGCGACACGGAAAAGTAGCGCAGGATTATTCTGGAATCCGGGATGCAGCAGGAATAACCCTGGCAAGTTCACCGCTGCTTGCGCGGGCGGCGCCCGCCCGCCATCGCGTCGAGCACTTCGCACACCGGCGCGGCTATTCGGGCTTGATGCCGGCGTCTTTGGCCACCTTCTGCCACTTCTCGATCTCGGCCTTGATGTACGCCGCATGCTGCTCGGGCGTATTGCCGACCGGGTCGGCGCCGCGACCGATCAACGTCTTGCGAATTGCGGGGTCACGCAGCGCTTGCACGAGCGCCAAGTTGAGTTTCTCGACGACGGACCGTTGCATTCCGGCCGGCCCGAGGAAGCTGAAGCCGCTGCTGACAATGAAGCCGGGGAGGCCTGCCTCCTGCATCGTCGGAACATCCGGTAACGACGAGAAACGCGCCGCGCCGCATTGCGCAAGCATGCGCAGCTTGCCGTTTTGCACATGCCCGATTATGGCCGGTATGCTCACGAATGACAGCTGCACGTGGCCCGCGATCAAATCGACGATGGACGGGCCCGCACCCTTGTAGGGCACGTGCACGAGCTTGATCCCGGCCTGCGAATTGAGCAGTTCCCCGGACAAATGGCCGACGGCGCCCTGGCCTGAGCTGGAAAAGAATATCTCTCCCGGGCGCGCGTTGGCGAGCGCGATGAGCTCCTTCACGCTCTTCACCGGCAGCGACGGGTGCGTCACCAGCGCCGCGGGTATGTCGACAATGAGACCGAGCGGCGTAAAATCCTTGATCGCGTCGAACGGCAGGTTTTTGATCAGAGAGGGGTTGATCAAAAAGCTCGCGGCGGCGATCAGCGTGACGTAACCGTCAGGCGGGCTTTTCGCCGCGATCTCCGTGCCGATGTTGCCGCCGGCCCCCGGACGGTAATCGATGACGAGCTGCTGCCCCAGTATTTCGCCCATCTTCGGTGAGAGCAGCCGGAAAAGGATGTCGCTGTTGCCGCCCGGCTGGTTGGGGTTGATGACCCGGATAATCTTGGTGGGATAAGGCTGCGCGCCAACGTTGCCGGGCACAGGGCCCAAGGTCACGGCCAGGACCGCCAGAACGATCTGGAACCAGTGCGTACGCATTTTCATTCCTCCTCCTATATATATGATTTCCTCGCCGGTTTCGGCGGCGAGCGCCCGGTCATGCTTAACCAGGAAGTCTGTCACTGCTTGTCGAGCAACACCACGTCGTCCGACTCGATCGACTTGATCACCGCTTCGAACGCGGCGACGGTATCGACCATCTGCGCCGTCGGGATCGGATAAGGCGCGCGGCCGGCGACTGCGTCGGCGAAGGCATCGAACTCGGCGCGCAAGGCGTCGACCGGCTCGAAGCTCTGCGTCGTGGGCTTCGCGCCGCTCAGGCGCACCACCAGATCGGTTTCGCCGAGCGCCTCCGCCGAACCCTTGCTGCCGAATACGTTCACGCGCCAGTAAAATGGCGTCGCCCTGACCGTGCCGAGCATGCCGCTCACGCCATTCGCGAACTCGAACAGCACCGACACCGTGTCGTGCGGGTCGGGTTGCGGCTTGCGCGTGACGAGCCGGCCGTGCACGCAGCGCACCGGACCGGCCAGGCTGATTAACGCGTCCAGTATATGCAGCCCGGCTCCGGTCATGCCCCCGCCCGGCGATTCCGTCGGCAGGTCGCGCCACGCGGAAAAGTGCATGCCCGAGTTTTCGTTGCTATAGTGCCCCTCGATGTGCAGGATTTCGCCAAGCTTGCCGCCCGCGACCACCTTCTTTAACTCGCGCATCGAGGGCCAGAAGCGCTTGTTGGTGCCGACACCCAGCACCACGCCGGCCTGCTTGCATGCTTCGACCGCGCGCACGGCTTCGGGCTTTTTCAGCGCCAGCGGCTTTTCGCAAAACACGGACTTGCCCGCCGCGGCGGCCGCGACGACCTGTCCCGGATGCAGCGAATGCGGCGTGGCCAGCACCACCGCCTGCACGCGCGGATCGCCGAGCAAGTCGTCGAGTTCGGTCGACAATTCGAGCCCGTGCTTGGCGGCGAAGTCGCGCACGGTGTCGGGCTCCTTGCTCACGCCGCGGATAAAGCGCAGGCGCTCGCTCTTGTCCTGCACCGCATTGACGATGTTCTTGCCCCACCAGCCGAGGCCCGCGATAGCTGCGTTGATCATGCGTGATGTCCCTTGCGATGTGGTGACAGCAAACGGCCGTGAATCACGCGCCCGCAACGAAGCCGTGCGCGTTTCCCGCCGAAACTTCTACGCTGACCCGCTGCGGGCAGCCGTAGAATGAGCATAGCATGATGTCGGGACTTTACTGCTGAAGCGCCGCAATCGAGCTGAGAAAGGCGATGAGCTCAAAAGCCGAGCCCAACAAACCGAATGCCGCGGTCGCCGCGGAGTCGCCGTTGTGCGCCGCGCCCGACCCCAAGCCGGGCAAGCCGCGCGTCGAGCCGCCGCCGCTTGCCTGCGATACCCACGCGCACACGCGACAGGTTTTGCGTGCTCGACTTGCCGGTGTCGGCGAACAACGCCGCGCTCGAACGGCGGCGCACCGCCGCCGTAACGGAACTCGCGCCGACATCGTAGGTCAACGCTGACGGGGATTACGCGTTGTTCATATCATGGGACTGACTCGTCAAGATCTCGAAAACGATACCCTGCGCAAATACTATGAGCATGTCCGGCACAACGTGCCGCTGGTGCCGGAGGATGAATTCCAGGCCTCGCTCGAGCGCATCCTCGACGGCTGGAATCCCGCGCGCGACCTGTGGGTGTTCGGCTACGGCTCGCTGATCTGGAACCCGCTATTCAAATTCATCGAGCACAAACTCGCCACCATCCACGGTTTTCACCGCTGTTTCTGCCTGCGCTCGCGAGTGGGCCGCGGCTCGCTTGACAAGCCGGGGCTGATGCTGGGGCTGGAATTCGGCGGCTGCTGCAACGGCGTTGCGTTCCGCATCGCGGCTGATAAAGCGCGTCATGAGCTGACGCTGATCTGGCGGCGCGAGATGGTCCTCGGTTCGTACGCGCCGCGCTGGGTCATGGCGCGCGTCGGCAAATGGAAACAGCGCGCGATCGCCTTCGTCGTCAACCACGATCACCCGCACTATGCCGGCAAGCTGCCGCCGGGGACCATCGTCAGAACGCTGGCGACCGCGCACGGCCGCTTCGGCTCCGGCGCCGATTATCTGTACCAGACCGTCGATTGCCTCGCCTCTAACGGCATCCATGACGCGTATCTGGTGCGTCTGCGCGATCAGGTGATGAAGGCTACCCACGGTGTGCACCACCCGGTCGAGTGCCCTGAAGTCGGGGCGTAGGAAGCACCTGACTCAAATGACCAGGACACGACCTTGCTCGACAAAAGAATAAAACCGAGTTTCATCGTGAGATATCTTGATCAGTATGTTATCGGTCAGGATGAAGCCAAAAAGATATTGGCGGTCGCCGTTTATTCACATTACAAGAAGATTGCAAAATCACAGCGAGATGCCGTCGAAATAGCCAAGAGCAATGTTTTGCTCATCGGTCCTTCCGGTACCGGTAAAACCTTGTTGTGTGAAACATTATCGAGAATTCTAAGTGTTCCGTTCGTGACCGCGGACGCCACTTCATTGGCGCAAACCCGCTACGTCAATGAAGAAATCGAGGCCATTCTGCAAAGGCTCGTCGACAAGGCGGACGGCAATATCGGCAGAGCTCAAAATGGGATAGTTTTTATCGACGAAATCGACAAACTCAAGGCAATTGACGGTCAACCGCGCAGCATTTCGGGGGAAAGCGTGCAGCACGCGCTCCTGAAAATCATGGAAGGCTCCCCCGTCAAGCTGGGTAACGCGCAATATATCGACACGACCAACATATTATTCATATGCGGAGGGGCGTTTGTCGGCATCGAGGAGATCATGTCCAAGACCCATGGCTACGGGTTTATCTCCACCTCCAACGATGACAATCAGAATATTCTGGACCGGCTGAACACGCGCGTAAAACCAACCGACTTGTTCGAGTTTGGATTAATTCCTGAATTCACCGGAAGGCTGCCCATCATCGCCAGTTTCCAGAACCTGAGCAGGCAGATGCTGGTCAGGATTCTGACCGAACCCAAAAACTCCATTTACAATCAATTCCGGGAAATATTCAAGAATGAGGGCGTCGAGCTGAGCATTGACCCGAAAGTGTTCGGGCAAATTGCGGAAATAGCGTTTGAGTACAAGACCGGCGCCCGCAGCCTGCGAGGCATATTTGAGGAAATGATTACCCCTATACTGTATGTGGTTCCAGATAATCCCGATATACATAAAGTTGTAATAACGTCGTTATTTACCGAGCCTTCCTATATCAAAAAGCCGGGAGGGCGGGAGATCGTGAGGGCGTGAAATGGGTAGAGCCTTATTCCACCTCCCGATTTCCCGACCTCACGACTGACGAAAGTGAATGAGGCCGGAGCCCAATGTCACTACCTTAAGCCTATTCCGGCATGTAGGGTGCGCCCTGCGCACCACCGCGCGAGCCTACAAGAATTGTTCGGCGCTCGCATGCGATGTACTTAAGGTAGTGCCATGGAGGCTGGGGCCGTTTTGCATTCGGCCCTGCTGATCCGTAGCGACAAAATGCTAGAATCGCACTCTGTCGCGTCTTTACCGCTGTCAACCGAGCGAGAGGGATCATGATCCGGCTGCAGGTATCAGAAAACTGGCGCACGGCTTTTTGTGTTTTGGCGTTGGCGCTGTGCCAGCTCCCCGTACCGTCGCATGCGCAAGGATTCCCGGGAAGGCCTATCCGACTGGTCATGCCGTTTCCGCCCGGCGGCGCTTCGGAGGGCGTGGCGCGGCCGATCGTACAGAAAGCCGGCGCCGCCTTGGGACAGCAATTCGTGCTCGACAGCCGGCCGGGCGCCTCCGGTGTGATTGCGGCCGAAATCGTAGCCAAGGCGCCGCCTGACGGCTACACGCTGCTGCTCGCCACCAGCGCACTGTTCTCCATCCTGCCGGGTTTGAGCACGAACCTGCCGTTCGACCCGGTCAAGAGCTACGCCCCGATCACGCGCTTCGTTTTGCTCAACAACGTGCTGGTCGTGCACCCCAGCCTGCCGGTGAAAAACGTGAACGCACTGATCGCGCTCGCGAAGCGCAAGCCTGGACAATTGAACTATGCGTCGGCCGGCAACGGCACCACGTTTCACCTCGCCGGCGAAATGTTCAAATCGATGGCGAAAATCGACATCTTGCACGTGCCGTATAAAGGCGGCGCACCGGCACAGGTCGACCTGATCGCGGGACAGGTCCAGGTCATGTTCGACTCGCTGTCCACGGCGCTTACCCCGATCCGGTCGGGGCGGGTCAAAGTCCTGGCGGTGACGACCAAACAGCGCTCGCCGGTGCTGCCGGATATTCCCACGGTGGCGGAGTCGGGGCTGCCGGACTTCGAAGTTTCAGGCTGGTTCGGCGTGGTGGCCCCGGCCAACACGCCGCGCGACATCGTAACCCGGCTCAACGCCGAGATCGTGCGCGCGCTCGGCGCCCCCGAGGTCAGGGAACGCTTGCTCGGCCTGGGGCACGTGATCGCGGGCAACAGCCCGGGCGAGTTTGCCGCCTTCATCAGTTCGGAACTGGCGAAGTATTCGAAGGTCATCAAGGACAACAGAATTCGGGCCGATTGACCCGATCCTGCCCCTGTCGCATTGGAAATCCTGAAATTATGATTCACGTTGCCCCCGGGATTTTCCTGCGTTTCGAGCCGGCGGCCGAAACCCTACCCCTGTTTGTTGATGTCTCGAAAAGCGGCCTCGAGTACCCGAAGGAATTCCGCTCGCCGGTAGCGTTCACTGCGGTGCACGACAACGCGTCGATGCACGTAGAGGATCTGTTTGCCGACGCGCCCCGCTACGGCGCCACCATGCTGCGCTGCGTGTTCGCCGCCTTCTTCATCGATATCAACCGCCACGAGCTCGACCTGGATCCCGCGGCGATCGACGGCGAGTGGCCGGTGCCGCTGAAACCGCATGTACGCACGCTGAAGGGGCTGGGTCTGATCAAGACCAAATCGCGCTACGGTGAAGCGTTGCAGGAGCGCAAGCTCACGGTGGCCGAGGTCGAGGAACGGCTCGCCAACTACTACCGGCCCTACCACGCCGAAATGAAACGCATCGTCGACGAGCTTCATGCGCGCTTCGGCGTGCTGCGGCAGATCTCCGGCCATTGCATGTCGGCGGTCGGCGCGCCGACGCACATCGACGCCGGCAAGCCGCGCGCGGACTTCTGCATCAGCGACCTCGGCGGCGTTACGTCATCGCGCGAATTCGTCGACCTGCTGGTGGAGACCCTGCGCGGCTACGGCTACAGCGTTGCCATCAACGACCCTTATTTCGGCAACGAATTGATCCGGCGCTACGGCGATCCCGCGCGCGGAATTGACAGCATCCACTTCGAAGTTAACAAGAAACTTTACATGGACATCAAGACGTTCCGTAAAACCGCCGGGTTCGCGCGAATCAAGTCGGACATCAATCGGCTGCTGCAAGTGATCGCGGACGACACGCGCAAGCGCATCCGCAAGTGAGATAACGCTGCTCGTGAAAGAAATTGCGGTCTGACCCGAATGGCACTTACTTAAGTTGTGGGCATCGGGAACTCCTGCCCTTCAAGGCCCTTGCGGGGAGAGGCGCGTTGGAGCGGGTGCCAGGGGTGCGATCGTGAAAGCGGGCCTGATCCGGCGTAGGGTGCGCTTGCGCACCATACAGAAAAGATGTCCGGATCCATGCGACGCCATCACATTGGTGCGCAAGCGTACCCTACCCTATGCCGTTGAATCGACGATATCGAATCTTGGCGAGCGGCGACGCTTGGCTTAAGTAAGTGCCATTCCGGTCTGACCCTGCGGTCCGGTTTCGGAGTCAGTTCGCAAAAAACCCCGCACCTCTTCCACCGCCAGGGAGAATTAATCCACGATGGCGAGTTCGTTGTCATCGAATAGATTTCCGTACAGGGGAACGGCGCCCGAATTTCCGATGACATAGGTATCCGAGATGCACGCCGTCGCGTGCTTTGTCCTCGCAGTGGGATGTAACGAGAGCACCATACCCGTTTGGAGTTCCGCGGTCTCTTCCCGACGAATAACAGGTCGTTCCACGAGATCCAAGCCTTGGCCGTGTCCTGCCACTCGGGACTCCGGTGGACATCCTTTGCTTTTCAAGAATTCGTCGCTTGCATCCAAGGCAACCCCTGGCACCGCCCCAGGCCTAAGGTTGGCTGCCAGGATATTCCGCGCTTCCTTGACGATTGCGTAGGCCTCTTGAAGCTCGCTGGGAGCGCTGCCGATACAGAGGAATCTTCGCAGATCGTACCAGTACCCGCCTGCCGCGCTGGATTCTATCAATACATTGATAATGTCGCCCTTCCTGAATGTCCGTCGCACGAAAGTGTTGCCCCAGCTGCCTTGTGCGTAATGTGTAGAGCCTGGACGCCCAAAGGCAATATTAATCTGTTGTTCCTCGCTGCCCGCCAATACCTGAGCATGCCGGATTTCCTCCAATACTTCCCCCACTGTCCTTCCCGGTCTGATCGCCTTCTTTGTTACTCCATAGCTCATCTCATGCATGTAGGCTGCTTCCCTGTGAAGTTTGATTTCTTCTTCACTTTTTACCATTCTTACTTGATCGACGAGATCAGTCGCATTGATGACATTCACACCTTGCAGTCCCTTCTTTAAATTTTCGTATAGAGCTGCCGACATATTCCCCAGTCCCACCAGACCAACCGTACCCGGCTTCCTGCGCTTTATGACTTCCACGGCCTTTTCCGCATCCCACGCATCCTCCCACCAGACATTCGGAAAAGCCGGGGTGTTGATCCTCTCTTTCACACCCCTCAATGCCCATTCGGGTGGTGCGACGGGTGGCGCCGGTGCCCCAGCGCCGTGGCTTATGATGGTCATATCCTCATCCAGCGGAAAGACGGCGGTGATGTGGTAATTTGTGCCCGGTAAATCAGTGAACCACCGGAGATAGCCGCCGACGAATCGTTGCTGGCTCTGAACAACGAGGTGGCTTATTCCTTTGGCAGCCATTCGCTCACGGACGGCCTTCCATCTCCGCTCAAGCTCATGCTGGGACAGCGAATATCTGCGCTGATCTTCTCTAGTCAGAATCTCATGGTCCATAACAGTTGTCCTTGCCTTATAAAAAGGAGCGATAACAATTTTTTCCGCACCACTTGCCATGAATTCCCAGAACGTTGACCTCGCGGGGAACCCATGAAGCGTAAGTGAGCGGCCATACGAACTCTAATTTTGAGAGTTTGATGTCAACTCCAGCTCCAACACTTTGATCCACGTCAAAGTTCTTGGATTCCTTGCGCCAGGAGACCCGGAGTACCGATTCAAGCGGGCATGGTCAACCGCACCGCCCGGGCCAGTTCGTCAATCTCGGGCAGGCGTAGCCGAAGCAGGCCTTCAGTGAACTTTTGCAGCTCCTCCTCTGCGGGCATTCGATAGGGTCCACGTATCCCCCAGCCAGGCATCTTGAACACCTTCATCATCATCTTGATCCATCGGGGATGCGCGCCCCGCCACTTCGTTCGACATCGCGGAACCACCCCCTTGACTCCCGTTCGTCTCCACTAGGCGATTTCACCTTTGCTTTTCTTCACTTTAGCCACCGCATCGCGCTCACCAGATTGGGCTCATTATTGCTGGACGCGAATGTTGGCCTCTTTGATGACGCGTGCCCACTTGTCCGTTTCCGCCCGCACGAACTTTGCGAACCCGGCCGGCGTGCTGGTGGCCGCGTCAAGCCCCACTTGGGCGAGCTTGCTCTTCGTTTCGGGCGCGTTCATGAGCTTGACGACTTCGGCGTTCAAGCGCTCGATGATGTCAGACCTCACGCCCGCGGGCGCAAACAGGCCATACCAGGTAATTACGACAAGCTCCGGCATGCCGGCTTCGGCGGTCGTTGGCACCTGCGACAGCGCGGCCACGCGCTCCGGCGCCAGCACGGCCAAGGCTCGAATCCTGCCGGCATTGACGTGGGGAATGGTCGCGGGAACGGTCGACGTCACCATGTCCACTTCACCGCTCAACATGGCCGTCAATGCGATGGCGGCGCCCTTGTAGGGCACGTGCACCATATCGATTTTGGTGAGCGCCTTGAAAAGTTCGCTCCCCAGCTGGCTGCCCGAACCGAGGCCGCCGGAGCCAAAGTTCAGCTTGCCGGGGTGCGCTTTCGCCAGCTTCACCAATTCGTTGAGACTTCTCGCCGGCACCGAAGGATGAACGATCATCACGTTGGGTACCGTCGCCAGCAGCGTTATCGGCGCGAAGTCGCGGAACGTGTCATAGCCCAGATTCTGGAAGAGGCTGGGACTGATGGCGATCGTCGGACTCGTCAGCAACAGCGTATAGCCGTCAGGGGGCGCTTTGGCGACAAGCTCGGAAGCGATGTTTCCGCCGGCCCCCGCCCTGAATTCAGGCACGACCGACTGTCCAAACGACTCGCGCAGCTTTTCCGAGATGAGGAGTGCCAGGATGTACGGGGCGCCGGTTGGGAACGCTACCACCATCCGGATGCTCTTCTCGGGGTACTTCTGAGCCAGGACCGGCAGTGGGCATGCGAGTAGAGCGAGCAGGGCAAGACAAAGCGGTGCTTTTGCGGTTGTCATGTGTTCTCCTCCGGATGATTGCGGCGCGTTATAAGTCCGGCGCTTACGCGGTCACGCGAGCGGCGACAGTTTCTATAGTGTAATCTGTAACAATTACGTCGTCCATTAGGTAACTGATGCTGCGTGCTGCAATCGTCGGTCTCGGCTCATGGGGTCGCACCTTGGTGACCTCGGTGCAAGGCAAGTGTGAAGACATCCGGTTCACCGCGGGATACACCCGCACGCCGGGGAAGGCGGAACCCTTCTGCCGGCAAAACAATATCCGCCTGGCCGGCAGTCTGGAGGAGCTCCTGACCGACGTCGCAATAGACGCGGTGATACTCGCGACGCCGAATAGTCAGCATGAAGGGCAGATTCAACAGGCAGCGCGGGCGGGGAAGCACGTTTTTGTCGAGAAACCGATCGCACTCGACCGCGGCGGAGCGCAGGCTGCGATACGAGTCACACAAGACGCCGGGGTCATACTCGCCGTGGGCTTCAATCGCCGGTTTCACCCGTCAATCCGCGAACTGCGCAAGCGGGTGAAAAGCGGCCAACTCGGCGCGATCGGCTCCATCATCGCCGAGCTTACGGCCACCACCGCGTTCTACCGCTCGAGCGATTCGTGGCGGGTGGATCCGAAAGAAGAGCCGGCCGGCGCCATGGCCGGGGTAGGCGTGCACCTCGTCGACGGAATGATCGACATCATCGGGCGCATCCGCGAAGTTTATTGCGTCGTGCAACAACGCGCCGATCCGCATGGCGAAGACACCACGAGCCTGCTTGTGAACTTCGAAAATGGCGTGACCGGCCTCGCGTTCTGTTCGCTCGCCGCAGCGCGCAACTTTCGCATGGCCGTGTACGGATCAAAGGGATTCGCCGAGGTCCTGACTCCCACCATGGACGTCTTCCGCTTTACGCGAGCGGTTGAGGGGCGAGCCAGCCACTTGGCCCGGATACCGGATGCCGAAGAAATCGCGACGCCAGGGTTCAATTCGACGACCGAAGAGCTGGCTCAATTCGCCAGATGCATTCTTAGTCGCCAACCTTACCCTGTGCCGCTCGGGGAGGTCCTGCATGGCGCATGCGTCTTCGACGCGGCCGTGGAATCGGCGCGGATAAGACAGCCGGTGATGGTAAGTGATGCGGCGTGAGGGCGAAGAAGAGGCCGTGAGAGCGGGAGGGCGTTTCGTGCGGATTGCTCGAGATGCGATGCAAACCGGCATAATTACCGCTTTATCCATCGCCGCTTCCGCAGGCTGATCGACAACAAACCGCAGGGATGCAAAGCATGGGCAGGCAAATAGCCGTACTGGGCGCCGGCGCAATTGGCAGCAGCGTCGGGGCTGACCTTACGAAGGCGGGCCATGATGTCACGATCATCGACCAGTGGCCCGCGCAGGTCGAGGCGCTGAAGGCGACGGGGCTGTGCATCCAGATGAAGGAGGACGACCTGCGGATCCCGGTTCGGGCCTGCCACCTGTGCGACCTCGCTTCGGCCAACCTCGAATTCGATATCGTGTTTCTCGCGGTGAAGTCGAACGACCACCGCTGGATGGCGGAATTCATCAAGCCGTACCTCAAGAACGATGGCGTGGTGGCCGGCATCCAGAACGGCATGAACGACGACTCGATCGCCTCCATCGTGGGCCGCGAGCGCACGGTGGGCTGCGTGGTCGAGCTGTCGGCGGAAATATTCACGCCCGGGCTGGTCAAGCGTAATACCACGCGCAAGACCACGTGGTTCGCAGTGGGCGAGCTCGACGGTTCTTACACCCCGCGCGTGCGCGAGATCGAGTCTATCCTGCGCAACGTGGGCCGGTGCGATGTGACCAACAACATCTACGGCGCCAAGTGGACGAAGCTCATCGCCAATACAATGACGATGGGGCCGTTCGGGCTGTTGGGCCTCAAGAACTCGGAGGCAGCCAACCTGCCCGGCATGTTCGATGTCTCCGTGAAACTCGGCAAGGAATCGCTCGCGGTGGGCGCCGCGCTCGGCTACCGCATCGAACCGATATTCGGGCTGCGCGCCGACGAGTTCGCGGGTTCGAGCGACGAAAATCTGGTGACGGCGATGAAGACGCTGCTGGGCCATATAGGCGGAGGCCGCACCGCTCCGATTCACGATCACATCAAGGGCCGCAAGAGCGAGATGGAGTTCATCTCCGGCCTTGTGGTGAAGAAGGGCAAGGAATTCGGCATCCCGACACCATTCAACGACGCAGTGGTCGAGATCGACCGGCAGATCAACCAGGGCCGGATCAAGATGGACCCCTCGAACTTCGAGCTGCTCAAAGCCAGGGGGGCGTCGACAGGTTAGGCACCACCCGTGCGCCTCGGAATTAACCCGGATCGCCCATCTTGATCGGTTAGCCGAAATACCCGATGAGGCGCCACCACAGGTATTCAAGCGGCATGAAAATGAGAATACCGAGCGCCGCGAGCGGGATTGTCATCCGCAAAGCGGTATGCACTGAAACTCCTGCCAACTGCATGCCGATGACTACCGGCGGCACCTGGTAGGGCAGCACCATGACGCTGAAACCGACGGCGATGGTCATCAGTGCCGCGTTGAGCGGCCACCCCGCCGCGTCCGCGAAATGCCCGGCGAGCGGCGTCAGCAGCGCGGCCTGCGCGGGATTGGTCGTCATAACTCCGGTCAGCGTGCCCAGCAGGCTCAGCACGACGAAATTCACAAAATCCGAATCCGGTTGCAGGTTCAAGGTTTCCTGCAGCGTCTTGCCGAGCAGTTCGCCGAGACCGGATTCCTGCGCGAGCGCGCCGAGTCCGATGGTTGCACTGACATAAAAGAATGGTCCGAACCGCACCTTGTTAAAAGCATCGGCCGGCAGCACGCCGATGCGCGGCAGCAAACACACGACCGCAGCGGCGAGCGCCACCCAACCGACGCGCACGCCGTGTATGAAGTCGGTCGCCCACAGCACCACCGCCAGCACCAATATGACCGCCAGCCTGCGCTCTGCGGCGTCCATCGGCGCGTGCCGCGGCGGAGCAGCCTGCAGCTTGATCTTGGCCGGAAACAGCCGGTGGATCAAGGCGACCGCGATGATCCCTTTGAGCAGGCACAGCACCGGAAACATCACCCACAACCACTCCGAGTAGATCAGTTGCACGTCGTAGAGCGCCTCTGCCGCGCCGGCGAGCACCAGGTTCGGCGCATTCGCAGGCAGGATGCCGGTGCCGCTCTGGTAGCTGATCATGATTGCGGTCATGATCAGCCCGTTGTAGCCGCGGCTGCCGTGCGCGAAATCGACGCGCTCGGCAAGCGCGGCGACGATCGGCACCAACAGGAGGACGCGCCCCATCGTCGACGGCATGAAAAACGCGAGTACGGTCGAAACCAGGGCAACCGCTGTCAGCAGACCGGCGTAATTCGACGTGTAGCGATCGAACAGCACGCCGGTGAAACGCCGTCCCAAGCCGGTCGTCGTAACCGCGTGGGCCAGGAACAGCCCTCCGAGCACCAGCCACATGGTCGCGGAGGCGAAACCCGAGAACACGGCCTGCGGCGAGGCGATCGCCAGCACCACCGCGAGCAAGAAGAACAGCAGCGCCGTAATGTGCTCCGGCACGGTGCCCAGCGCCCACAGGCCTATGGTCAACACGATGAGCGCCGCGGCATGCATCGTGGCCGCAGTCGCACCCACGGGCGGCGGCAGGAAAAAAATCACCGCCGCGGCTATGCAAACCAGCGCAGTGAAGACAGAAGAGGGCCGCGGCATTATGGTTTAAAGCACATCAACTGATTTAGAGCGCATTTCAAAATGAAAACTCTCGATATGATGGACACGTTTTTGTAGCGCAGGCGCCTCGCCTGCATACACGCTGGAGCAGACGAGGTCGTCTGCCCGATCCTTCTTTTGCAACGCGCACCAAGTCCGGGATCCCCGATCTGTTTGCAGGCGAGGCGCCTGCGCTACAAGGGCGTCAGCGCTTGAACTTCGCAGCGAGCGCATCGGCGCCGCGCACCAGCATGCCGGCGTCGGCGCCGACCGCGACGAACAGGTATCCCAGGTCGAGACCGCGCTGGCCGTGGGCCTCGCCGACCAGGATGCCGGGCGCTTTGCCGGCCTTGCGAATCTTTTTGGCGGCGTCCTCCATCACTTTCCAGACTTCGGGGTGCTGCCAGTTGCCGAGGTAGCCCATGTCGGCGGAGAGATCGATGGGGCCGATGAAGACGCCGTCCACTCCGTCGACCGCGGCAATCGCCTCGATGCTGGCCATCGCCTTGCGCGTCTCCACCTGCACCAGCACGCACAACTCCTGGTGCGCGTTCTTGAGGTAATCCTTGATGCGGCCGTAGCCGGCGGCGCGAGTGGCGCCGGCGACGCCGCGCACGCCGTCCTGCGGATAGCGCGTGTAGGCGACCGCGTTCCTCGCCTCCTCGACGCTCTGCACGTACGGCAGCAGCAGCGACTGCGCGCCGATGTCGAGGAAGCGCTTGACCATCACCATGTCGTTCCACGGCACGCGCACGATCGGGTTCGCGCTTCCGCCCTGCATCGCGTGAAGCTGCTGTTGCACCATCGGCAGCTCGTTCGGCGAATGCTCGGTGTCGAGCAGCACCCAGTCGAAGCCGGAATTCGACAGTATCTCGGCGACGATGTGCGATGAAAGCGAGCTCCAGATGCCGATCTGCGGCTTGCCCGCTTTGAGCGCGTGCTTGAATTTATTGACTGGCAGTTCCATTTATCGCTCCCTATGGTCGCTGAGTGAGGGGTGAGGAGTAAGGGATGAGGGAGGGTATTGCGCCTCACTCCTCTCGCCTCACGCTGATGTAGTATTATAGCGTTTGATTCCGCACTAAATTTCAGCGATTCCGGAGAGCAAAAATGGCTCAACGCATACGCGGCGTGCTGTCGCCCGTCGTCACCCCGTTCAAAGCCGATCTCAGTCCCGATTCCCAGCGCTTCATCGCGCACTGCAAGTGGCTGCTGTCGCAGAACTGCGGGCTTGCCGTGTTCGGCACCAACAGCGAAGCGAATTCGCTCGCGGCCGAGGAGCGCATGACGCTGCTCGACGCCGTGGTCGCGGCCGGACTCGACACTTCGCGCATGATGCCGGGAACCGGCTGCTGCTCGATCATCGAAACCGTCAAGCTCACCGCGCATGCGGTAAAGCACGGCTGCTCGGGGGTATTGATGCTGCCGCCGTTCTACTACAAGGGCGTCACCGAGGAAGGGCTCTACCGGCACTACAGCGAAGTCGTGCAGCGCGTCGGCGACTCGCGGCTCAGAATCTATCTCTATCACATCCCGCCGGTCGCGGTGGTCGGCATCACGACCGGACTCGTCGAGCGACTGCTCAAGGCCTACCCGAACGCGATCGCCGGCATGAAAGACAGCTCGGGCGACTGGAACAACACCAGGACCTTTCTCGACGCGTTCGCGAAGTCGGGATTCGACGTGTTCGCCGGCAGCGAATCGTTCCTGCTCGCCAACATGAGGAGCGGCGGCGCCGGTTGCATCTCCGCAACCGCCAACGTTAATCCGGGAGCAATTCATAAGCTCTACGCCGAATGGCGGAACGTCGACGCCGAAGAGCAACAGGCGGAACTCAACGTCGTGCGCGATACCGTCGGCAAGAAATACGTGATGATCTCGGCGTTGAAGCAAACCGTCGCGATCTACGCCAATGATCCGGCATGGGCGACGGTACGCCCGCCGCTGGTCGAACTCACCGCCGAGCAGGCAAAGTCACTCGCCGCCGAACTCAAGCAGATCGGCTTCACGATGCCGGGGTTAAAGCGCGCCGAAGGTGCCGTCGCCGCCTAGCGCGCGTCCCGTTTATTTTCGTGCTGTTCTTTCGTGACTGTGCTCACGAAAATCCCTTTGCTGTTTCGCCTCTCCCCTCTCGCCTCACGCCTCACGGCCTTTCACGCCGATGCGTCGGCCTTGAGGCCGGCCTTTTCAATGCCGGCAACACAGCACGCTTCGTCCTCATCTCCCGTACCGCCGCTGGCACCGGTGGCACCGAGGATGTTGCCTTGCGCGTCCTTGATCAGTGCAGCGCCGGTTTGCGGCAGAAATTTGCCTTTGGCCGTCGCCGCGAGCGCGAGAAAGAAGTTCGGATTGTCCTTGGCGCGCTTGCCGAGCGCACGGCTCGACGCGCCCATCGCGACCGCGCCCCACGCCTTGCCGAGCGCGACGTCGAAGCGGAACATGCTCGCATTGTCCTCGCGCTGCGCCGAGACGATGTTGCCGCTGGCGTCGAGCACGACGACTGAAAGCGGCTTGATCTTCAGTTCGCGCGCCTTCGCGATCGCGCCTTCGATGATGGTGTTGGCTTGCTTCAGGGTAAGGCGGGACATCGGTTTCCTCCGTGACTTTCGTTGTGCCTGTTGGTGGATTTACGGTCACGCGCCGCTCGAACGGAAAGCGCGAACGCGACTTAAAAAACGGCGATGGACTATACAAGCAGCTCCCGGCACTGTCAATTTGCAACCTTTTCCAACTTCGATTAATATCATGATCACCTGATTCGGCTGTCTCGGCTCGCACGCTCAGGGTTTGCCGTGATTTGACGATTGGTAGGCGGCGCTCCTCGGCGAGGATCAACGCGCGGAGCGCTTTGATGGATGGCCCCTGGACTCAAGGGAGGCACGGATGCGCAAAACCAAATTTGTCCGCAGCGGGTTGCTGTCGTGGGTTGTGGTGGGACTGTTCGCAAGCGAAGTGCTCGCGCAGGGCTATCCTGCCAAGCCGATCCGCGTCATCGATGCCTTTCCGGCGGGCGGTGGGACCGACATCGTGGCGCGGCTGATAGCGCCGAAGTTCCTGGAGAGCCAGGGCCAGTCGTGGGTGGTCGACAACCGTCCCGGCGCAGGGGGGATCATCGGCACCGATATAGTGGCCAAGTCTCCGCCCGATGGCTATACGTTGCTCATGTTTTCCGGCAGCTTCACGGTGCATCCGAGCATCTACAAGAATCTCCCTTACGATCTCACCAAAGCCTTTGCACCGGTGACGCAGACCTCGACCGCTGCCGCTGTGCTGGTCGTGCATCCCTCGGTGCCGGCGCGTACGGTGAAGGAGTTGATTGCGCTTGCAAAGGCAAGGCCGGGACGTCTTAACTTCGCCTCGGGCGGTTCCGGCACAACCTTCCACGTAGCCGTGGAGCTGTTCAAAAGCATGGCCGGCATCAGCATGACGCACATACCCTACAAGGGCTCGGCGCCTGCATTACTGGCCACCGTGGGCGGAGAAGTGGATCTGACGCTTATCCCCATGCCCAGCGGCGCTCCGTACATCCGGAGCGGCAGATTGCGTGCGCTCGCCGTTTCCACCGCCAAGCGGGACATTGCGATGCCGGAGCTGCCGACGATAGCCGAGGCCGGCTTATCCGGGTTTGAAGCCACCAATCCGACGGGCGTGCTGGCACCGGTCGCCACGCCACGCGAGATCGTTGCCAAGCTCCAGCAGGAGATCGCGCGCATAGTCAACATGCCCGACATCCGGGAACGGCTTCTGGGTCTGGGGGCGGAGCCGGTGGGCAGCACGCCGGAGCAGTTCGGCGAGTACATCCGCACTGAGATCGCGAAGTGGGCCAAAGTGGTGAAGGCTGCGGGCCTGGAGCTGCAGACGTTCTGATCGCGGGTTGCGTGCGGTCAAGCCTCGGACATCTTGATTGGGCATGACGCATGGCGGAGCTCTGCAAGCTGTCGGCGAGCGAGACCGCCGAACTGATGGCGCGGGGAAAAATCACCGCGCTTGCGCTCGCCGAGTCCTGTCTGGCGCAGGTCGAGCGGCGTGACGGCGAGGTGCAGGCCTGGGCCCACGTCGAGCCGGCGCTAGTGCTGGCGCAGGCGAGGGCTTGCGATCGCGAGCCGCGCCGCAGCCCCGTACACGGCATCCCGATTGGCGTGAAGGACATCATCGACACCGCCGATATGCCGACCGAATACGGGTCGCCGATCTATCGGGGTCATCGTCCCCGTTGGGACGCGGCGTGCGTTGCCATGTGGCGCGCCGCCGGCGGCATCATCATGGGCAAGACCGAAACCGTCGAGTTTGCGGTGCGGCACCCGGCAAGAACACGCAACCCCCGCAACCTTGCGCACACTCCGGGGGGATCGTCGAGCGGATCGGCGGCGGCGGTCGCGGACTGCATGGTGCCGGTCGCGTTTGGGACCCAGACGGGCGGGTCGGTCATTCGTCCCGCAGCCTACTGCGGCGTGGTGGGCTACAAGCCAACGTTCAACCTCATCCCCCGGGCCGGCGTGAAACCGGTAGCGGATACGCTCGACACGGTGGGCCTGATCGCACGTACCGTGCGCGATGTCGCGCTGGCTTTCACGGTGCTGACGGACGGCGGCACGCTGCAGTTTGAGTCGATCACCGAGCGCGAGTGGCGCATTGGGTTTTACCGCACGCCGTTCTGGGAGCGGCTCGATGCGGCTTCCGCATCGGCCCTGGAACGGCTCGCCTCCGGGCTTTCCCGGTCGGGGGCGAAGGTGGAAGAGGCCGTGTTGCCTGACGGGTTCGACCTCGCTTGGAGCGCTCAGGAGAAGATCAACGAGTACGAGTCGTACCGCGCGCTTGCTTACGAGCGCGAGTTTTTTCCGGCACTTCTCAGCGCCACGTTGCGGGAAAGGCTCGCCAAGGGGGCGCAGTGCACGCTGGATGAGTACCTGTCGGCGCGATCATCGATCGCCCAGTTGCAAGGCAGGCTGCACGATGTGTTCTCACGCTACGACGTGCTGCTCGCGCCGAGCGCAACCGGCGAGGCGCTGGAAGGGTTGAGCAACACCGGCGATGCGCTATTCAACCGCGGGTGGACCGCGCTTCACGTGCCCGTGGTGACGGTCCCGATCGGGTGCGGGGTCAAGGACTTGCCCATCGGCGCGCAGGTTATCGGGCCGTTTGGCGGGGACGCGCGCACGCTGGCGTTCGCCGAGCGGGTTCACCGCACCTTCGTCGGTTGAACGAGAACCGTCTGGCCGCCGTCAACGCGCGCCGTTTCGTAATGTTGGACCAGTACCAAGTGCCGATGCACATGCATCTGCTCGAGACGAAATTCCAGAAGGAGTATAGGCGTCGGCGCGGCGGAACCAGCGCGGTCACTCACTTGGCGTAGATCCCACACCGAACTTCAAGTACCACTTGCGTTCAGAGCAGCGGCCTGCTGCGAATCTCATCCGGGATCTTGCGGTACAAGTACTGCCCGTCCTTGGGATCGCCCAGGAGGCGCCCGTCCTCGACCTTCACTTTACCGCGCAGTATGGTCATCGAGGGCCAGGCGTGGACTTCCTGACCCTCCCACGGCGAGTAATCAGTCTCGTGCAGCATTTCCAGGCGCACCGTCATCTTCCTGGACGGGTCGAGAACGGTGATGTCCGCGTCGCTGCCCGGTGCGAGAGTCCCCTTGCGCGGATACAGCCCCATGATCTTGGCGGCGTTGGTCGAGGTCAGCTCCACGAACTTCTGCAGCGAGTAGCCGCGCCGCCCCACCATCTCGGTGTACATGACCGCGAGCCGAGGCTCGACCCCGGCACTGCCGCCCGTCGTGTCGTCGATGCGCTTGCCCTGCACCTTCACCGCCAACGCGCAGCAGATCTCGTCCGTGCCCACCGTCTGAATCACGCCGTCCACCGTCCCCGTCCACAGCGCCGCCTGGTCCGCCTTCGACTTGAGGGACGGATAGGTCTGGTAAATCTGTCCATTCGGCCGCTTATAGTCCTCGGTGGTGTACATCAGGTACTGGTGCAGGGTCTCGCCATACACCGGCGTGCCGCGGGCGCGCGCTTCGCGGATCGCCTCAACCCCGGTCGCGGCGCTGACGTGCATGAAGTAAAGGGCTATGCCAGGCACGTTCTCGGCGAGCCGGATGACCCGGCGGAATGACAGGTCCTCGGAGAGCACGTTGTGTACCTCCGCCATGTTCTCGAAACCAACCCGCCCTTCGCGGATCAGCTTCTCGTACATGTGCATGACGATGTCGTTGTCCTCGCCATGCATGACGCAGAGGCCGCCCTCCCGGGCAACGACCTGGAAGACTTCCCAGATGTCGCCGAAGTCCACCATCCGACCGCGCCGGCTGGGCGTGACGTCGGTGGTGAAGATCTTGACCGTCGGATAGCCCGCGCGGATGGCTTCGCCGATCTGGCCGAAAAGTTCCGGCGGCAACCGCCCTTCGACCATGACGTGGTAGCTGTAATCGCAGTGGCACTGCCCCGCCCAGTCCTGGTCGCGCCGCTCGATGGCGCCCTGAATAGTGTTGCCATGGGTCCATCGAGCGAAGTCGATGATCGTCGTCGTGCCGCCGAACAGCGCGGCCCGGCTAACGACCGACGGTGGGTCGGTGAGACCGGCCGTTCCGTCGGGATGAGGCAGGAACCACGAGCAGTGGACGTGCGGATCGATGCCTCCAGGCATCACGATATTTTCACCCGCGTCGATCAGGCGTCGCGTGGTTTCCTTACCAAAGGTGCCGGCCGCAGCCACGGCGACGATCCTCTCGCCCTCCACGGCGACGTCGAACGCGCCCACACCCTGCGGCGTCACTACGCGGTCCCCCCGCATCACTAAGTCGAGCATTGCTGTCACCTCCTCTGAGTTCGTCCGAGCATTCTGCCCCATACTTGTCAAGCGTTCAAGCTGCCGCGCCCGACTTCGCGCTCATCCACCAGGAACTTGCCATAATCTGAAATTATTTGTGAATCTTTAAAAATCATGATGTTAAAGTTCTGTGTAAGCCCAAGTCCGACAAGCTGCTAGTATTCGTTGGGAAACTAATGTTATTAGTTTACTATAGAACCAAAAATTACAGAATCAAAGAGCACTATTGCTGAGCAGGCAGAAGTTGCTTAAGGCATGCAATTTTGCCACCCGAAACCTTCAACTGACTTTTGGAGATTGCCTCAAATGGGCCAAATAACTTTCGCACTTGTCGGTGATGTGATGATTAACCGCACCGATGCACCTTCGATATTCAGTCATGTTGCACCGATTCTCAAAAGCGCAGACTTTACCTATTGCAACTTGGAAGCCCCGATGTGTGATGGCGTTGAAAAGCATGCCGGAAAGTCGAGAGTCAGTATGCATTTGCGGTCAGCGCCCAACGCCGTCGAGGCTCTCACTGCTGCGGGGATCAACGTGGTGAGCCTTGCCAACAATCACGCACTGGACTACGGAGCTGCAGGACTACAGCAATCGATCGAGCTTCTTGACAACGCCAATATCGCTCACGCCGGCGCCGGTCGGAATCGGGCGGAGGCACGGCGGGCTGTGATGCTCAACAAAAACGGTGTCCGTATTGCCTTGCTGTCGTACACGTCGGTCTGTGTTCCCGCCTTCGTAGCGACGGAAAAGGAACCGGGCGTGGCAATGGTTCGAATTATCACAACATACAGCCCAAACCTTCGGTTATTGCAACAACCGGCAAGTCCCCTGTACACCAAATCCAGCGGGGAACCAGAAGACGTCGCAGCCTTGCTCGACGACGTGCGATCAGCCAAGGCCGAAGCAGATATCGTCCTTGTTGCCTGGCATTGGGGTCTGTCTGAGCGCTGGGGCAAATTGGCTGACTATCAGCGAACCTTGGGGCATGCAGTTATCGATGCCGGGGCAAATGCGATCATCGGTAACCATGCCCACATGCTGCTCGGTATCGAATTCTATCGCGGATGTCCGATTTTCTACGCCTTGGGTAATTTCGGTTTTGATATGCGACATCCCTACTTTCGGCAAGAAAGCGCGATAGTCCAATTCGAACTTTCCCACCGAGGTATCGATCAGATTCGCCTGATTCCAATTCTCAACAACGACGGACACGAACCAGTACCATTACGAGCCGACGGTGGCAGTGGGCAGAAGGTGACTTGGATGCTCGAATACCTTTCGGAGGGATTGAATACGAAATTTGCCAACTGCGGCGCGTATGTCGAGTTGTCTGCGGAATCATCAGAAGATAGTTTAAAGCTTGGCGCGAACAATGCGGAAGGGTTGTCCCGACTTGGATACAGTGATGCGCAGATCACGGAACTCAAGGCTGGAGGTGTTATTCCTTGACTTGGTCGTTGATGGGGTGACCCTACGCTCTCGAGTCGAAATTGTTGTCGAATGCTGCTTTGACCGCCCCTAACCTCGCGTTGGATGAATTTATTCGACATGCATCAAGAGTACAGCCATGTGACTTATCTTAAGGCTGCTGCGGACTATTTCGCGTTGATTAACACGAGCGGGCAAAGTTGAAGTAATAAGCGCTGCTCAACTGTTATGGTTTCCGCTGATCGTGTGGCTTTGTTTAAAGGAGGGATTGGATAATGCACCGTATATTACTCGCAATAGTGTTTGCATGCGCCATGCTTGCAGAGGGGAGCGTTCATGCCCAGAGCTGGCCATCTAGGCCGATACGTTTCATCGTCGCGACTAACCCCGGCGGCGGCGCCGACATGACCGCTCGGATCATTGCACAGAAGCTTACGCAGTCTCTTGGTCAGAACGTCTTGGTAGATAATCGTCCAGGCGCTGGGAGCACTATTGGGGTCAACATTGCCGCCAAGTCGGCGCCTGATGGTTATACCATGGTGTTAGGTACCATTGGACCAATCGCGATCGCCGTGAGCCTGTTTAGCAAATTACCCTATGACCCGGCCAAGGATTTGCTTCCCGTAGTGCAAGTGGTGGACGCTCTTAATGTGCTGGCAGTGCATCCGTCCCTGCCGGTTAAGTCGGTCAAGGAATTGATCGCGGTCGCCAAAAGGCGACCGGGAGAACTTAACTACGGCGATGGCGTTGGCTCGACCGGTCATCTTGCCGGGGCGCTCTTCAATACCATGACGGGCACAACATTCGTGCTTGTACCCTACGGAGGCAGCGCGCCGGCAGTGGTTGACCTTCTTGCGGGCAACATTCAATTGATGTTTATAACGGTTTCGAACTCGCTCGGTCTAATTAAAAACGGCAAGCTGCGCGGCATCGCGATGACGGGCACTAAGCGCTCGTCGTTGCTTCCCGAGTTGCCGACGATTGCCGAGGCAGGTGTGCCGGGTTATGCGGTGAATAATTGGTATGGTGTGTTTACGCCGGCGCGTACGCCCGGAGAGATTGTTATGCGTCTGAATGCGGAAATCGTGAAGATATTGAACACCCCGGACATTAAACAGCGGCTGCTCGAGTCGGGCCTTGAAGCGGTACCAAGCACGTCCGAGCAGTTTGCGGCGTACATTCAATTAGAAATCAAGAAATGGGCAAAGGTGGTCAAGGACACCGGAGTAAAACTCGACTAGGACTGTGCGCGCCAAGAACTGGCGATATGCGGTTTCTGAACTGATGAGGCAGCATCCGGGCAGGGCATCGAGACGCTGCGTATGTTGTCAGCTGGGTTGTTGTTGCTCAGCCTGATGGGCTGGGTGTATACCGCTTTGCACCATCGCATTGGTCTTCATGCAATGCAGGATTTCCTGATTGTGCTCATTTGCTTCAGATTCAGCGCCATGCTAACAAGGTGCCTCATACATTGCCGGCTTCCTGAAAGGATTGAGAATGCAGAACCGCGAATTCCCCGAATATCTGGAAACGATCAGTCACTTCATATGCAACGCGCGTCTGGTTGACCTCAGCCCCCGCGCGATCGAACGCTGCCGCTGGGTTATCGCTGAC
>JACQOI010000137.1 GCA_016202615.1 Betaproteobacteria bacterium
CCTTCTGGATTCGCCAAGCGTGCGGTTCGGGTCTAGCTCTACCGTGTGGATTTACAGGGGCTTGGTTTCCGATACATGCAGACCCAGTGATCTGCCACCGATGATCACTGCGCTTTTCACAACCCCTTTCAGCTTCACCCTGTCGTTGACCGAGGGCAGATTACCTTGCGTCGAGACCGAAATTTCACCGCTATCGTCCTGCAACACGAACCACTGCAAATTCACGATCGGCAGTTTGGTAATTTCTTTCACTTTGCCCTTGAGCTTGACTTCCTTGCCCTCGAAGCTTGCCGGGGCGGCCACAATGTCCTTGATCGGGGTGTAACCGAAAGGCAGATAATCACAGCCCGCAAGTATCGTCACGGCGAGTAATGCAACCGATAAGAGCGCGTGACGTTTAGCCATCATCCCGATCCGGCGCGCCAAACTCGCGCAGTACCTCCGCGGCCAGCCGTTGCGACTTGCGATCGGGCGCATAATCCTAGTCGTCTTCGTCTTCGAGTATTGCGATCACCCGGGTGCGCTTGCCACCGGCGTGCTGTGCCATTTTAACAAGCACCGGGACCATTTCCACGAGTTTCGCGCGCGCCTCTTTTTTCGGCTTAAAAGTGAGCGGTTTAGCGTCGGCGCTCCTGACATCGTGCCATAAGCCGTCTTCTTGCCGGACTTCGATCTTGAGCCTGGAGGGATGCCAATCTGTTTTTCGATTGGGTGTCGCGCGTTGGAGACACGCTAAGCCATTGAACGTGATGTAATTTGTTCGAGTCTCAACAGCTGGCGTCGTTGCGTGGCGACAGTTTCGAGCTTGGAAATAATTCACGCCGGTTCGGTAATTGCCTGTTTCGCTAATGCAAATCCGTGCTGGCACGGGGATTGCGCGAATTCGCGTCGTGACGGACGCAGGAAACTCAACGAACGCAGACTTGTTCCGGGCTTGACCATTGTGATCGCTGCGAAGGAGCCATCATGAATCAAGTAACTTTGCATGAACTGCCGCAGGTAGCTGTCGATCAAGGCGCAGGGGACAAAATCAAGCTCGCGTTGCTTATCGTCAATTCGCGAGCCACTGCGGCGCTTCGTTCAGCCGGCTACAAAGTGGGTTTTCTCGGCGCATCGAAGCAACTCGGAGCCCGGCCGCCCGTTCCGGCGCAATGAACGTGCTCGTGCGGGACAACAGCGCAAATACACCTGAACAGAGGAGAGAGTGAATGATGGCCAAGCGAAATGTTTTGTTGCTGTGCCCCGTGATCGCCTTGGGTGCGACGGCGGTGCCGGCTGAAGCTCAAGTCAATTTCAGCATCGGTGTCGAAATTGGTCCGCCGCCTGCGCGCGTCGAGATCATTCCCGCGCCCCGCCCCGGCTTCGTCTGGGCGCCGGGATATTGGGCATGGAACGGCGGCGAGTAAAGCATTGTGAAAAGGAGACCGAGATGAAGAAAACGAGCATGCTTTTATCTGCAATAGCAGTAGCGGCATGTATGGGCGTGGACCTTCCTGCGTATGCAGATCCGCCGCCATGGGCGCCGGCGCATGGTTATCGCGCCAAGCAATACAGTTACGTTTACTATCCGGTGCGGGAGATTTATTACGCGCCGGAATCCCGGATGTGGTTCTGGATGAACGGCGGCGCCTGGCAGTTTGGTGCGAGTCTCCCGGTCGAGTACCGTCAATACACCGGGAGCGGTGGTGTTTCCATCGTGCTGGAATCAGACCGGCCGTATGTTTACCATGAGCATGTCGTTGCGCACCACGGCAAGCCGAAGAAGCGCAACAAGCACGACAACCATTGATGGCCTGTGGCAGCCATCAGCGGGCGGCGAGTCGGACCAAGACATGAGAAGGAGCTTGCTATGAACCCGAAACTCATATGCCGGATGGCGGCGATCGAAATCGCCATGGCGGGCGCTCTCTTTGCATGTGCGGCTGTAACCCCGCAGCCGTTACCCGAACGCATGCGGCCGGCTGCCGTTGTGCAGGCCGGGGAAACGCCGGCCGCGAATCCGGAACCGAAGAAGGAATCGACGCGGCCGCCCGTAACGCCGGTGGCGGCCGAGTCGCGTACTCCGGAGGAAGCGACTCAGCGGGCGGCCGATCCCAGGGCCCCGACGGGCGCGCTAATCATCAAGCCCCCGATCAATGTCATGCCGCCGGATACGCCGCCATCCGCTTCCAAGCAGTAACGCCGGCGTAGAATGACCGCCGAGCATGCAGAACCCGCGCTGCCGTTCGTCAACGGTTGAATCGGCTGGGATCACCCCCGTTGACCGGCCCGGAGCCTGATCTCGTCATTGCGACACGCTTGGCCGATGCTTTCCGAGTTCAGCAGCGCGATCGGCAACTCGGCGAGCACAATGGCGAGCGGCAGACTAAATTGTCCATC
>JACQOI010000126.1 GCA_016202615.1 Betaproteobacteria bacterium
GACTGGGAATCCAGTTTCCACAAAATGTCAAGTGCCTGTGCCATGGCGGCGACTCCTGCGAGCAGCACTGGGGGTATTCCGATTAGAAGCCCGCAGCGTCCTGGAGGCGGTATTCCTGTCCGACCGGGTGCTGGTCATGTCGCGCCAGCCTCTGGGCAGCGCCCGTAGGAGCAGTATTGTCGGCGCACCCTGCATCGACTGCGCGCGGCGGGGCATGTAATTCCAATTTGCGTTCAAAACAACAATAATAATTTTGTAGGGTGCGTTCCACGCACCATCACTGCCGGTGCGCACGGCGCACCCTACGATATTTCATTTTTGATTGCGAAATGGAATAAGACGGAAAAAACGAACCACGCGCCGGCGCAAGCACTGTTTGCACCGAAGTCGATCGCACTGATCCAAGATTCGACAAATCGGATATAGTCGTCAGGGAGTCGGGTACGAAGCCTGAGCGACGCGCGCGGGCCAAGCGCGGATTAAACCGTAACGCAAGGAGGAGGACCATGAGAATTCTGACCAGCCTCGTCGCAGCAGCGCTCGCGTGGTGCGCGCCGGCCGCCATCGCGCAGACTTATCCGAGCAAGGCCATACGCTTGATCGTGCCATGGGCGCCCGGCGGCAATGTCGACATTACCGGCCGCATCCTGAGCGCTTCGCTCACCGAGCAATTCGGACAGACGGTGATAGTCGATAATCGGGGGGGCGCCGGCGGCACCCTCGGCGGCAACATGGTCGCCAAAAGCGCGCCCGACGGCTACACGCTGCTGATGGGTTCCAGCGGCTCGGTCACGTCAGGGCCGGCGGTCTACGCGAACATGCCCTACGACCCCGTCAGGGATTTCGTCGCCATCAGCATGGTGCACGTCGTGCCCATGGTAGTGCTGGCGAGCCTCAAAACGCCGGTCGCTAATCTGCGCGAGTCAATCGCGTTGGCGAAGGAACGCCCAGGCAAAGTAACGATGGCGACCGGCGGCACCGGAGGCTCCAGCCATCTCGTGGTCGAACTGCTGAATGCGATGGCAGGCGTCAAATTCATACACGTGCCGTACAAAGGCAGCGGGCCGGCACTGTTGGAGTTGATGGGCGGACAGGTTGATACCATGGTGGACCAGCTCCCCGCGTCGATCGGCTTCATACGCGAAGGCCGCTTGAAGGCGCTTGCCGTCACCACCCTCAAGCGCTCGTCCGTGATGCCCGACATCCCGACCGTGGACGAATCGGGGCTCAAGGGCTTCGACGCGACCACTTTCACGGGCGTGCTTGCGCCCGCCGGTACGCCGCCGGCGGTGATTAACGCATTGCACGCCGCGATCCTGAGGGCCGTGCGTTCGGCTGCGGTTAAGGAGAAGTTCCGGGGACTGGGCGCCGACCCACAGGAAACCACGCCGCAGCAATTCAGCGCGTTCATCCGCAGCGATCTCGATAAATGGAAAAAAGTCGGCCAGGCGGCGGGCGTTAAACTCGAGTAGCAGCGGATGAAAGCAGATCGGCGTGCGCGTTGCGCGTAACTGATGTAGCGAAGGCGCCGGTCCGCCGGCCTGTTGCTGGTAGCCGCGCCCGCGGCCGCGCATTGGAACCGCCGGCGCTGATAACACCGCGGTCAGACCAGGAGCTCACGGATACGCGAGTAAACCTTGTCGTCCACGTTGATAACGGCGGCCGCACCGGCTGCCAGCGCCCGCCGGCGATGTCGCAGGCTGCGCTCTCCGGGAACGCGTACCTTTTTGACGCCAGCGGCCGGCCGAGTCGAGGCGATTATCTTCTTGAGTTCGGATACGCGGGCTTGGTACTGCCCGCCCGGCATCATCAAGCCAGGATCGATAACCAGAAAAAACAGACCGAAATGGCTGTCGTCTTTGACCACGGGCTCGCTACCGGCGAGCATTCCCAGCAGCTGTAACGCAAGGGAGATACCATATCCTCGGTGTCCGCCCCACGTCAGGAATGCACCCTTCAATGCCGCATCGGGATCGACGGTAGGCCGCCCGTTACTGTCTACGGCCAAACCCTCAGGCAATGTTTCGCCTTTGGCTTTTGCAAGGTTTGCGGCGCCATGGGTTGTTGCCGAAGTGGACATGTCGATGATCACCGGCTCATCTTCGCTTGGAAAGGCGATAGCAAAGGGATTGGTACCGAGCAGCGCTTCCATTCCGCCAAACGGCGCCGTGCGTGCGGTGCCGTGGACGGTATTCATGCCGATGAACCCCTGGCGCGCGGCGCGCTCAACGTAATATGCCAGGCGCCCGCTGAACCACGTATTGTTTGCGCTGACGATCGCGATGCCGCTTTTCCTGCACAGTTCGATCGCCTTGTCGATCGCCACGACCGACACTGCGTACGCGATGTTGTCGCCGCCATCGATCAAAGCGGAATTTTCAGTCTCCCGCACCACCCGGATTTCTCCGGCCGGCGGCCTGTTCCGCAGCAATGCCGCGAGTATGGGCAGGCGGGCCAGGCTCGAAAACTCATGTCCGCACAGCGCGGCATCGACCAAGTGCTCGGCAACCATCTTTGCGCAGTACTCCGACATGCCGTAGCGCGTCAGGACGCGTACGGCGAGGTCGGTTGCTTCTGCAACGGCAAGTTGCATCAGACGGCGTTCCGGACGTAATCGCGGATCAACCTTGGCAAAGTGTCCGTGAAATGCGGTCAATTGATCTTGATGTTGGCTGCCTTGATGACGCGGCCGTAGTAATCGAGCTCTTTTTTGATCTTCGCGGTGAACTCTTCCGGCGTTGTGCCCTGCGGATCCGAACCTGTGGCCGCCAATCGTTGAAGGGTGTCGGGGTCCTTCAACGCAGTCACCACCGCGCGGTACAGTTTGTCGACTACGGCGCGGGGCGTCTTCGCGGGGGCCAGAATGCCCTGCCATGGGCTGAGACTGAGTGCAGGCATCCCCACTTCGTCGAAAGTCGGCACTTCGGGCAGATAGGAAAGACGCTTGGGGCTCGAAGTCGCCAGCACTTTGATTTTCCCTGCCTTGATCTGGGGCATCGCTGCCGACGTCGTGGCGAAAACAAAGTGGACGTCCCCCTGCACCAGCGCGATCTGGGTGGGAGCGCCTCCGTTATATACCACCGTCGTAATCGACGTACGTGTTTCGAACTTGAAAAGCTCGGCGGCCATGTATCCGCTTCCACCGATCCCCGGAGCGCCCACTCTGAGTTGGTCGGGTTTCGCTTTCGCCAACGCAATCAGTTCCTTCACCGAGGACACCGGTAAAGCGGCATTCGCTGTCAACACTAATGGCTGTGTGGTCGTCAACGTAATAGCGGCAAAGTCGGAAGCCGGATCGTACGGCAGCTTATCGCGGGTCAGCAAAGGCGTCGTCGTGTGGCTCGCGTAAGCGAACAGCAGTGTGTAACCGTCGGGGGCAGCCTTGGCCACCACCTCAGTGGCCAGGATGCCCGCTGCCCTGCCCCGGTTGTCGACGACGATCTGCTGCCGGAAGATGTCCGAGAGTTTGTTGGCGAGGATGCGGGCGACCGAATCGGTGCTCGCACCCGGTGGAGTCGGCACGATCAAGCGTATCGGCCGGTCCGGAAAGCTGGTCTCCTGCGCCTTGCCCTGCGCTCCTGCGTCGATGGCGACGCTCGCCAAAGACAGGAACGCCGCCACGCCCGAAATTATCCGCTGCATACAACCCTCCTTCTATGATTTTAGGTAATTATTCAGCTTACCCGGATGGCAGAGGATCTGGTGCTTGACCTTGAAAGGCGAGATTACGGGCATGAAAGACGTTGCGCCCTTGCTTGCGCAGCGACTTCGGCTTCCTGGACAGTCCGTCTGAGAAGGGAGGCTTGCCGGAGTCGTGGCTATTTTTCAACACGCGTGCTTCTAACTCTACCAAGCGACGATACAGCGCACGAATGAGGTCGTCCTTGTGTTCGTGCGTGAGAATCGAAAGCTCCGGAAGTTCAGGCATCACTTGAACTTTGCACCATAATCTTGAGAAATGCAATATGGCTTAGCTGAATAGTTATCTCGGAATTTCAAAGCGTCGGAATCCAGAATCACGCCAAAACCCGCTTCAGTGTTGGATTGTGATAAAGTGGCCTCAAATTTACCGGTCAGATGTGTTTCCCAATCTATATCAGCGGCGGCAAGGCGTGCCTGGACCATATTCCATAAATTTTCGACTCATCCTACTGTCCTCGCGGCTCTGGACTTGCCCGTGATCAACCCTTTTTCCGCCGCAACGGATCCAGCCACGCAGCCGATGGCGCTCGCCGGACTGCGAGTGCTGGATCTCTCCGGCCCGATGGGAAATTACTGCGGCAAGTTGTTCGCCGACATGGGCGCCGACGTAATCCTGATTGAACCGCCGGCCGGTACCCGTCTGCGATTCGAACCCCCGTTTCTCGACGATATCGCGGGACCCGAGCGCAGCCTTGCTTTCGCGTACCACAATACGAGCAAACGCGGCATCAGCCTCAACCTCGATTGCGCGAGCGGTCAGGAGTTATTGCGCAAACTCGCAGCCACGTCCGATATCATGATCGAGACTGAAAAACCCGGCGCCATGCAGCGGAGGGGACTCGGTTATGAAGTATTGTCGAAGATCAAACCCGGCCTGGTGCTCGCGAGCATCACTGCGTTCGGGCAGTCGGGCCCGTACGCACAGTACGAGAGCGAAGACCTGATCGGGCTGGCGCTGGGTGGCTTGCTTTACCTCGGCGGCTACCCGGATGCTCCCCCGACGCGGGTCTACGGCAACCAGGCTTATCTGTGTGCGTCGATGTACGGGGCAGTGGCCGCGATGCTCGCGCTGCTCGATGCCGAAAGTTCCGGACGCGGTCAACACGTCGATGTTTCGATGCAGGAATGCGTGGTGCTCGGGCTCGAAAACGCAGTGCAATTTTACGACCTCGAAGGTACAGTGCGCAAACGTTATGCGGGCGAGCAGCGTTTTGCCGGAACCGGCGTCTTCGAATGCAAGGACGGCTATATTTATCTGATGGCCGGCGGCATCGGCGCCAACAAGTTCTGGGGGTGCAGCGTGGACTGGCTGCGCGACGAGCATATGGCCGGCGTCGAGCGGCTGCGCGGAAATGAGTGGACCCAAGTCGATTATCTGAAATCGGAGGAGGCCAAACGCATCTTCGCCGAACTGTTCACGCCTTGGGCCAAGACCCGGACCAAGGCTTATCTTTACCATGAGGGACAGCGCCGGCATATCCCCATTGCGCCGATCAACGTTCCTGCGGATTTGCTGGAAAACCGCCAGCTCAACTATCGGAACCACTTTGTCGAAGTCACACATGCGCTGCGGGACCGGCCCATGCTGATGCCGGGAGCACCCTATAAGCTTTCGGAGACGCCGTGGCGCATTCAGCGACCGGCGCCGCGCCTCGGCGAGCATAACGCTGAGGTCTACGGGGAAGTCGGCGTCAGCCGTGCCGAACTCGAGCGGCTGTTCGCGGCCGGAGCGGTGTGATGAGCAAGCTGCCGCTCGCGGGCGTACGCGTTGCCGATTTTTGTTGGATCGGGGCGGGGTCGAATACCACCAAGATTCTCGCCGACCTTGGCGCCGATGTGATCAGGATCGAGAGTTCGACGCGGCTTGACTCGTTGCGCATGGCCGCTCCCTATAAGGACAGGAAGCCGGGCGTTAACCGCAGTGGGTATTTCGCCGACCGCAACACGAGCAAGCGCAGCGTCACCATCAACATGAAGCATCGCCGCGCGCTGGAACTCATCAAGAAACTGATTATGCAAAGCGACATCGTTGCCAACAACTTTACTCCTGATGTAATGGAGAAATTCGGGCTTGGTTACTCCGCGGTGCGGGCGATGAAGCCGGATATCATCTACCTCGCAATGTCGATGCACGGGGCGCAAGGCCCGGAACGGGGTTACCTCGGCTACGGTGCCATTATGACTTCGCTCACCGGGTTGCAGCACCTTACGGGGCTGCCGGGACGCGAGCCGGCCGGCACCGGCACCAACTATCCCGATCATATTCCCAATCCCTGTCATGCTGCGTTTGCGTTGCTGGCCGCGTTGCGGTATCGCCGCCGCACCGGCCGTGGGCAGTACATCGACCTTGCGCAACTGGAACCGACCGTCGCGTTGCTCGGGCCCACGATACTCGATTTTACGGTCAACGGACGTAACCGAGAACGCAATGGCAACCGGCACGACTGGGCCGCGCCGCATGGCGTCTATCCATGTGCCGGTGCGGATCGCTGGATCGCCATTGCAGCGATGACCGACGCGCATTGGGCCGCGCTCATCGAAGTGCTTGGTTCTCCGGCATGGGCCGTCGTTGATCGCTGGATGAGCGTCGTTGCGCGCCATCGCGACAGCGCTGAACTCGATCGGCTGCTGGGCCTTGAAACCGCGAGATGGAGTGGGGAAGCACTCATGGCTGCATTACAGGCCAGGGACGTGCCCGCGGGCGTAGTGCAGAATGCCGAGGATGTGATTAGGCGCGACCCGCAGCTTGCACACCGCGGCCATTGGATCATGATGAATCACGCGGAGATGGGCGAAGCAATATACAACGCGCCGCCATTTCGTTTTTCACGTACCCCGGTGCAGCTCCGTTCGCCCGCCCCGCTGCTGGGCGAACATACGCGAGAGATTTGTGTGGAGCTGCTCGGCATCAGCGACGCGGACGTCGATGAGTTGATGGCTCAGGAGGTTTTGAAGTGAACCTTACTCGCGCCCGGTCGAGGCGCACGCAAGTCGTGCCCATTGACAATCACAAAATCGGGCGACAGTCCGGTTTTGCTCGACGCGCCCCTCGCCCTCCGGGAGAGGGGATTGGGGATGAGGGATCGAGCGATGTAACGAAGTTATGTAATGTTCGATAAAACTGGGGAACCATGAAATGAGCGTACAGGTAAGCGTAGACAACTACATCGCGACAGTCGTGTTGGACCGCCCCGCAGCCATGAACTCGGTGGACCAGGAGATGCGCCAGGAGCTGCACCAGACGTGGGAGCGCATACGCAGCGACGAGGATATCCGGGTTGCGATCATTACTGGCGCCGGCGAAAAGGCGTTCTGCACGGGTTCGGACCTCAAGAAAACGATGCCGACCCAGGAAACGTTCGCGCAACAGATATACGCGAAGTCAAGCTCAAGCGCGCTAACTGCCGGCCTCGATTTCGACAAGGCGTTGATTGCAGCGATCAACGGTTACGCCATCGGCGGCGGCATGGAACTAGCGTTGGCCTGCGACATCCGCATCGCTTCGGACAATGCGCAATTTGCATTATCGGAGGTGAAAATCGGCAGCGTACCGGGGACCGGAGGAACCCAGCGGCTGCCTCGCGCAGTGGGCTTGTCCGATGCAATGCTGATGCTGCTCACCGGTGACCGCATCGACGCGCAGGAAGCTTATCGCATCGGACTCGTAAGCCGGGTCGTGCCGGCCGCGCAGCTCATGCCGGCCGCGCTCGAAATCGCCGCGAAGATCGCGGCCAATGCTCCGCTTTCGGTGCGCGCCATCAAGCGCCTCGTGCGTCAGGGGATGGACATGCCGCTTGCACACGCGATCGACGTCGAGCGCTACGCGTTGGGTCTGCTCTACAACACCGAGGACCGCATCGAAGGTCGCAAGGCGTTCGCGGAAAAACGCAAACCAAACTACAAGGGCAAATAATGGCGAATGCAACATGTTGCCAGTAGCTGATCCTCTCACATTACTGGGAAGGGCTGCAGCGGGGCTGAGCCTGCAATCGCTTCCAGCCGAAACAGTGCAACGCGCCAAACAGCGCGTGCTGGACACGCTAGGTTGCCTCGTCGCCGGTTACAACGTGGGCATATCGGATGCGATCCGCTCCTATGTCGGGGCGGCGGGTGGGACACCCGAAGCAACCCTGCTTCCCGGCGGCCAGAAGACGACGGTGGCGCTGGTCGGGCTCGCCCATGCCACCTACATCCATGGCCTCGAGCTCTCCGACGCGGCGCCGCGCGGAGTTTGCCATCCGGGCAATGTAATCGTTCCGGTCGCGCTGGCGATGGCAGAGCGGCAACGCCGCGGCGGCGCCGACATCATCCCTGCCGTGGTTGCAGGCTACGAGATCGAAATACGCTTCGGCCGTACGCTATTCCCGAGCGCGAGCTATGTGGGCTGGTGGACCCCCGGCCTGTTCGGGGCGATCGGACCGGCGGTTACCGCATCTCGCCTGCTCGGACTGAACGCCGAAGGTATCGATAACGCGATCGGCATCGTCGTCAATCTCTCGCCTACGGCAATGGGATACGCCAACAAGGAAGGCAATACGATCAAATGGCTGATCGGCGGTCAGGCCTGTGCGACGGGCGTGCTTGCCGCCGAAATGGCGGCGCGCGGCACGAAGGGCATGCGCGGCGTCGTCCCGGGCTGGATCCCGGTGATCTCGAAGGACTGTCATCCGGAGCGGTTAACCGAGGGTATCCGGCCCGACGGCACATTCGAGCAGTGGGAACTGCTGAGCGGCATTGTTACCAAGCATTACGCGACGGTGGGACCGATGACCACGCCGCTCGATGCAACCTTCGATCTCATCGCCGCACATGACATCCAGGCCGACGACATAGTCGAGATTCACGTTGATGCCATGCACCGCACGGCCATGTTCGACAAGGTTCATCCTGAAACCGAGATTGCGGCGCGTGCAAGCCTCGCCTATTGCCTGGCGCTGGCGGTCGTAACGCGCGACCCCGCGCAGCTTCTGGGGCCGGGCTATAGCGATGAGAAGCTGCGTGACAAGACGATCTGGGAGAATGCCGAGAAGGTCACGGTTACCGAAAGCGAGGAATACGAGCGTCAGTATCCGGCGCGCAGCCTGGCCCGCGTCACGCTGCGCTTGCGCGACGGAAAGTCATATTCCCGGGAATCCGACCGCAGCGCGAATGGCCGCTATCTCCGACCCACCGACGAGGATATCGAAAAGAAATTCCGGCTCGTCGCGACCCCGATACTGGGAAAATCCCGGACCGGCAAAGTCGTGGCGCTGGTCCGGAATCTGGAGACGTTAACCACGGTGGACGAGTTGATCGACGCACTGCACTTGGCACCGGTCTAGCCATGCACCGGTACGGCAGTTTCCGGGCCGGCGCCCGACAGCCGCGAGGGCCCGATCATTCCGAGGTATATTTCGCAACAGATCGACGGAGGAGAAAATGATTTGCACATCGCTTCGATTGTTGATTTTTTTTGCCTTGCCCATCTGGCTTGCCGGTTGGATTGGCGCCGCCGACGCGCAGTCACCGCAACCATCTCCAACCGACGCGTCGTCTGATTACCCGCGAAAACCCATCCGTTTTCTGATACCGAGCGCGCCGGGCGGCGGTACCGACGTCATTGGACGCTTGGTTGCTCAAAAAGTGAGCGAAGCGTGGAACCGGCCGCTGGTCGTCGAAAACCGCGGCGGCGGCGGCACCACGATCGGAACGAACATAGTCGCCAAGTCGGCGCCGGACGGCTACACCATGCTTATGACCGCCGGCAATTTCGCCATGATTCCCGCGCTTCGTCGCAAGCTTCCGTACGACCCGGAAAAAGACTTTATTCCGGTCATGTTGGTCGCCACGCAGGCGACCCTGCTCGCGGTTAATTCGAGCGTGCCTGTGAGGTCCGTGACGGAACTCATCGCGTTCGCGAGATCAAAGCCGGGAGAGATCCGGTATAGCTCGGGGGGAAATGGCACTCCAGCTCACATGTCGACCGAGCTGTTCCGAGTGATGGCAAAGATCAGTTTGGCCCACATTTCTTACAATGGCACCGGACCCGCCCTCAACGCAGTGGTGGGGGGGGAGGTGCATATGTTGATGGGAACCGCGGCGTCGTTGCTGCCACATGTCAGGTCGGGCAGACTGCGAGCGCTCGCGGTCACCGGAAGCGCACGGGCCAAGGCGGTGCCGGAATTGCCGACGATCGCCGAGGCGGGCCTGCCGGGATATATGCATCAATCCTGGTATGGACTTTGGGTACCAGCGAATACGCCGCCCGCAATCGTCAGAAAGATCAACGAAGAATTCAATCGCGCCCTGGTTGCGCCTGTCGTGCTGGAGCGCTTTGCCGGTCCAGCCATCGAGCCGTTGGGCGGAACACCGAAGAGCTTCGCCGCTTTTCTGACCGCGGAAATCAGGAAATGGACCAAGCTTGTCCGGGAAGCGGGTATCCAGGCGGATTGATTTTTCTATTTCTTTCTGCGAACGAGCAGACAGGCCTTGAGCGCTGGCTGTGTCGGTTCCTTCCCGAATACTGAATCAACTCGTGCCGGCCGAACCGACGATGCACTCACCGCCGCCGTATCAGTCGACACGAACGCCTAACGTCTTAAGCAATTTTCCCCACTTGGCAATTTCAGCCCTTATGAAACGCGTGAACTCCTCCGGTGTGCTGCCCACGGGATCGTTTCCATCGTTCGCAAGCCGCTCTTTGATCTCCGGCGTTTGCAGCGAGTTGATGACTTCAGCGTACATCTTGTCGACGATGATCTTCGGAGTTTTCGCCGGCGCAAGCAGGCCGTACCAGCTAAGCACCTCGAAATCGGGGACGCCGGACTCCGCTACCGTAGGTAGGTCCGGGACCGCAGCCGAGCGCTTAGCGCTGCTCACCGCAAGAGCCCTGATTTTGCCGGCCTTAACTTGAGGCAGTGTTGACGACAGGCTGCTTAACAGCATTGCGACCTCGCCAGAGATCAGGGCCAGAAGAGCAGGGCCTCCGCCCTTGTATGGCACATGCACCATGTCGATTCTGGTCAAAATCTTGAGTTGCTCACCGGCGAGGTGCGGCACGGTCCCGTTTCCCCCGGAGGCGTAATTCAACTGGCCGGGTTTTGACTTGGCCAGGGCGATTAAGTCCTTGAGGGACTTTGCCGGCAGGGCAGGATGGACGCCGACGATGTACGGCTGCGAAGCCGCCAGGGTTACTGGCGCGAAATCCTTCAGCGCATCGTAAGGCACCTCGGCAAAAAGACTCGGGACGATCGTGTGCGAGGTCGAAGTCATGATCAGCGTGTACCCATCCGGCACTGCTTTGGCAACAATATTGGCGCCCACGATGCCGGTTCCCCCCGCCCGGTTGTCCACCACCACAGACTGCCCGATGCGTTCGCCGAGTTTCTGCGCGAGAACGCGCGCGAAAATATCGAGGCCGCCGCCGGGTGCAAACGGCACGATCAGCCGGATTGGTTTGTTTGGATATGCCGGCGCTGTGCCTCCGCTAGCGGTTTGCGGCAACGCAATCGACGCGGCAATACCCGAAATTGCACCCGCCAAAAACACACCAGACCGCCGTACTCTATTTTTCACGTTAACTCCCCGGCTGTTGCATCGGCGATATTCTGCTTCAAAAAAGGCTTGAATAACATTTATGAATTTGAAAATACACAGTGATGTTGACGTGAACGATAGGCGGATCAAGCGCTGCATGGCGTAGGTGTTTATCCGCTGCGCGAATATCAAAGGCAGGAACCCGGCAGGTCACTCCTTTGACCCTTGGTGCTGGTCGTTCGCCTTTATTATTGCACCCGCTTGAACTTCTGGATCCTACGGCCCCAATTGGTCTCGGCAACGTAGAGGCTATCCTGGGAGTCGACCGCCAGCGTGTGACCGTGCGTGAAATTACCCAGCTGGTGTCCCGGACGGCCGAAACTCGAGAGAATTTTCCCACTGGCGTGATCGAGGATAAGGACCTGCTCGTTGCGCCCGTTCATTACGTACATGAATTGTTGTTCCCGGTCGCGCGAAAAGTCCACCCACCAGGCAGTGCCCCGCGGATCGGGCAGGTCCGCGGTTCCCGTCCTGATCCAGATGTTTCTTTGAAAATTGCCCATCTTGTCGAACACCTGGACCCGGTCACCCTGCCGGTCACCTACGTACACCAGACCGGCATTGCTGATCGTTACGGAATGCACCACTCTCGCGAAAACGCCGCCCACGCCCGCCTCGATTTCCGCCTTGGTCGCCTGCCGGCCCCACTGCCGCAGGAAGCGCCCTTCACGATCGAACACCACCACGCGGCGGTTGCCATAGCCGTCGGCAACGTAGACATCGCCGTTGCCCGAATCGATCGTGACAGTCGCCGGCTTAAAGAATTGCGTATGGCTCGAATTCAAAGCCTGGCCTTCGATGGTGCCATCCGACGTATCGAACACACCCCTTTTCCCGATCTGCAGCAAGAGTTTCCCGTCGTGGGTGTACTTCTGGATGATGCCGTCGCCATTGCCGGTCAGCCAAACATTGTTCTCGCGATCGGCGAAACAGCTATGGATGGTCCCCGGAACAGTCTCCTCCGTCCCCCAGGAATCGACAACGTTGCCGGTGGGATCAAAAATGATCACCGAAGGCGCCTGACGCGAAGTCTCCTTTTCCTGGTCCGTAATATTACGTCGGTTGGTGACGATCACGTGGTCGTGGGCATCCACGCATACGGTGGCAAGCTGCCCGGTTATCCACCCTTCGGGCAGCGGCTTGGGCCACCACGGATCCACCTCGAACCTCGGCGCGTTGCCCGTTGTCATGTTCATACCGTCTTCTCCAATAGATTCGGAATAACTGTTCAGGCAGGCATCCTCTGATACCACCTGCGTGATTAGAAGTGTAGCTCCCCGCCAGCGTGCAAGGCAAGCGAAAGAAAGTTGATTTTTCTCGCTTGCTTTGACAACGGGGAGGGAGGTAGAGTATCGCCCTGTTGGTGGCATCATGGTGATGGCCACCTGAATAGTTACAACACGGGAAAATATCGTGCATCGTGCAAATAGCGTGTGGACATGCCTCTGCGCCATGCTCTTTGCCGCCGCTGCAGCTGCGCAAACTTATCCAACCAAGCCAATCCGCATGGTGATCCCTTATCCCGCGGGCGGGGCGGGATCCGTCGTGCCGCATATACTTGCGCCGAAGCTTGTCGAGACCTGGGGCCAGCAGTTAGTCGTGGACAACCGCGGCGGCGCAGCGGGCAATATCGGCACCGAAATTGCTGCACGGGCGCCGGCCGATGGCTACACGCTTTTGTTGGCGGCGCTCACGCACGTGATAAACCCGAGCCTCTACAAAAATCTCTCTTTCGACTTCGTGAAAGATTTTGCGCCGATAACGCTGATGGTATCGACGCCTAGCGTGCTATTGCTCAATCCGTCGGTTCCCGCGAACTCCGTAAAAGAGCTCATCGCTCTAGCGAAGGCGAAGCCCAGCCAGCTCAACTTTGGCTCGGCGGGCAGCGGCTCCTCATCGCATCTCGCAGCCGAGCTGTTTTCCAGCATGGCGGGGATCAAGATGACGCACGTGTTATACAGGGTTACTTCGGTGGTATTGATTGACCTGATCGCGGGGCGGATCGAAGTCTATTTCAACACCCTGCCTTCGGCGATGCCCCATGTAAGAGCGAAAAAGCTCAAGGTGCTCGCAGTCACGAGCCTCAAGCGGACACTCTTACTGCCTGACATGCCGACCGTGTCCGAGGCGGGTGTGCCGGGTTACGAAATGACCGCATGGTATGGCGTGCTGACGCGGGACGGAGTGCCGCAGGACATAATCCAGAAACTCAATGCCGATTTTGTGCGCACCATCCGTATTCCGGAGGTTTCGGAAAAGCTGATCGAAGTCGGCGCGGAGCCTGTTGCTAATACACCGGAACAATTCAAGGCATTCATACAAAGCGAACTCAAGAAGTGGGCGAAGGTGGTGCAGGAATCTGGTGCAAAGGTCGATTATTGAAAGGTAAATATGGCGATCGATAACAGGGAAAAGATATTCATTACCGATTCCCAGGTCCACATCTGGTGCGCTGACACGCCTGAGCGTCCGTGGCGAGCGGGGGAGCGATCACATAGACAACCGCTCGGAGCAGACGAACTGCTGCGTGAAATGGATGCTGCGGGCGTACACCGCGCCGTGCTTGTGCCGCCTTTTTTAGATGGCGACCGCAACGATCTCGTGCTGGAGGCCGCGCGACTGCATCCGGATCGTTTTGCGGCAATGGGTCGGGTTGATCTGGATGCGCCTGCTTCTCGCGAGCTGATTCCGACGTGGCGCCAGCAGCCCGGGATGCTGGGTTTTCGCTACCCGTTCCACCGGCCGCTGTTGACCTCCGCACTCACCGAGGAACGCGTGGACTGGCTGTGGGAGGGAGCTGAGAAAGCCGGAGTTCCGATCATGATACATGCGCCTCATGCAATGGTGCATCTATTTGACCGCGTCGCCGAGCGTTATCCGGGATTGAGGCTCGTGATGGATCACCTCGCACTTCCCATGCGCAAGCAGGACGAGGAAGCATTCCGCGATTTAGATAAACTTCTGGCCATTGCCAAGCGGCCCAACGTCGCGGTGAAGACAAGCGCGCTACCGTGCTACACGAGCGACCCTTATCCATATCGCCGACTGCATCCGTACATTCGGCGCGTCTATGATGCGTTCGGGCCGCAGCGTATGTTCTGGGGCAGCGACATGTCGCGCCTCCCATGCACCTACCGACAGGCTATTACGATGTTCACCGAAGAAATGCCGTGGTTGTCGACCGATGACCTGGATTGGATCATGGGCCGCGGCTTGTCCGAGTGGCTGGGTTGGAAGCCGCCATTGGGGACAGTTTGAATATGATCCATTCAACGGAATTTAAACAATGGTGTTCCAGGCGAAGTTACTGCGACGGGAGGATCGGTGTGGCTGCCCGCTTTTTGCACTACCATACAATTGATTGATAGAGTAGCATACAATTTGGATCACAACGTATGCCATATAGGGTCTGCGCAATCGTATGGCCGTTGAGGGTGAGTGCCAAATCGAAGCGCGTTTTTCTCGATTGAGGAAGCGAACCAGTTTTCCCGATGACCGGCCCCGACGCCACCGCAGGTATTGAAACGGTAATCTTCAATTCCGCCGCAAGGCTCGCAAGCGAGGCGCGCGCGCGCGCCAAGCAAAATGATCTCCAGGAGGCGTTTGCTCCGGAACTTTGGAATGCGGTCAAGAATCTTGGGTTCGGCGGCCTCTGCGTACCGCAGGCGCTTGGTGGCGCTGAAGTTTCGGTACGGTTGTTTTGCAAGGTCGTTGAACTGCTGGCGGCCGCCGATTGCACCACTTCGACGCTGGTTCACCTGCAGGGCAACAACGCGTATCTGTTGCGCTACTCGCCGAACCGCGCCGCGGCCGACGCGCTGCTTGCGGAAATCGTCAATAAACAGCTGATCACGGCATATTCGCTAACCGAACCCGGCGCGGGCTCCGACGCGGCACAGATCCGCGCGACCGCGACGCCGGACGGCGACGGCTACCGGCTCAACGGAACCAAGTGCTTCTCGAGCTGGGCGAGTATGGCCGACATCGTGCTTGTGTTTGCGCGCATCACCACGCTCCCTCCCAAGGAAGGTATTTCCTGCTTCGTCGTACGGCCGCCGCAACAAGGCTTCGCGATCTCGCGCACGGAAAAAAAACTCGGCCTGCGCGCCGCACCCCTTTGCGAAATCAGCCTGCAGGATCTGTGGATATCCAGGCAGGATTGTCTTAGTGAAACCGGGCTCTTCCGCGAAGCTATGAAAGCGCTCGACTACTCGCGCGTGGGAATCGCGGCGATGACCGTCGGGCTCGCGCAGGGCGCGTTCGATTATGCCTTCCGCTACGTGCTGGATCGCAGGGCATTCGGCCAAGCGCTCGCCGATTTTCAGGGCGTGCAATTCAAACTCGCCGACATGGCGACTGAAATCGAGGCTGCCCGTCAGCTCACGATGGAAGCAGCCCGGCTTGCCGATGCCGGTGACTCGTTCTCGCGACACGCCTCGATGGCGAAATACTTCGCCTCGGACGTCGCGATGAAAGCGACGACCGACGCCGTGCAACTGCTCGGCGGACACGGCTATACGGCCGAACATCCGGTCGAGCGCATGATGCGCGATGCCAAGGGTATTCAGATCTTCGAGGGCGCCAACGAACTCCAGCGCGCTTTGGTTTTCCGTTCGCTGCGCCGGGAACTCGCGTGAGCGCTGCCGCGGATACTGTTATTCTCGAGCGGCGCGGCGCCATCGCACGGCTCACGTTTACTCGCGCCGATTCTGGAAACGCGCTCCGCGGCGCCGATATGCTGCTGCTGGCGACTCTTTTTCGGCAATGCCTGGCAGATCCCGAGATCCGCGTCATCACGCTCTCCGGACGCGGGCCGAAGTTCTTCTGCGCCGGCGCCGATATTGCGGAGCTTGCGAGCGGCTTGCCGGACATCGGCGTGCATATACGCAAATGGCACGAGGTGGTCGATCTCATCGAAGCGAGCGAGAAGCCGGTAATCGCGGCGATCAACGGCGTCGCGGTTGGTGGCGGTCTGGAACTCGCCCTGGCCTGTCACCAACGCATCGCGGTCGCCGGAATTCGCCTCGGGCTGCCCGAACTGAAGGTCGGGCTGTTCCCGGCGGCCGGCGGGGTCCGGCGTCTCACCCGTCTCATCGGCGCTGCGCAGACGCTCGATCTGGTGATGTCGACCGAACTCATCACTGCCGAGGCGGCACAGCAAAAGGGCATCATCGATCAAGTATGCCCGGCGGCGGAATTCCATGACACGGTACAGCGGGTCGCCGAGCGCATCGCAGAGTTCGAGCCCAATGCGGTGCGTGCGGTCCTGGCGTGCGCCCGCACCTCGGCGCTCGGGATCGACAGCAACGACCTTGTGGTGTCGCTGCTGCGAGAGTGTTACGCTACGCCGCGCAACCGCGAAGTGCTGCAAGGCTTCATGTCCCGCCGGCGCTCCGGGTCGGGCAAGCCCAAGTAATGCGGCCGGCCGTTTGCGTCGCGGGGACTATCGCATGATCGTCGACTTCCACGTCCATTTGTTTGCCGCGGGGCACCTGCCGCGTCGCTGGTTCGATGCCCTGGCGCGATACCTCGCTTCCAAGCGCCCCGCAACGTCGAGCCGCGAGGAACTCGCGGCAAAACTCGAGGGGCGGATTCTCGACCCGGATGCGACTTATCTTTTTGCCGACCTCGACGCCGCTAAGATCGACGTTGTGGTGAGCCACCCGCTGGACTACGGCGTGGCGCTGGGCGAGCCGCGCTCCTCGCCAGAAGAGATCGTCGCGCACAACGCGGCGCTCCAGAAGCGTTACGCCGGCCGCTACATTTCGTTCACCGGCATCGACCCGCGCCGGCCGGGCGCCGCGGAATTCGTACGCTCGACCATCCGCCGCTTCGACCTGAACGGGCTGAACCTCTATCCAATGGCGGGCTTCGATCCGGCCTCGCCCGAGTCGCTCGCGGTATGCCGCGTGGCGATGGAGGAGAACGTGCCGGTGATGTTCCACTCCGGTGGCGCCGTCTTCCCGATGCGCGCGCGCTACGGCAATCCGGCTCTGCTCGGCGACGTGCAGGCCGAACTACCCGATCTCAAGTTCATCATCGGCCACGCGGGCTTTCCTTATCACTGGACGGACGCCGTCGACGTCGCGCGCCGCAATCCAAACGCGTATCTCGAGCTCTCGCAGTGGTACAAGCTGGCGTCGCGGAATTACGGGAAATTCGTCGAGATTCTCGCGGAGATCAAGCACGAGATGGGCACCGAGCGCATCCTGTGGGGCAGTGACCATCTTTCCGGCCCCGCCGTCGGCGGCGATAAGTCCGCGCTCACTGCGTGGCTGGATTGCATCCGCCGGCTGCCGCAGGCGAGCGCCGAATTCTCGCAGGAAGACGTGGACATGATCCTCGGCGCCAACGCCAAACGCCTCCTCGACCTGGATGAAACCGGCCATGCGTGAATCGCTTTCGGGACTGCGGGTACTGGATCTCACGAGCTATCTTTCCGGACCGTTCGCCACGCTCACCCTCGCCGGCCTCGGTGCGGAGGTGATCAAGATCGAGCGGCGCGAAGGGGGCGACCCATCGCGTACCTTTCCCCCCTTCTGCGGCGCCACCGGCACCGCCCTGCGCGAGCCGACCTGTGCCGACGACGAGTCGATCGCGATCCTCAAGCGCAATCGCGGCAAGAAAAGCCTCACGCTGAACCTCGAGGTCCCGCAGGGAAAGTCGCTGTTCCTGCGCCTCGTCGAAAAGTCCGACGTCGTGATCGAGAACCTCGCGCCGGGCGTGCTGGAGAAATGGGGTCTAGGCTACGCGAGCCTCTCGGAGGCAAACCCGCGCATCGTGCTGTGCTCGATTTCCGGCTACGGCCGTTTCGGTCCCAAGACCGCTTTGCCCGCGTTCGATCCCATTGTGCAGGCGAGTTCGCTCACCATGGCGACCAACGGCTACGCCGACCGGCCGCCGACGCGGACCGGCATCAGCTTCGGCGACACCGTTCCTTCCCTCTATGCCGTCATCGGCATTTTGGCGGCGCTGCGCGAGCGCGACCGCACCGGCCACGGCAGCGTCGTCGACGTCGCGATGCACGACTCGCTGGTCGCGATGCTGATGGTGGAACCCATGGAAGCGCAGGTTCAGTGGGGTTTTCCCCTGCGCACCGGCAGCCGCATCCCGCGCCTCGCGCCCTGTAACGTCTATCGCTGCCGCGACGGTTTCGTCGCGCTGAACGCCGCGCCGCCCCGCGTTTGGAAGCGGCTCGCCGAGCTGATGGGCAAGCCGGAGCTGCGCGACCCGGCGCTCGTCCCGCTCGCCGCGCGGCTTGAGAAACAGGATTGGATTGATCAGGAAGTCGCGAAATGGGTCGAGCCGCAGGCAGTTGACGAACTGATAGCGCGTACCGGCAAGCAGGGAGTGCCGTGCGCCAGGGTCGCCGAGAGCCTCGACGAACTCATTGATGACACGTCGCTCAAGGCGCGCGGCATGCTGCACCCGCTGGAGCATCCGCTTACCGGCGTAATTCCGGGGCTGTTCGCCCCAGGCGTTCCCATCCTCACCCCGGGCGAGGACCATCCGCCTCTTGCTCGCGCGCCACGGCTCGGCGAGCACACGCATGAAATTCTTTCGTGCGAGCTCGGGCTCACCGCAGGTGAGATCCGCGAACTCGAAGCACATCAAATCATTTAATCCACCGATATCAAGGAGAGCGAATCGTGAGTGCGTATCCCATCATCGACACCTGGTGCAATCTGTTCACACCGCCGTCGAGGTTTTCAAACTGAATTGATAACAGACCCGTAACGAAAGGAGATTAGCCATGCAACTCAAGGATCAAGTCGCTATCATCACCGGGGGCGGCCGCGGCATGGGCCGCGCCGATTGCCTGCTGCTCGCCTCGGAAGGCGCCATTGTCATTTCCTGCGACAAGATAGGCGAGAACGCCAAGGCGGTCGCCGAGGAGGTGCGCAAGGCCGGTGGCCGTGCGGAGGCCTTCGATCTCGACATCACCAAGGGGGCCGACGTGAAGCGCGTGGTGCAGCAAGTCGCGGACCGGTACAAGCGCATCGACATCCTGGTCAACAACGCGGGCTTCGATGCGATCAAGCCGTTTGTGGAAACCACGGAGGCCGACTGGGATTTTCTCATCGACCTCAATCTCAAAGGCCACCTCCACGTCACGCACGCGGTGCTGCCGCATATGATTGCGGCAAACCACGGCAAGATCGTGTTCATTTCCAGCGATGCCGGGCGCGTCGGTTCGACCGGCGAAGCGGTGTACGCGGCGGCGAAGGCGGGATTGCTCGGCTTCACGAAAACGCTGGCGCGCGAAGAGGCGCGTCACAACATCCGCGTGAACTGCATCTGCCCGGGATTGACCGACACGCCGCAGCTCCAGCACAACATACAGGATCCGCAGATCGGCAAGATCATCCTCTCGGTTCAAAAATGGATCCCGCTCAAGCGCTTCGGCAAAGCCGAGGAGATCGCTAACGCGGTGCTGTTCTTCGTCTCCGACCAGTCGAGTTTCATCACCGGCCAGGTGCTGAGCGTGAGCGGCGGCCTGACGATGGTCTGAAGCTCCAGCATGAATATCGTCGGCGATTTCCTTACCAGGTCCGCGCTGCGCTTCCCCGACAAGACCGCCCTGGTCGACGGGGAGATATCGTTCACCTATGCTCAGCTCGACGACGCGGTCAATCGCGTCGCCGCGGGAATGCGTGCACTGGGGCTGGTGCCCGGCGATCGCGTCGCCTATCACGGCAACAACCGCTGGGAGCTCGTCGTTACAATGTTCGCCGCGATCCAGGCGGGATTCATCCTTGTTCCGCTCAACGTCATGCTGCGCCCGGCGGAACTCGAGCACATTCTCGCCGAAAGCGGGCTGCGCCTCATCCTGACGACGGCTGAAGGCGAGGCGACGGCGCGCGCGCTGCAGGGCAGATTCTCCTACGAGCTCTCGTCCTACGACGACGCCGGAGGGCTGTTCGCGGGCTGGATGAAGGGCGGCGGCGCCACGCCGGAAGCGCAGGCAAACCGCAGGCCCGACGACATCCTCGCGCTGTTCTTCACCTCCGGCACCACTGGCAAACCAAAGGGCGCACCGATCGATCACGAGTTCGTGAGCCATCTCGCCCACAGCTGGGTTATCGCGTGCCGCTATACCTCTTCCGAGGTCTACCTGGTGATGACGCCGATGTTCTGGGCCGTGGCGCCGATCCACGGAATCCTTCCCGTGGTACTCGCCGGCGGCACCGTGGTTCTGATGAACCGTTTCGATCTCGACAAGTGCTGCGAGCTGGTGCAAAAGCACCGGGTGACAAGTTTTTTTGCGGTGCCCACGATGTACACGCTGTTGATCGACAAGAAGAGCGACGCGCTCGCGGCGATGAAGAGCCTGCGCGTGTGTTCCGTGGCCGGCGCTCCCATCTCCGCGGAGGTCGTCAGCAAGTTTGAGTCTCTGACCGGGGCGACCCTGCTCAACATCTACGGCGCGACCGAAGCTGGCGCCATCTCCCGGGAGATGCTCGGCGCACCGCGTAGACCCGGCTGTGCCGGCACCCTCGGCGGCACCATCGAGGCGAAGCTTGTCGACGCCGAAGGGCGTCCGGTACCGCCCGGCACCGCCGGCGAGATCCTCGTGCGCGGGCTTACCGCAATCAAGGGCTATTGGCAACAGGGCCGCGTCAATCCCGCCTCGTTGCCCGACGGCTGGTTCCACACCGGCGACATCGGCGTGCTCGAGGACGGATTTTTCCTGCGCATCGTCGACCGCGCCAAGGACATGATCATCACCGGCGGCGCGAATATCTACCCCGCGGAAGTCGAGCGGGTGATTGCGGCCCATTCCGGCGTGCAGATGTGCGCTCTGATCGGCATCCCGGACCGCGTGATGGGCGAGCTTCCGGTCGCCTACGTGGTGCTCAAGCAACCGGGAGCCGCGACGCCCGAGGCGCTCGAGGCGTTCTGCCGCGACCAGTTGTCGAGCTACAAGGTGCCGCGCCACTTCGTCATCGTCGAATCGCTGCCGCTGACGCCAACGGGAAAAATCCAGAAAGTTGAACTGCGCAAGATTGCGGGGCAGACGGCTGCAGCTGCCGCCGCAAAGCGGAGCTGACGCAGCAGGCCAGCAGCGGCGCCGAGGGCCCGGCCGGGAGACAACACAATGGGCAAATGGAAGACACTTGCGACTGGCTTGCGCTTTCCGGAAGGGCCCATCATTCTTGCCGACGGCTCAGTGCTGGTCGTCGAAATCGAGCGCGCCACACTTACGCGCATCGCACCGGATGGCGACAAGTCGGTGGTCGCGCATCTGGGCGGCGGCCCCAATGGTGCGGCGATCGGTCCAGACGGCGCGTGCTACGTGTGCAACAACGGCGGCTTCGAGTGGCATGAGGAACCAGGCCTGCTGCGTCCCACTCTCCAATCCGACCACTATACCGGGGGCAGCATCCAGCGCGTTGACCTGCTGACCAGAGACGTCACCACGCTCTACGGCGGCGCGAGCGGGCATCCCCTCAAAGGTCCGAACGACATTGTGTTCGATGCGGTAGGGGGCTTCTGGTTCACCGACATGGGAAAAACGCGGGAGCGCACGATCGACCGGGCGGGCGTCTACTATGGCAATCCGGACGGCTCTGAACTGAGGGAAGTCATTTTCCCGATGATAAGCGCCAACGGGATCGGGCTTTCACCCGACGGCTCAAGGCTCTACGTGGCGGAGACGATTACGGCGCGCCTGTGGGAATTCGAGATCACGGGACCCGGCGCGATTAGAAGCAAGCCCTGGCCTTCGCCGAATGGCGGGCGGCTGGTGTCCGGTTCGGCGGGTTATCAGCTCTTCGATTCGTTGAAGGTCGAGCGCGACGGCAACATCTGTGTGGCCACGCTCATCAACGGCGGCATCACCGTGGTATCGCCCGACGGGCGCATCGTCGAGCATGTGCCGCTGCCGGATATCTACGCGACCAACCTATGCTTCGGCGGACCCGACATGCGCACCGCGTACATCACGCTGTCGACGACCGGACAGCTGATCGAGATGGAATGGCCGCGCCCGGGCCTGCGCCTCAATTTCTGCTAAAGTGCGGTATTACTTCAATGAAGAGCGGGGCACCTGTAATTACGAGCTTGGAAAGTTTTTGATTCGGGAAAATTTATGTTACTGCCGCGGTTCGTAGTATGGATGTTTTCGGTGGGCCTGATGATTCCGGGCGCGGGTGTGGTGTCCGGCCAGGATTATCCGAACAAGCATGTTCGCATCGTAACCGCTCCCGTTGGAGGGGGCAACGATTACGCGGCGCGTCTGATCGCGCAACAGCTTACAGGCGCCTTGGGCCAACCGGTGATAGTCGATAATCGACAGAGCGGCCTTACCGGGGAAATTGCGGCCAAAGCGCCGCCTGATGGCTATACCCTGCTTCTCACCGCCAACTTCTTGTGGATCGCGCCGCTCATACAAAAAACGACTTACGATCCGGTGAGGGATTTTTCACCGATCTCATTGATAGCAAGCTCGCCTCACGTTCTTGTTGTGCATCCCTCGCTGCCGGTAAAGTCCGTCAAGGAATTGATCGCCTTGGCCAAAGCTAGACCGGGAGAGCTTAACTATGCC
>JACQOI010000127.1 GCA_016202615.1 Betaproteobacteria bacterium
CGTCCACATCGCGCACGCGACGACGCGGCTCGCCGTGGAGGCCGCCCGCGCGGCGGGCATGAGCGTCGGCATCACGCCGCACCACCTGCTCCTCAACCGCGACGTGGGGACCGACGCCCGGTTCAAGGTCAACCCTCCGCTTCGCGCCGACCCGGCGCGGCGCAGCCTCGCCGAGGCCTTCGCCGAAGGCCTCGTTTCCCACCTCGAATCGGACCACGCGCCGCACACGCCGGCCGAGAAACTCAAGCAGGGCATCTGGGAATGTCAGTGCGGAATGCTCGGCGTCGAGACGGCGATGTCGCTCATGCTGACGGAGGTCTCGCGCGGGCGCCTCACGTTGTCGAATTACGTGCGGCTGTCGGCGGTCAATCCGGCGAAGCTCTGGCGGCTCTACCCGCGCAAGGGGACGATCCGCGTCGGGTCGAATGCCGACATCGTCATCGTCGACCTCGACCGCGCCGGAACGATCGACCAGGAGAAGCTGCACTCGAAGAGCCGGATCTCGTCGTGGCACGGCCGCGAGGTGCGCGGCCAGCCCGTCTGCACGCTGGTCCGCGGCAAGGTCGTTGTGCGCGATGGCGCGCTGCGGGCCGAGCCGGGTTGGGGGCAATACGTGGTCCAGACCCCGCCGCAGCCTGCGCCCCGCAACATCGGCGTGGGCGCGGCGCCTCCCGCCTAGCGCGCGTCCAGCACGCGCGAGGGTCGGGCAGTGTTGCCGGCCCGCGCCCCACACGAGCGTATCGCCATGCGTCAGTCGCACGCGCAGGGGTTCGTCGTTGGGCCGTGTACCGCCGAACAGAAAGACGGCCTGCTGGTGCGCGAGCTGTGAATCAGGTTTACCGACTCAGCTATGCCCGCCGCGTACCCCCGGCGGCCTTGCGCAGCAATTTGAGGCCGCGTTCGGCGTGGCCGCGGCCGCGTTCAGCGCGAATCCGGAAGCGCGTCTCCGCGTCGTGCTCGCGATGTTTTCTGCGCCATCCCTCGTTGTGCGACTGGTTATGTCGAAGCTAATTGCAAAGTTGGGCGTGGAAAAGTTGCTTGCATCAGAAGGTATATTCAGTCGCACCAAAAACAGCGGTTGACCGGACAAAACTACCTGCTATCTACATAGAAACCATCAAGGAACCATGCGCGCCTGCGGTTGGCGCGGCCGGCATCGGGTTGCTATACTTCGCGGCCTGTACGGTCGGGGTTGATATCTCGCTCAAACAGCTTCCGACCCGGCCACACACGGGTTCTTTCCTGCTCATCCCCTGAACCAACCTGGAAACGGCAATGCAGACGAATCGGACCGCAGGCATGATCGGGCTCGGCATCATGGGCTCGGCGATGGCATCGAACCTGTTGCGGGCGGGGTTTCGCGTCGTTGGTTACGACGTGCTGCCCGCGGCGCGCGGCGCCTTCGCTCGCATCGGCGGCGTCGCCGCACGTTCGGGCGCCGAGGTCGCGCGCGGGGCGCCGATCGTCGTCACTTCGCTGCCCTCGGTGGCTGCGCTCGAAGCGGTCGCAGCCGATCTTACCCGTGCGCCGCGCAAAGGCCTCATCGTCGTCGAAACAAGCACGCTGCCGCTCGCTGCCAAGGAAGCCGCGCGCCGCACGCTCGCGCGCAACGGGATCACGCTGCTCGACTGTCCGTTGAGCGGGACCGGCGCGCAAGCACGCACCAAGGATCTCACCGTCTACGCCAGCGGCCCGCGTGGCGCCTGCAACGCCTGCCGCGAGGTCTTCGCGGGCTTTTCCCGCGCGCACTATTATCTGGGCGCGTTCGGCACGGGCATCAAGATGAAGTTCATCGCTAACCTGCTGGTCGCGATCCATAACGTCGCCGCCGCCGAGGCGCTGGTGCTGGCCAGGAAGGCCGGGCTGGATCCCGCCCTCACCCTCAAGGTGGTGAGCGACGGCGCCGGCAGCTCGCGCATGCTGCAAGTGCGGGGCCCGATGATGGTGGCGGACGACTACCGCGAGGCGACGATGAAGGTCGAGGTGTGGCAGAAGGACATGGACCTGATCGGCGAATTCGCGACGCGCCTCGACTGCCCGACACCCCTTTTCGCCACCTGCGCCCCCCTCTATACCGCCGCGATGGCCGCGGGTTACGCCAAACAGGACAGCGGCTCCGTTTGCGCGGTGCTCGGCGAGATGGCCGGGCTCGCAGGCGCCAGGCGCAAGCGCCGCGCTGTCAAGCAATAAACCGGAAACGAAGCATGAGAGCATTTGAACTCGTCACCGCCACGGATTGCCGGCATGCTGTGGCGCTGCTCGCCGAGTACGGCCCGTTCGCCAAGGTCCTCGCGGGCGGCACCGATCTGCTGGTCGAGCTCAAGTCCTCCCCCCACGTTCCGGAAGTGATCATCGACATCTCGCGCGCCGAGGACCTGAAAATCATCGCGGTCACGGACGAGGGGCTCAGCATCGGCGCACTGGTCACGCACACCGAGATCATGCGCTCGGCGCTGATCCGCGAAATGTTCCCGGCCCTGGTCGATGCGGCGCACACCATCGGCGCCGTGCAGACCCGGAATCTCGGCACGCTGGGCGGCAACCTGATGAGCGGCGTGCCGTCCATGGACAGCGGCCCCGCGTTGATCGCGCTCGACGCGCTGGTCACCGTCGCCGGGCCCGCCGGCCGCCGGCAGATGCCGCTGGCCGAATTCTTCGTCGGGCCGCGCAAAACCATACTCAAGCCCGATGAACTGCTGGCGGAGATCGTCATCCCCAAACAGAACTTCGGCAAGCCGGCACATTTTGTCAAGTTTGGCTTGCGTAAGGGGCAAGCGCTGGCGCTGGTCAACGTCGCAGCAAGCCTGTGGGTCGGCCGCGACAAACAAGTATTCGCCGCACCACGCATCGCGCTCGGCGCAGTCGCGCCGACGGTCATCCGCGCGCCCAAAGCCGAGGCTTACCTCGAGGGCCGCGCGATCACGCCGGAGGCGATGGCCGAGGCCGGCCGCATCGCCGTCGGCGAAGCGAAGCCGATCAGCGATTTCCGCGCCTCCGCCGAGTACCGGCAGGATTTGATCGCGGTACTCATCAAACGCGCCCTGGAAGGCGCCTGCGCGCAGGCCAAGGCGAAGCGCGACAGGGAGACATGAAATGGCGAACGTAACGCTCAACGTCAACGGCGAGGCGCGCACCGCGTCCGTGCCACCGGAAACGACGCTGCTCAAGCTGCTGCGCGATAATTTCAACCTGACCGGCGCCAAGCTCGGGTGCGACGTCGGCGATTGCGGCGCGTGCACCGTGATCGTCGACGGCAAGCCGGTCAACGCCTGCTTGATGCTGGCCGGCCAGGCCGACGGCCGCGACGTGCTGACCATCGAGGGGCTCGCCACCCTGGACGGGCTGCACCCGATCCAGAAGGCGTTCGAGGATAACGCCTCGCTTCAATGCGGCTTCTGCGGACCGGGCATCATCCTGTCGGCCAAGGCGCTGCTCGACGAGAACCCCGCCCCGACGGCACAGCAGATCCGCGACGCCCTCGCCGGCAACCTGTGCCGCTGTACCGGCTACACCAAGATCATAGAAGCGGTCCAGGATGCTGCGCGCGCCCTGCGCGGCGAACCCGCGGACAAAGCCGCGTAGTTCGCAGCGGAAAGGACCGAACCATGGCCACGAAAACCAAAGTCGCCGCAAAAAGAGCTCCGCTGGAGACGTTGCGCGAAGCGGATGAAACGCTGCGCCTGCCGGCGATCACGCCGCCGGTGACCTACCCGCTTGAAACCCTGGTCCCGGAGGTCCGCCACCAGACCCCTGCCGTCGGCCAGCGGGCGACGCGGCCCGACGGCCGCCTGCACGGCCTCGGCCAGACCAGATATATCGACGATCTCGCTTTTCCGGGAATGCTTTACGCGAAAATCAAGCGGGCGGGCGTTGCGTCGGCGCGCATCAGGAGCATCGATACGCGGGAAGCCGAAGCGATGCCGGGCGTGATGGCGGTGCTGACCGGCCGCGAAATCCCCGTCAACTCGTTCGGGCCGTCGCTGAAGGACCAGCCGGTGCTGGCCGACGACCGCGTCTTTCATGCGGGCGATGGCGTCGCGGCGGTGGCGGCCGTCACCGAGCAAATCGCGCTCGAAGCGCTCGACAGGATCAAAGTGGAGTATGAACCGCTGCCGGCGGTCTTCGATCCGCTCGAGGCGATGAAGGATGATGCGCCCAAGGTGCATGCGCCGAACGGCAACATCTACGCGACCAAGGTCATCAGGAAGGGCGACATCGACAAGGGGTTCGCCGCCTCCGACCATATTTTCGAGGGCCGCTTCCGCACCCAGATGGTCGAGCACGCGCCGCTGGAGCCGCACGCGACGATTGCCATGTGGGACCCCAACGGCCGCGTCACCATCCATTCGACGCTGGGGCGAATCACGCTCGGCCGTGCCGACGTCGCGCGCACGCTCAAACTCCCGATCAACCGCATCCGCATCGTGGCCACCATCGTCGGCGGCAATTTCGGCGGCAAGAACGAGATCACGCAGGAGCCGGTGCTCGCGCTACTGTCGAAAAAGACCGGTCGCCCCGTCAAGGGGACGTTCACGCGCACCGAGGAATTCATCGCGACGACCACGCGCCATCCGATCATCATGGATTACAAGACCGGCGTGTCGAAAGACGGCAGGATACTCGCGCGCAAAGTGCGCCTGGTACTCGACGGCGGCGCCTACTGCTCGTGGAGCGAGACGACGCTCGGCAAGGCGTGCATTCTGTCGGCCGGCCCCTACAAGATCGATAATCTACATACGGAAGCATACGTCGTCTACACCAACAAGACGATGACCGGCGCAATGCGCGGATTCGGCGCGCCGCAGGTGTGCTTCGCCTACGAATCGCACATGGACGACATCGCCGCCGCGCTGAACCTCGACCCGCTCGACATCCGGCTGCTCAATGCGTTCGAGGAAGGCTCGCCGAGCCCGACCGGCCAGGTCCTGCACAGCGTGGTGGTCAAGGACTCGCTGCTACAGGCCGCGCAGCGCTTTGGCTGGAAGGAGCCGCGGTCATGAAGCGGCGCGGACGCGGCATCGCCTGCATGTGGTACCCGATCGGCTTCACGGTCTCGGCGAATCCGAGCGCTGCGGTCGTCAAAATCAACGAGGACGGCACCGCCACCCTGCTCACGGGCACGGTGGAGACCGGCCAGGGCTCGCTGACTATCCTGGGGCAGATCGCGGCGGAAGAACTGGGCATCGCCACCGACGACGTGCACGTGGTCTCGGCCGACACCGACGCAACGCCGATGGACACGGGCGCGATCGCCAGCCGCACCACCTACGTTACCGGCAACGCGACCCGGCTTGCCGCCGAAAAGGCCAAGCTGATTCTGTTCGAAGTCGCGGCGCCGATGCTGGGCGTGAAACCCGATCAGATCGAAGCGCGGGACCGCAAGATCCAGGTCAAGGGCTACCCACAGCGCAATCTCGCCATCGGCGAGGTGGCCAATCATGCGCAGGTGGTCATGGGCCAGCCGCCGATCGGAGCCGCATCTTTCAATCCGGCGACCGTCGCGCTGGATCCGGAAACCGGACAGGGCAAGCCGTTCAGCACTTATGTGTATGCCACCCAGATCGCCGAGGTGGACGTCGACGACGAGACCGGCGAAGTGGAAGTGCTCCGCATCGTCGCGGCTCATGACTGCGGCACCGCCATCAACCCGATGCTGGTGGAAGGGCAGATCGAGGGCGGCATCTCGATGGGGATCGGTTTCGCGCTGCAGGAGGAGATCCTGTTCGACGACGCCGGCCGCCAGATCAACCCCAACCTCACCAACTACATCATGCCGACCAGCCTCGACATGCCGGAAATCGAGGTCGATATCGTCAAGAGCTTTGATCCGACCGGGCCGTTCGGCGCCAAGGGCGTCGGCGAGCCGACAGCGGTCCCGACGGCGGCGGCGATCCTGAATGCAATTCGCGATGCGGTCGGCGTGCGCATCACCTCGCTGCCGGCAACCCCCGAGAAAGTGCTCGCCGCCATCAAGGCGAAACGCGCGCAGCAGCCGAAACGGATTGCAGCCGGCTGAGCCCTAGGCGGCGGCGAGCCCGATCCTTTATTGTCGGACGTACAAAACGGGGGGATAATCCTGAACGGTTAAAGGAGAAACGGTCATGAACAACCCGAACGAGCAGGCCCTCCTGGAGAAACTCAAGGCCCTACCGCCCGAGCGCGTGGCAGAGGTGGAGGACTTCGTGGACTTCCTGCGCTCGCGCGGCGACACGCAGCAACTCACCCGGGCCGCCGAGCCCGCGTTCAAGAAGGTCTGGGATAATCCCGACGATGCCGCCTACGACAGGCTATAGCTTCGGCGACATCGTCCTCGTCCCGTTTCCTTTCACCAACCAGGCTGGCACCAAGAAGCGCCCTGCGGTCATCATTAGCAGCGCCGCCTACCACACCGCACAGCGCGATCTCGTCATCATGGCGGTCACCAGCCAGTTGAGGCCCTCGGGTGCGCCCGGCGAGGCGCCCGTCGCCAACTGGCAGGCCGCAGGCCTCATCAAACCCGCGGCTGTCAAGCCCGTCATCACCACCATCGAGCAGGCACTCGTCATCCGGCGCTCGGCCAGCTTACAACCGAAGATCAGCAGGCGCTCAGAAACGCCATCGCCAAGATCGTCGGGTAAATGAACAACGCCCGCGACCGCGGGCGTTGGGGAAGCGCTTCACGGAGTTTAATTCACTCCGAGGCTGATTGTTCTAGCGCAGCAGCGTGTCTGGGGAAATCATCGTGTCCAGTGCGAGCAGGGCCTTGCGCCCCACCGCCTCGTTCGGCGTCAGTGAACCGAATCCGCCTCCCGCGCAGCCGGCCTTTCAGAACCCGGTTCTCAGCCATGAGGAACTCGATGGCGATCAGTGGGCGGCGATGAACCCACCCAGCCACGACCATCAGCAGGAACGAGAGCAGCGGCGGCAAAGCACCCATGCCAACAGTCTACCGCACGCCTCGGCTGAATTGTTGGACAGTACGCCATCGGCTTTGTCACACCAGAAGAGAAGTAGCCGCTAAAAAGAACTACGCCCGCGGACAGCGGGCATTGGGTGAGGCGTTCTAATTTTTATTCGAATTTTTATTCGAACCTGGCCCCATTAGCCAGTTGAAGCTTGCACTCGTAAACCGTTGCCGTTTGCTCACCGAACATCTCCAATAGGGAATTATGCCCCTATTTTCGGTGTCCACGAAACCCGGGTTATCTCAAACTGACCCCGCTCCCCCCAATCAAGGCGAACGCAGCCGGCTGAGCGCTAAGCGGCGAGCCCGATGAACAGCCGCTGCTTGAGCTGCTTCAGCTCGTCGCGCAGCCCGGCGGCGCGCTCGAATTCGAGGTTTTTCGCGGCATCGAGCATTTCCTTCTCGACGCGCTTGATTTCGCGCGCGAGTTCTTTCTCGCTCATCACCTTGTAGACCACTTCGGCTTGCGCCGCCTTCAACTGCTGCTGCGCTTCCTGCGCGTCGTAAACGCCTTCGATCATGTCGCGGATGCCCTTGACCACGCCTTTGGGTGTGATGCCCAGCTTCTTGTTATGCGCGAGTTGTTTGTTGCGTCGGCGCTCGGTCTCGCCGATCGCGCGCCGCATCGAGTCCGTGACCCGGTCCGCATACATGATCGCCTTGCCGTTGATATGGCGCGCGGCGCGGCCGACGGTCTGGATCAGCGAGCGCTCCGAGCGCAGGAAGCCTTCCTTGTCGGCATCGAGGATCGCCACCAGCGATACCTCGGGCAAATCGAGCCCCTCGCGCAGCAGGTTGATGCCGACCAGCACGTCGAACTCGCCGAGCCGCAGATCACGGATGATCTCGACGCGCTCGACGGTGTCGATGTCGGAATGCAGATAGCGCACTTTGGCGCCGTGCTCGGCGAAATAATCCGTGAGGTCTTCCGCCATGCGCTTGGTCAGTGTCGTCACCAGCACGCGCTCTTTCACTTTCACCCGCTCGTTGATTTCAGACAGCAGCTCGTCGACCTGGGTTGACGCCGGACGCACCTCGATCTGCGGATCAACCAGCCCGGTCGGTCGCACCACCTGCTCCACCACCTGCGCCTGGTGTTCGCGCTCGTATTCGGACGGCGTGGCCGAGACGAAGACGGTGCGCTTCATCCGGCCTTCAAATTCGTCGAACCTGAGCGGCCGGTTGTCGAGCGCCGACGGCAGCCGAAAACCGTAGTCGACGAGGTTTTCCTTGCGCGCGCGGTCACCGCGATACATGCCGCCGAGCTGCGGTATCGTGACGTGGCTCTCGTCGATGAACATCATGGCGTCCGGCGGCAGGTAATCGATCAGCGTCGGCGGCGGCTCGCCTTCCTTGCGGCCCGAGAGGTGGCGTGAATAGTTCTCGATGCCTTTGCAGAAACCCATTTCGCTCAGCATTTCGAGGTCGAAACGCGTGCGCTGCTCGATGCGCTGCGCCTCCACCAGTTTGTTCTCGCGCTGAAAGTACTCGATGCGCTCGCGCAGCTCCGCCTTGATCGCCTCGATCGCGCGCAGCGTCGTAGCGCGCGGCGTCACGTAATGGCTAGACGGATAAACGGTAAAGCGCGATACGCGCTGCAGGATGTGTCCGGTCAGCGGGTCGAACACCGACAGGTTTTCGACCTCGTCGTCGAACAGGCTCACCCGGATCGCGGTTTCCGAATTCTCCGCCGGGAAGATATCGAGCACGTCGCCGCGCACGCGGAACGTGCCACGCTTGAACTCGATGTCGTTGCGCTCGTACTGCATCTCGACGAGCCGCTGGATGGCGTCACGCTGCGTGAGCCTTTCCTTCTCGCGCAGATGCAGGATCATATGGTGGTAATCCGACGGATCGCCGATGCCGTAGATCGCCGATACCGTCGCGACGATGATGGTGTCGCGCCGCTCGAGCAGCGCTTTGGTCGCCGACAGCCGCATCTGCTCGATGTGCTCGTTGATGCTCGAGTCCTTTTCGATGTACAGGTCGCGCGACGGCACATACGCTTCGGGCTGGTAATAGTCGTAGTACGATACGAAGTACTCGACGGCATTTTCCGGAAAGAACTCGCGCATCTCGGAATACAGCTGCGCGGCGAGTGTTTTGTTGGGCGCCATGACGATCGCCGGGCAGCCAAGCCGCGCGATCACGTGCGCCATGGTGAAGGTCTTGCCCGAGCCGGTGACGCCGAGCAGCGTCTGGAACGAGAGCCCGTTTTCGATGCCCTCGACAAGCTTCACGATCGCCTCCGGCTGGTCGCCGGCCGGCTTGAACGCCGCGTAAAGTCGGTACGGACTGCCGGGAAAAGCGATCGGCGACGGGCTCGCGGCTGGATCGGTCTTCAATGCGGTACTGGTCATCGCTTCGTCCCGATCTGCACGGCCGCGAGGATCGGGCCGATGTTTTCGGCCTCATCGAGGCTCGAGAGACGGCTGAACGCCCGCTCCACCTGCTCTTGCGGCAGCACGCGTCCCGCAAGACTGAAAAATTTCGCGCTGACTTCGTCGTCCGTCATCGGGTTCTTGACGTGACCGCGGTGATCACCGTCTTGCCATCAGCGCTCCTCGCATCAGCGGCGGCAAGCACCGGTGCGATGACGTCGCTGGGGTGTCCGCCGCCGCCGAGATACGCGTCATTGCCTTCGAAATAGCGGGCCATCACGCCGTTCGCGAAAGCAGCGAGCTCCGGCAGCGTGCGATGATCCGTCCCCCACACGCGAGCGCCGCCCGGTACTGTCGCGCGCAGCGCGAGCGCGCGCGCAATCCGGCTCGGCTCCGCGTCGAATGCCCCGATGGCGCAGCCGAGGGTGTCGAGCACCCGGCGTTTGCAATGATGGACGACAGCGGCCGGCAGGTCGCTGAAGCGCAAGGAGCATGCGTAGTCGGCAATGCGCTGTTGCGTTTCGATCCGCTAACGCCGAGCGCGCGCAGCCTGCTTGCTTTGACATGTCCGAGTGCGGCCGGCAGGCTCGCGAAGGTGAGGGATATCTCGCCGCTGATGAGCGCGGTTATTTGCGGCCCGCCGCCCTTGTAGGCCACGTGCACCATCTCCACTTTGGCAAGGATCTTGAAAAGCTCGGCCGCGAGATGGGGGCCCCCGAGATTGCCGGTCGAACCGAAGTCAAGCTTGGCCGGATTGCTCCGGGCGAGCGCAATCAGATCCTTTACCGAGTTCACTGGCAAAGAAGGATGCGCGACGAGCAGAAAATCGGATATTGCCACCAAGCTTACGGGCGTGAAATCAGACACGGCGTAAGACAATTTCGGCTGCACCGCCGGAATGACTGCGTTCGGGCCAGAGCTGCCCATCAGCCGCGTGTAGCCGTCAGGGGGTGCTTTCGCGGCCAGCTCCGCGCCGATCCGTCCACCCGCGCCCGCGCGCTTGTCGACTATCACCTGCTGGCCGAAGCTCTCCGCTAACGCCTGCGCGGTGATGCGCGCGGAGGCGTCAATGCCGCCACCCGGCGGAAACGGTGCGATGATGCGGATCGGCTTCGCCGGATAGGATTGGGCCACGCTTGTCGATGAAACCAGTGCAGCCAGCGCGCAATACGTTATTGCCGAAAAGTACATTCCGATTCGCATCGTTCGTCTCGCTGAAGTCAGTCCCGAGAGTCGATCGCGCCTTCGGCCACGAAAGGATTGCGCAACGTGCCGATCCCCGTGATCTCGACTTCCACCACGTCCCCTGCTTTTAGGTTCGGTGAGGTGCCATCGGTGCCCATCCAGATCACGTCACCGGGGTAAAGCGTGAGATAGCGCGTCATGGTGCTAATGTAGGTGGCTATGCCGAATACCATGGCGTTCGTGGGGAAGCGGGTCTGTTCCACTCCGTTCAGTCGAACAATCGTTTCCATGGCTTCGAGATCCACATTGGTCTCGATCCAGGGCCCCATCGGTTTGAACGTGTCCGTGTTCTTGCCGCGCCAGAAAGTGCGGTCAGAGTGCTGCCACGTGCGCTCGGAAATATCGTTGCCAATGGTATAGCCCAAAACACAGCTTAGCGCTTCGCTTTCGCTGAGGTGCTTCGCCTTCTTGCCGATGACTACAACCAATTCCCCTTCGTAGACGATCTTTTCGCTCGCATCACGAGGAATGACAACCGGCTCATTGTGCGCAACCAGCGCATTGTTGGCACGGTAACCAATATCCGGCTTCTGCGGAATGTCCGGCTTTACGCCACGGCTCTGCGCCGATTTTATGACGTGAGCGGCATAGTTCTTGCCAGCACAATAAAAGGTCGGCGGTATTACCGGCAGTTCGAACTTCACCGCGCCGAGGAGATGAACACGGCCCGTTCGCTCGTAGCCATTGAACGGGCCGCCGTTCACTTCGGTGATTCTTTCCCCTTCCAGTATTCCGTAGGCGGTCTTGCCCGCAGCAGAGAATCTGATCCAGCGCATATCGCCTCCATGAACGCAACCGACATTTCGCACATGGTCAAATCCAGCGCGACCATTCCTGATAAAGTGTAATCTCAAGTATGGCTACCGGCAACCATCCCGGGCAGACCGATTGACCTGCTGGCGCTGACCGTGGCGTCTCGCCGCAGATGTTCCCGATGCACGAAGGCCGGTCACGAAACACGCCGCCGCTCGAGCTCATCATAAATGCGGTTCCGGAAAAACCGCGGGAGCATAGATAAGGTAAAATAACAGGCGGTCCGAAATGATATTTGCGGCGCATGCCGCAGCGACCTGACGTCAAGCGCACGCTGTAACATGGACGGTTACCGACCTGTTGCGCGAACCGGCGCAGCCGCATCCAACGAGAGGATCTCAGTGAAGCAAATCAACGTCGGCATCATCGGCACCGGCTGGTGCGGCGGCATCCGCGCCGAAACCTGCGCGATCCACCCGCTCGTCAAGAGCCTGCATCTGGCCGAAACGCGACCCGAGCGGCTCGCGGAAGTGGCGACAGCGAGCAGCGCAACAACGGCCATCACCGATTACCGCGAGCTGCTCAAGGTCGATGGTCTCGATGCCGTCATGATCTCGGCCACGCCCGAGCATCTGCACTACCCGATGGCGCGCGACAGCCTGCTGGCGGGCAAACACGTGTTTCTTGAAAAGCCGATCGCAATCGAGCTGCACGAAGCCGACGAGCTGATCGCGATCGCGCGCAAAAACCAGCTCAAATTCACGATCGGCTACTCGCAGCGCTTCAATCCCAAGTTCGCCTACGTAAAGAAATGCGCGACCGACGGCACGCTCGGCAGGCCGGTGAGCGCGCTCGTGAGCCGGCATATCGGACGCAGCCTGGGCAAGAAAATCACCGGCCGCAGCAAGCTCTCCCCGGCCGCGATGGAAGCGACGCACGATCTCGACTTCGTGCTGTGGTGCCTTGAGCCGGCCAAACCGGTGCGGGTGTATTCGCAGGTCAATTACGGTGCAATGAAGGCGTCAACCGGCGCCGACGTCCCGGACACGCAGTACATCACGGTCACCATGGACAGCGGCGTCTCGTTCGTGATCTGCGCCGGTTGGAGTCTGCCGCCCGCCTACCCCAATTTTTCGATGACATGGATCGAATTCGTGGGCACCGAAGGCGCGTTGATCGTGGACGATACCCACCGCGATACGATGCTCACCACCATGCAGAATGGCATCGTGCATCCGATTTCGACCATGCCCGGCGAGTTCGTCGAGCATACCTATGCCGGTCCGATGGCGAGCGAAACAGCGCATTTCGTCGAGGCGGTCGCCTGTGACCGGCCGGTGCTGGTCACTCCCGAGCAGGCGCGCCAGGTGATGGAGGTCTATATCGCCGCCGACATTTCCGCCGAGCGCAATGAGCCGGTGCAGTTGCCACTGCCGGAACAGCGTGCCAGCGCGCTTGCCGCGGGGGGCGGCCGATGAGGAAGCAACCCAAGAAAATCGGCCTCGCCATCGTCGGCGCGGGACGCGTCGGCCTGATTCGCGGCGAGCTCGCCGCGCGCCATCCCGAAGTTGCATGGATAGGCATTGCGGAAAAGAACCCGGAACGCGCCAGGCTGGTCGCCGAGCGTATCGGCGCGGAATTCGTCACAGCCGATCATCGCGAGTTGGTAAATCGGCCGGAAGTAAGCGCGGTTGTTATCTCTACAGACGAGCATTTGCACGTTGATCCTATTATGGCCGCGCTTGAGCGCGGCCATCCGATGCTGATCGAGAAACCGCTCGCCACCGACCTTGCCGAATCGCAGATGGTGATGGACGCGATCGAAAAATCGAAGGTCGACGCCGTGATCGGCTATACGCAGCGCTTCCGCCGCCGCTGGCTGGTCGCCAAGGAAAAGGTGCGAACCGGCGCGCTGGGCGACGTCACGATGGTCACTTCGCGCGCCTTCATGAACCGGCTGGTGGCGATCGACAATTACCAGCGTTCCGACAATCCCGCCGAGATCTCCCCGATGGTGATTTCGGGAACGCATGCGCTCGACATCGTCATGTGGCTGATGGAAGCCAAGACCCCGGTCGAAGTCTATGCGCGCTCGGTCGACAAGGCGCTGGGGCCGAAGTGGCAGGGCATCGATGGCACCGGATATATGATCACGTTCAACGACGGCGCCATCTACCACGGCGCGATTTCGTGGGCGCTGCCCGAGGTGTGGCCAGGCGCGGTCTACAGCCTGGAAGTCGGCGCGGTCGGGACCGAAGGCGTGCTCACCGTCGACGACACCCACCGCGACATCGTGCTCGCCACCAATCTCGTGCAGGGCGAAGGCTACGCGCCCGACAAACGGCGCTACGTCGACTTCCTCACCAGCTACCCGGTCGGTGACATGGCGCTCGGCGAGCTGCGCGGACCGATGCGCGAGGAAACCAACTCCTGGCTCAACCGGGTTGCGCTCGGACTGCAAACCCAGCACGCCACTGCGCGTGAAGGGCATAATCGTCTCATGCTCACCAAGGCGATCGACCTTTCGGCGCGGCTCAAACGGCCGGTCTCATTACCGATCACGCCCGAGGATTTATACTGGCGGTAAATTAGCATCGCACATCCTGTTGCCGAACATTCCGCCAAAAACCAGGAGGAGACAAGACCATGCGCGCCTCAATCCATCTCAGAATATTCGCTGCCTGCCTGTTATCGGTCGTCAGCCTGACTGCTGTTGCCGCCGACAGTCCGACCTACCCCAACCGCCCGGTGCGCATGATCGTGCCGTTCGCCCCCGGCGGCGCATCCGATTTCGTCGGGCGCATTATCCAGCCGGCGATGGCCGAACTACTCAAACAGCAGGTCGTGGTGGACAATCGCGGCGGCGCCGCCGGCAATATCGGCGTGGAAATCGCGGTCCGCGCCACTCCCGACGGCTATAACGTCCTGCTTGGCAACGTTGGCACGATGGCGATCAACCCGAACTACTACGTCAAATTTCCGTACCGGCCGCTGAAAGACCTCATCCCGATAACCCAGGTGGTGGATGTTCCGGGTTGCCTGGTGACTCACCCTTCATTGTCCGCGAAGAACGTCAAGGAACTCATTGCCCACATGAAAGCCAATCCTGGCAAGCTCAACTACGGTGCGCCGGCGCCGAGCAGCGCGAACGCGCTGGAAATGATCATGTTCCTTAGGGCCACTGGCACGAACGCAGTACAGATTGCGTATAAAGGAGGCGCCGGGCCGGCGATGATCGGGCTCCTGGGCAACGAGGTGCAGATGATGTTCGTGACGTTCTCCTCCGCCGTCAACTTCGCCAAGCAGGGCCGCGTCAGGATGCTGGGCGTAATTTCGCCACAGCGCAACCCCGCGCTTCCGGAAATCCCGACGATGCGCGAGCAGGGACTCGACATGGTCGTTGGGTCATGGCAGGGCCTGTTCGTGCCCAAGGGCACGCCGCAAGCGGTGGTCAACAAGCTGTACAAGATCGGCATCGAAATGATGAAGGACCCGCAGGTCATCAAGCGCTTGAGCGATGGCGGGGTTACCATCGTCAGCAGCAATTCGCCGGCCGACTTCGTCGCCTTCGTGAAAAAGGAGACCGAGCGTTTCGGAAAAGTGATCAAGGACGCGAACATCGAGACCCAATAACGACTGCACGAGTCGCAGGACTCGGCGCGCGCCGCCGCATCGCTTTAGCATGGCTGATTCAAACGTAAACACAGACTGGAGAGCACAATGGCAAACGTTGGAATGGTGGGACTGGATTGGCAGCAACGCGTCAACTGGGATCGGCTGCGCAATTACCGGCTCGAGCGCGCGCGCGAGCGGATGAAGGCCCACGGACTGGGCGCGATGCTGCTGATGTACGACGAGAACGTGCGCTACGTCACCAGCACCCTCACCCCGGGCTGGAACCGTCTGAAGCCCGGCCTGCGCTACGCGCTGCTGTGCGGCGATGACGCGCCGGTGTTGTACGAACAGGGCGACATCGGCGCGCACATCGAGAAACACTCGCCGTGGATCCCGAAGGACAACATCAAGTATTCCTACGCCTGGATCAAGGGCGCGGCCGGCGCCGCTTCGCTGCAGCAGGTCACCAAATTCACCAACTCCATCAAGAAAGAAATGAAGAAGAGGGGCGTCGACGGCATGAAACTGGGCGTCGACTTCGTCGACATCAACATGATCCGGATCTTCAAGGACCAGAAGATCGACTGGGTCGACGGCATGACGCCGATGATGGAGGCGCGCGCGGTCAAGAACCAGGACGAGCAGGAATGCATGCGCCAGGTCGGCGCCATCGGCGACGCCGCGCACTGGGAGTTCATGAAATTCCTGAAGCCCGGCCTCACCGAGAACCAGTTGACGGCGCACATCATGGAGTTCCTCTACAACATCCCGGGCATGGAGGACGTCGAGGACGTGATCGTCTCCTCCGGCCTGAACACCTGGCCCAACTGGCGCAACTTCTCGGACCGTATCATCAAGCCGGGCGACATGGTATTCATGGATCTGGCGGCGCTGACCTGGAACGGCTACAAGTCGTGCTACTACCGCACCTACATGGTGGGCCGGGAGCCGAACCAGGAGCAGAAGGATTACTACGCGACCGCGCTCAAATGGCTGTACGACTCGATCAAGGCGGTGAAAGTCGGCACCACGACCCGCGAAATCGCGTCGAAATGGCCGTCGGCCAAGGAAGCCTGGGGTTACGAGGAAGAAGATCAGGCCGCGGCCAACCTGTGGGGCCATGGCCTCGGCCTCGCGCAGTACGACCAGCCGGTAATCTCGCGCATCTGGTCGCTCGACCATCCGATCGAGATCAAGGAAGGCATGGTGTTCGCTCTCGAAACCCAGCACGGCAAACCGCACCAGTGGGGCGTGCGCATCGAAGAAATGCTGATTGTCCACAAGGACAGCGTCGAGATCGTCTCCAACTTCCCGGTCGAGCAGATCACGGTGGTGGACCCGATGCCCGGCTACTGCAATTTTGGCAAGCTGCCAGGCACATAAGCCGCTTTGATGGAAACAGGATCGCGGACCGCGGTGCTCGAAGCACCGCGGCGCTTCGGCATCGTCGACCGGCCGCTGCCGGTCGCCGATTCGGGGGAAGTTATAGTCCGCGTCGCGGCCACTGCTGTCTGCCATACCGACCTTTCGATCTACACCGGCGACCATCCCGGCGTACGCTATCCGGTCGTTCTCGGCCACGAAGCGACCGGCGTCGTGGACGCCATCGGCCCGGATGTCACCGTTGTGCGGCCGGGACAGCGGGTTATCATCAACCCCATCATCTCTTGCGGGCACTGCGACATGTGCCGGCGCGGGTCCGATAACCTGTGCCGCAACGCGGGGCTGTTCGGCCGCGAGGTCGAGGGTTCGATGAGCGAGTATGTCCGGCTTGCCGCCCGATACGTGCATCCGCTGCCGGACTACCTGCCGCTCGCCGCCGCGACCTTGATAGAGACACTCGCAACGGTCCGCCACGCCCAGTTGCGGCTCGACATCCGGCGCGGCGAGCCCGTGGTCGTGCTCGGGCAGGGTGCGACAGGCCTGCTGCATACGCGGCTCGCGGCGCTTGCCGGCGCGAATCCGGTCATCGTCGTTTCGCGCACCCGTTGGAAGCTCGAACTGGCCGAACGCATGGGAGCGCGATATGCTGTCAGCGCCGACGCCGAAAAGGCGGTCAGCGAAGTGCTGCGACTTACCGGCGGCGCTGGCGCCGATGTGGTCATCGACACCACAGGCGGAGCGGAGACGCTGAGAACCGGGCTCGATATGCTGCGCCCGGGCGGCCGCTTCTCGCCTTACGCGGTCAGCCACGCGTGCGTTACGGGCTTCAGCACCTTTCCGCTCTACTACAAGGAAATCAATATCATCGGCTCGCGCGCCCTGGTCGCCGCCGACATGGCGCCATCCATCGAGCTCGTCGCGTCCGGCGCCGTGGACGTTGCCCCTTTCATTACGGCGACCTACCCGCTGAACCGCGCAGCCGAGGCGTTCGAGGAATATGAGCGCAACCCGGGCCGCATACTGCGCATCGTCATCGATTCCGCCGCTTGAATGAGCAAATGGAACAACTCGTCATTCCCCTGACCACCCCCGAGGCGACCAACGCCAGCCGTTTTGGTCCCAAGGCCGCGAATCTCGCGGCGCTCGGCCGCGCAGGCCTGCCCATTCCCGATGGCTTCTGCCTCGATGCCGCGGCCTATCGAACGCAGATCAGAGCGCTGGACCTGGAAGCCGACGCGCGCGGCGTCTTTGCGGCGCAGGATCGGCCACAAGCACGCCGGCACGCGCTCGCCATGAAGCTCGGGTTGCTCGACCAACCGATTACCCCGGAGATTCTTGGGCCCCTGCTCGCAGCGCGGCGCGCGCTCGTTGCGAAAACCGGCGCGCTCGTCGCGGTTCGCTCGTCCGCGCTGGTCGAAGACCGCTTCGGTTCCAGCTTCGCCGGACAGTTCGAAAGCTTCATCGGGATCGAGACCGAGTCCGACTTCATCACTGCGGTGCGCTCATGCTGGGGTGCGCTGTGGGCAACGCGCGCCCTGCGCTACATGGCGACCCACGACATCGACCCAGCGGATACGGCGATGGCCGTTCTCGTCCAGCCGCTGATATCTGCGCGTGCTTCCGGCGGCGGTCTGAGTCAAACCGCTGACGGCGGCATGCTGTTGAGCGCGACGTGGGGGCTCGGATCGGCCATCGCCCAGGGCGAAGTCACGCCAGACCGCTACGAGTTGAGCCGCGAAGGTAAATTGCTGAGTACCACGGCCGGCCGCAAAGACCACAGCGTCGGCTGCGTCCATCGCGCCGAGCCGACTGCGCAAATCGTGCCCAAATCACTCATCGCCGAACCCTGCTTGAGCAAATCGCAGGCGGTCGAACTCGGGCAACTGCTGCGCAAGGCCGAAGATCTGATGGGGGCGCCGGTTGAAATCGAATGGGCGATGGACGATGCCGGGTTCATATTGCTGCAGGCACGCCCGCTGCATATGGAGCCGCCCCAGGTGCCGGATGAAATATGGCTGCACCACCCGCGGCTCAACGGACACCCGGCCGGAATTGGCTGGGGTACCGGACGCGCGTGCGTGGTGAATTGCGAATGCGAGCTTACCCGCATCGCGCCGGGCGACATATTGATCACGAAAGTGGCGGGCCCCGCCTTGAGCCAGATATTGACGCAAGTGGCCGGGGTGGTCGCGGAGCGCGGCGGCAGCACCTCGCACCTCGCCTCGCTCGCGCGTGAGCGCGGAATCCCGATGGTGTTGGGCGTGCTCGACGCCACCCAACGTATTCCCAACGGTTCGATGGTGGCCGTGGACGGCGTCGCGGGCGTGGTGCGCTGGATGCATTAGCGGGCTTCACGCAAATGATTAGCTACGCCCGCGCCCTCACCCCTACCCCCTCTCCCGCGAAGGGAGAGGGGAACGTCGAGCGGGAATGGTGTCTCCGCCATTTCCGCGGTGCTCATTAATGCGTCCGCGGGTGTACATCACCCAGCCGGTGGCGCAAAGCGCAGTTGAGCGGCTGCGCCAGGTTGCCGAGGTGAAGCTGAACTCCGACCCGCTGCACATCGTGAGCAAGGACGAACTGCTCGCCGCGGTGCGCGATCACGATATTCTGTTCTGTCTGCTGCACGACCGCGTCGACCGCGACGTGATTGCGGCCAACCCGCGCCTGCGCGGCGTCGCGTCCATGACCATCACGCCGGCCGACATCGATGTGGCCGAAGCGACGGCGCGGCGCATTCCCGTCACGGTGATCCCTGCTTTGTTGTTGCACGATGCGACGGCCGACCTGACCTGGGCGCTGCTGCTCGCCGTCGCCCGGCGCGTGGCGGAAGGCGATCGCCTCATGCGCGTGGGAACATTCCCCGGCTCGCAGTCGTCCTATCTCGAAGGCGGCGGCGTGTCGCGCAAGGTCCTGGGCCTGGTCGGGATGGGCGGCGTGGGCCGGGCGGTCGCGCGGCGTGCGCGGGGCTTTGCGATGCAGCTGCTCTACCACGACCCCCGTCGCCTGCCTGCGGAAGAAGAGCGCGAGCTCGGCCTCACCTGGAGACCGTTCGAACAACTCTTGGCAGAATCCGACTTCGTCTCGCTCCACGTGCAGCTCACGCCGCAAACTCGCCACCTGATCGGCGCGCGCGAGCTCGGCTTCATGAAACCGACGGCCTACCTCGTCAACACGGCGCGAGGACCGGTCGTGGACGAACCGGCGCTCATCCGCGCGCTGCGCGAACGGCGCATCGCGGGCGCGGGGCTCGATGTCTTCGAGAGCGAGCCCCGGATCGATCCGGCGCTGCTGGCGCTGCCCCACGTGGTGTTTACGCCCCACGTCGGGAGCGCTGTTACGGAGCTCAGGAAGGCGATGGCCAACGTGGTGGCAGACAACGTCCTGGCGGTGCTGGACGGCCGGCAGCCACCCAACTGCTGGAACCCGCAAATCTACGCCACGCCGGGCTAAACAGTTCTAGAATAACAAGCGCGAAACCCGGGCATGCCGTTTCGCTTTTCCGACCAAGGAGGAAGGGCCATGAGTACTCTTTACCGCAGGGGAATCGCTGCCCTCATCATCAGCGCCGTGCTGTTGCGCCGAATCAACCTGAAAGGAAATTAGCATGGCCGGAAAGGCAAAGGTGGTTCTCACCGACTACGTCTGGGAATCCCTGGACGTAGAAAAGAAAACGCTCGCGGGGCTCGCTGACCTGCTGCCTCTACAGACCAAAAAGCCCGAGGAGTTCCTGCCGCAGGCGGAGGACTGCGACGCCCTGCTCAACACCTACGCCGGCCCGATCACGGCGGAAGCGATGGCGCGGATGCCCAAGTGCAGAATCATTGCCCGCTACGGCATCGGGGTGGACACGATCGATCTGGATGCGGCCACCCAAGCGGGCATCATCGTCACCAACAATCCCACCTATTGCATCGAGGAAGTGGCCGAGCACACCTTGGCGCTGCTGCTCGCCAGCGCCCGTAAGATTGCCTTTTACGACCGGCTGGTGCGTGCCGGACGCTGGGAAGTGCCGCCCGGTAAGCCGATGTTCCGCCTGGCCGGCGGTACGCTGGCGCTGGTCGGTTTCGGCAATATCGCGCGACAGGTCGCAGTGCGGGCAGCTGCTTTCGGCATGCGGGTGCTGTACTCCGATCCCTTTGTAAGCGAGGGCCAGTTTCAGGAGCCGGGCAGGAAAATGGAATTGTTCGATATGCTGCGGGAAGCGGACTTCGTCTCGGTGCATCCGCCGTTGGTGTCGCAGACACGCAAGATGATCAACGACGAGGCCTTCTCTCATATGAAGCCCAACGCCATTCTCATCAATTGCAGCCGTGGACCTATTGTCGACACCGACGCGCTGGTGCGGGCGCTCGACACGAAGAAAATCGCCGGCTGCGCGCTCGATACGACCGACCCGGAGCCGCTGCCGAACCCGCATGCGTTGCGCGGACGCGAGAATGTCATCATCAATCCGCACGTCGCCTGGTACAGCGAACAGGCCATGGTGGGACTGCAGGCCGGGGCGCCGAACGAAGTTCGCCGGGTACTGTCCGGCGAGTGGCCGATTAACGTGGTGAACCGGGCGGTGAAAGGAAAGAACCGGGCGGGGCTGTAGGGTGCGCTTGCGCACCGCAATGCACATTAGTGCGCAAGCGCACCCTACGCCTTGGCCTGGTGCGCAAGCGCACCCTACGCCACTCGTGAAACATGCGGGCTAAGTCCTGCCGCGGTATTTCAGCGCGAGCATCGTGATGTCGTCGGATTGCGGCGCGCCTTGCGCGAACGCCCTGAGCTCGGCGTGCAGCAGGCGCACCAAGTGCGCGGCCTCGGCGCCCTCCATTCCCGCCACGCTTGCGCGCAGCCGATTCTCCGTGAACTGTTCCTGCTGCGGATTCATGGCCTCGGTGACGCCGTCGGTGTAGCACAGCACCATATCACCGCGCTGCAGCGCCACGCTCCCCGGCTGGTAGCACACGTCATGCGTGGCGCCAAGCATCGGGCCGGCGGCGGATTCAATAGTGACGAAGCCCGCAGCCGTGCGGCCGATGAGCGGCGCGTCGTGTCCGCCGATGCAGTACGACAGCTCGCCACGCGGGATATCGAGGATGCCGCAGAACACGGTGACGAACATGCCGTGGTCGTTGTTCCGGCAGAGCAGATTGTTGACGCGCGCAAGGATCTCGTGCGGCGGGATGTCGCGTAATGCTTCCATGCGCAGCAGTGTCACGGTCTTGACCATGAACAGCGCGGCTGGAATGCCCTTGCCGGAAACATCGCCGATCGCGAAGAACAGCTTGTCGTCATCGATCAGGAATGCGTCGAAGAAATCGCCGCCGATCATCTTGGCCGGGTCCATCAGTGCGTGCACGTCGAACTCATCGCGACCGGGGAACAACGGGTGCCCGTGGGGCAGCATGCTGGCCTGGATCGCGCGTGCGGTCTGCAGCTCCTTCTCGATGTGCTCGTAGTGCAGGCGCTGCTTGACGTTCTGGATGATGATCTCGTTGTCCTGGCGCATGCGCTCGGACAAGATGGTGAGCAGGTTGCGCGCGACCCCGGGGAGCGAGATGATCTGCGACCAGAACACCAGATCCGACACCACCAGCACGCGGCAGCCGTGTTCCGCGACCACGAACGCGGACACCGGCTTGCCGTCGATGATCGACAGCTCGCCGACGCACTCGCCGCGTTCGATGCTAAGCGGCGGCGCCGAGCCGTCCGCGCCGATGCGCACGCTGAGACGGCCTGAGAGCACCAGATAGATGTCGTGATTGATCCCGCCGGGCGCGAGCAGGACTTCGCCTTCGGCGCATTCGCGCACCGGGCAGCCGGCCAGCACCCGCACCAGCCGCTCATCGTGGATGTTCCTGAACAGCAGCAGCTCGGGAATGAATGGCTTGCATCTACGTTCGCTGTTGCGGCGGCGGTCTTCACGTATGCAAACGCCGTCGGCCAGCACCAGCGGAAAGCACACTTCCGCTTGTTGCTGCCTGCGCTCAGCCTTGCGGCCGCTTTCCTGTATCGTCCCGTTCACCGCACCCATCCTGCCGTGTCGCGCCGGCGGCGCTCGTTCGATCAATCGCGCGCCGATTTGGAATCAGTATACGCCAAAGCGCCAAAATTCAGCGCTGCGTTCAGCCCTTGGTTGCGCAGCACTCGATTTGCATGTGGCGCCGGTGCTATGATGCCTGACTTCGGTGAACGGTAGGCGGGGGACGGTGAATTGATACGAGGAGGCGCTCATGGAAATGCATGTTGAAGAACCGGATGGCGACATTACCCGCGTCAGGTTGGTAGGCCGCATGGATTATGCCGGGGCTACCGAGATCGACGCGAGGTTCATGGAACTTGCCGGGCGCGAGAAATTCCTGCTCGTCGACCTGTCCCAGGTGAACTTCCTGGCGTCGATGGGAATCCGCACGCTGATTATGGCGGCCAAGGCGCTCAAGGAACGCGGCGGCAAGATGATCCTGTTCAGTCCGGAGATGATGGTGGCAAAAGTGCTGAAGACCAGCGGCACCGACACCCTGATTCCCGTTTACTACGACTTGCTTCTCGCACGCATGGCATTGCAGCCTCGCGTGCCGAAAAGTTGAGCCTTGCGCAAAGTGGGGATGCAGCCACGATCCGACGCCGGCGGTGAAACCGGCGAAGCTGACAGCGACCGGCTCGTGGCGCGAAACAACCTGTCCGAGCTCGCGCGCGTGAGCGAATGGGTGCGCCGCTTCGCGCTCGAACACCGGTTTGCGCGCGAGTTCGCGTACGGTCTCGAGCTGTCGGTGAACGAGGCGCTCACCAACATCATGAGTTATGCGTACCGCGACGACGCGCAGCACGCCATCGTCGTCGAGCTGCGCGCGCAGCCGGACCGCATCCGCGTCGAGGTCAAGGACGATGGCGTGCCGTTCAATCCGCTCGAGCTGCCCGTCGAAGAACCGCCGGTGAGCCTGGAGAAATCGCGGCCGACCGGGCGCGGCATACCGCTAATGCGCGGCTTCATGGACGAACTGCACTACGTGCGCCGCGACAGCAGGAACGTGCTGACCATGGTCATGCACTGCGCCAGGACCTGACCGGCGCCGTGCCGCTTAAGCGCCGATCGCCTTGTTGACCCGCGGCATCGGCATCATCAAATACTTCTGAGGGGTCGCTCATCTATGCGCCTTTGGCGCAGATGGCGCCGTTTGCCATCATGCTGTTGATTTTGCTGATCAAGCCGACCGGGCTTTACGGCAGCGCGCTGTTGAAACGGTAAGGGGCAAAAAAAAGCCCACCGACAATGCCGGTGGGCGGCGGTAACCACTCGTAAGGAGATTTGGGTTACCTAAGAAAAACTGAGTCCCAGCATTTCGCGCTCGAGCTCGAGCTTGCGCGGCAGGCGCCGCCGCAGTTTCTCGAACAGCGCATCGTGTTCCCTGAGTTCTTTCTGCCACAACGCGGTGTCGAGCGACATCAGCTCGGCGAATTGCCCGCGGCTGAAATTCTCCAGCCCGCGCCAATCGAGATCCTCGAAACGCGGCATCCATCCGACCGGCGTCTGCAGCGCATTGGCCTGGCCGCGGCAACGCTCGATCACCCAGCGCAGCACGCGCATGTTCTCGCCGAACCCCGGCCACAGGAACTTGCCGTCCCTGGAAAGCCGGAACCAGTTGACGCTGAATATGCGCGGCGGGTCGTTGAGCCTGCCGGCCATCTGCAGCCAGTGATTGAAGTAGTCGCCCAGGTGGTAGCCGCAGAACGGCAACATCGCCATCGGATCGCGCCTCACCACGCCGACCTTGCCGGTCGTCGCCGCGGTGGTCTCCGAGCCCATGGTCGCGCCGGCGTAGACGCCGGAATCCCAGTTGAACGATTCATAAACGAGCGGCACGCCCTCGCTGCGCCGGCCGCCGTACAGAAACGCGGAAAGCGGCACGCCGTCCGGGTTTTCCCATTCCGGATCGAGCGACGGGCACTGCGATGCGGCCACCGTGAAGCGCGCATTCGGGTGCGCCGCGTTGCGGCCGCATCCCGGCGTCCATTCCCTGCCCTGCCAGTCGACGAGTTTCGCCGGCGGGGTCTTGGTCATGCCCTCCCACCATACGTCGCCGTCCGGGGTCAGCGCGACGTTGGTGAAAATCACGTTCTCGTGCAGCGTCGCCATCGCGTTCGGGTTCGACTCGGTCGAGGTGCCGGGCGCCACGCCGAAATAGCCGGACTCGGGGTTGATCGCATACAGCCGGCCGTCCTTGCCGGGCTTGATCCACGCGATGTCCTCGCCGACGGTGGTGATCTTCCAGCCTTGCATCGCGGCCGGCGGCACCAGCATCGCGAGATTGGTCTTGCCGCACGCGCTCGGGAACGCCGCGGCGACATAGTCTTTCCTGCCCTCCGGCGACTCGATGCCGAGGATCAGCTTGTGCTCGGCGAACCAGCCCTGCTCGCGCGCCATCACCGAGGCGATGCGCAGCGCGAAGCATTTCTTGCCGAGCAAGGCGTTGCCGCCGTAGCCGCTGCCGAACGACCAGATCGATTTTTCTTCCGGGAAATGCACGATCCACTTGTCGGACTTGTTGCTCGGCCACCCAATGTCCTTCTGTCCCGGCGCGAGCGGCATGCCGACCGAATGCACGCACGGCACGAAGAGGCCGTCGGCGCCGAGTACATCGAGCACCTTGCGGCCCATGCGCGTCATGATGCGCATGTTGATTGCTACGTAGGGTGAATCGGTGATTTCGATGCCGATATGCGCGATATGCGAGCCGATCGGGCCCATGCTGAACGGGATCACGTAGAGGGTGCGCCCGCGCATGCAGCCGTCGAAGAGCTTGTTGAGCGTCGCCTTCATCTCGGCCGGCGCGACCCAGTTGTTGTTGGGACCGGCGTGTTCCTGCGTCCTGCTGCAGACGAAGGTGCGGTCCTCCATGCGCGCGACGTCGTCGGGGTCGGAGCGCGCGAGGAAACTGTGGGGGCGTTTTGCGGGGTTGAGGCGGATCAGCGTGCCGGCGCGCACCATTTCATCGCACAGGCGGTCGTATTCCCGCTGCGAGCCGTCACACCAGTAAATATCGTCAGGTTTGGTGAGCTGCGCGATTTCGCGCACCCAGGCCTTGAGCTTTGCATGACGCACGTAACCCGGAAACTCGGCGGTCTCGGCGATACGCGCTGCTGTGGCCGTTTGTTTCATTACCACCGCTTCTCCCGTCGGCAAGCTGGTTGTTGTTGCAGATCAGATGCTGATAGACCAACGTCGCGTGAGCCGCAAAAGTGAGTAATTTTACCCGAAATCGGCGGCCGGTTACAGCGTCGTTTCCCGTGCTTCGGGAAAGATGTAAAGCGCTTTTACTTCAATGGGTTATGCTTTGATCTGAGCGCGCCGCCGCGTGCCTGCGAGCCACAGCATCGCGCTCCCGGCAAGCAACAGGAATGGCACGGCCAGCACGTTCATCAGTTCCCATCCCTGCAGCGTAAACAGCAGGCCCGACGACAGCGAAGTGGCCGCCATGGTGATGAAAATCGCCATATCGTTCGCGCCCTGCGTCTTGGCGCGCTCGGGTGGTGTGTGGCATTCGGTCAGCAGCGTGGTGCCGCCGATGAACATGAAGTTCCAGCCGACGCCGACCAGCACCATCGCAAGCCAGAAATGCATGACTTCGAGCCCGGCCAGCGCGAAACCGACGCAGCCCAGACTGAGCACGACCCCAACCAGCATCACGTTGAGCACGCCAAAGCGCTTGATCAGCGTGCCGGTGAAAAAGGACGGTGCGAACATCGCGATCACATGCCACTGGATCACGAATGCCGCATCGCTGAACGGATGCTGAGATGCCGACATCGCGAGCGGCGTCGCGGTCATCAGCAGGCTCATCACCCCGTAGCCGACGACCGCGCTCAGCACCGCAACCAGGAACACCGGCTGGTGCGCAATCACGGCGAGCGGCCGCCCCGCTTCCTTCTGCTCGGCGGCGGTCAGCGGCGGTATGTCGATCAGCGACAGCAAACCGATCGCAAGCACGCAGAACACGCCGAGCGACAGAAACGAGCCCGTGAAAGCGGCCTGCGCTATCAGGTCCTTGGTGACCTTGCTGGTCTCGGGCCCGAGGATGCCGCCGATGATGCCGCCGGCGAGCACCAGCGATATCGCCCTGGTCTTGAAATCGGCGCTCGCGCTGTCCGCTGCCGCAAAGCGGTAGTACTGAGCCGTCGCGTTATAGATGCCGAGCACCAGCGACCCGGCGCACAGCATCCAGAAACTATAAGCAAATGCGGCATAGGCGCAGATCAGCGCGCCCACAATGCCGAACACCGCACCGAGCGTAAATCCGGCGCGGCGCCCCAGCCGCCGCATCAGCAGCGACGCCGGCATGGTCGTCAGCGCCGCGCCGACGACATAAGCGGTCACCGGCAGTGTCGCGAGCGCCTTGTCGGCCGCGAGCGCGTAGCCGGCGAGGCCGTTGGTCGCGATCAGGATCGAGTTGTTGGTGAGCAGCAGCGCCTGACAGCCTGACAGCAGCGCGACGTTTTTCTTGGCTTTATCCATCAAATGAAGGTCTAAAAAAACGAAACGTAACACGAAAGCAGGTCGGAAGACAGCACTGCGCATTGCCCACCGCGACGATCGTAAGGATGTGTCAACGCGAAACTACGCCGGGGCGTTGCCCGATCTCTAGATTCTGGCTCAAGCCTTGGGACGGGAATCAAAAAGCAATAAGGTTGTTAATGTCAACTGCAAATGTTAGTGTGTGCGGGTCGCCGCAGCCCGCGCCGCCTGGCCCCTGCGCTTTTGAATGCGCAAGCTTGCGGAGCGGCTACAGAATGGCAATCGGCATGATCGCATTGATGTCGAGCAACACTACACCTTAAGGAGAATATATGTTGTCGCCGCGTTTTCTGCTGTGGAGTTTTTTGACCAGCGTGATGATGATGGGCGCCGGCATGGCGGCCGGCCAGGAATATCCGAGCAAGCTCATACGCATCGTTACCGGTGAGGCTGGGGGCGGAAGCGATTTGGCGGCCCGTCTGATCGCGCAAGGCCTGACTGTGAACCTCAGCCAGCAGGTGATAGTGGAAAATCGACCTGGAGCGGGCGGCGTTATCGCAGCGCAGGCTGTTGCAAAGTCGCCGCCCGATGGATATACGCTGCTTAGCTACAGCAATGTCATTTGGTTAGCGCCGCTTTTCGGAGAAGTGCCCTACGATCCGGTGCGGGATTTTTCAGCGGTTTCACTCGCGGTGAGCGCGCCTAATTTCATCGTTGTGCACCCGACGTTGCCGGCAAAGTCCATCAGGGAATTGATCGCTTTGGCCAAAGCCAAGCCCGGGGCGCTCAACTATGCTTCAGGGTCGGCCGGCGGCGCCCAGCATCTCGCAGGGGAATTGTTCAAGACCATGGCGGGCATCAACATGGTGCGCATCTCCTACAAAGGCGGCGTATCCGCGGTCAATTCTTTGATCGTAGGCGAAGTGCAAGTGGGGTTCGCCTCAAGCGCTTCGGTGGCAGCGCATGTGAAATCGGGAAGATTAAGAGCGCTAGCGGTCACGAGCGCCCGGACGTCCGCACTCGTTCCCGACTTGCCCACGGTGGCGGCGTCGGGCTTGCCTGGTTATGAGATGACTGCGAAAAACGGCATCTTTGCGCCGACCGGGACTCCTGCGGCCATGGTCAACCGGCTAAGCCAGAACATTGCGCGCATCGTCAACCGAGCCGACGTGCGGGGAAAGCTCTTGATCTCCGGAGGGGAGCCGGTCGGCAGTTCGCCGGAAGAATTTGCGGCTACAATAAGATCCGAAATCGCAAGGGTGAGCAAGTTGATCAAGGATGCTGGCATCCACGCTGAATAGGTACTTTTTCAGATGTGTACTAAGATAAAAGCGTTTCAGCACTCGTGGCTCGCAGCACGGTCGCGCAATTTGACATTTGATTTTTCAGTCGGGATGCACAAAAAAATACTATAGGGGGTTACATGGCGCCAGGCGGTCTTGTCTTATCGCTCTTCTCAGCGAGCGCACTACTGGGCACAGGTTCGGCGCTCGGCCAAGATTATCCGAACAAGCCCATTCACATCATCACCGCTCCGCCTGGAGCGAGCGGCGATTTCGCGGCGCGGCTGATTGCGCAGGGGCTTACAGCCTCTCTCGGTCGGCAGGTCATCGTCGAGAACCGAACCGGCTTTATCTCGATCGAAAGCGTGGCTAAAGCGCCGCCCGATGGTTATACGCTGCTGCTCTTGGGCAACACCATTTGGGTCATGCCGCTTTTGCGAGGCAACGCGTCCTGGGATCCGATACGGGACTTTTCGCCGATCACTCTGGCTGCGACCACGCCCGGGATCCTGGTCGTGCATGCATCCTTGCCTGTAAAATCCGTGAAGGAATTGATCGCCCTGGCCAAAGCAAGGCCCGGCGAGCTCAACTATGGATCAACCGCGACAGGCGCGACCAATCACCTTGCTGGGGAATTGTTCAAGTCCATGGCGAAAGTCAACATCGTCCATGTCCCCTACAACGGAGGCGGCCCGGCGCTTAATGGTCTCATCACCGGCGAGGTGCAGCTTATGTTCCCTGCCGCAGGCTCGGTCACGCCCCTAGTTCGGTCGGGCAGATTGAAGGCATTGGCGGTCGCAAGCGCGCAGCCCTCGGCGCTCGTTCCCGGACTGCCCACCGTGGCGAGCGCTGGGTTGCCGGGTTTTGAGATGATGACCATGACTACCATATTCGCTCCTGCGAAAACGCCGGTGGCGATCATCAATCGGTTGAACCAGGAGATCGTGCGCGTCGTCAACAAGCCGGATGTGAAAGCGCGTTTTTTCGACTCGGGATCAGAAGTCGTTGGGAGCTCGCCAGAACAGTTGGGTGCCGCCATGCAAGCCGACATGAGTCGATTGACGGAAGTCGCGAAAACCGCCGGCATACACGCTAAATAGAACGAAAGACCTGTGCGCTCGACGCTGCGCTCCTAACTCTACTGTGTTACAAAATACTAACGGAACTCCTTCCCCCTTGAGCGCGGAAGGTTGGGACGGGGGTGAAAACATTACGTGTAGCGGTAATCCTCACCCCCACGCTAGCCCTCCCCCTTCAAGGGCATAAGCGCTAACCTTATTGCTGTGCACTGGGTTACACTATCGGCTGGACATGCTACGGAGTGTAACCGATGGCCGAAATCTGGAGCACGCAGAGTGAACAATGGGAAATCGTGTGCCAGACCCTTCCCGTGGGTTGGCGCGAGAAAGCGAGAGAACTGAAGGCCATGCGTCGCCAACG
>JACQOI010000128.1 GCA_016202615.1 Betaproteobacteria bacterium
CAGTTGGCCATTCATAATAGCAGCCTGTCGGAGTGCCAAGCCCGATAGGCTGCTAGCGGTCGAATTTGGGGAAAAGCGCGGGCAAATTCGCATATCTGTTATCCTCTTCTGCAATTCTACTGGCCCCGGTTTTGCATCAGGAGTTTGTCGGGGCTAAGTCCGACAAACTCCTAGGGCCTCGTGCAGCCAACGCGCGGCGGCGAGCGTCTGCGCGTCGCTGCCGAACGCGCCGATCACCTGCAATCCGACCGGCAGGCCGTTGGCGGCGGTTGCAACTGGAATGTTCACGCACGGCACGCGCAGCAGCGTCCACATGCGGTTGAACAGCGGATCGCCGGTACCGCCGAGTCCCTCGGGCGCGGCGCCAGGCGCGCTCGGCGCGAGCAGTACATCGCAACCGACGAAAACTTCGGTCAACGTGCGGCGGCAGTTGCGCGCCAGAGCCTGCGCCGCGTCGTAACGCTCGAGCGGGACCTTGAGCCCGGCTTCGAGAATGCCGCGCAACCGTTCGCTGAGCTGCGACCCGCGCGTAAGCCGCTCGTACGCAAGCGACAGCGCCTGCTCCACGAACATGATGTCGGTCTGCGCATGTACCAGGCTGGCGTAGGTCGGCGGCAAATTGACGTCCTTGAGCCCGACGCCGGCGGCGGCAAGTTTTTTAGCGGCCGCCTCGAGCGCCGCCATCATCTCCGGCTGCGCTTGTTTCCACTCATACGTGCGGCAGATGCCGACGCGCGGTTTGGCAGACAACGGCTTTGCTATCATCAGGTCTCTGCGGCCGGTGATGGCGGCGACAAACAGCGCCGCATCGGGGACCGTGCGCGCAAAGGTGCCTATGGTATCGAGCGTGTCCGACAGCGCCTTGACGCCGACGCGGCTGATCAGGCCAAAGCTCGGCTTGTAGCCGACCACCCCGCAGAACGCGGCAGGCCGGATGACCGAGCCCCCGGTCTGGCTTCCCAACGCAAGCGGTACCATATAGTCTGCGACTGCCGCCGCCGAGCCGCTCGACGAACCGCCCGGCGTATGTCTGGTGTTGTGCGGATTGCGTGTCTTGCCCGGATGCACCGTCGCGAATTCGGTGGTCACGGTTTTGCCGATGACGATTCCGCCGGCGGCGCGCGTCAGCGCCACGCACGACGCGTCCCACGCCGGGCGATGCCCGGCGTAAATCGGCGAGCCGTAGGCGGTCGGCATGTCGATGGTATCAACGATGTCTTTGATGCCGACCGGCAGCCCGTGCAGCACGCCGCTGCGCGGACCGGCATCGGCGGCGCGCGCCTGCTTGAGCGCAGCCTCGCGCTCGAGATGCTGCCATGCCTGCACCTCGGCCTCGCGCGCATCGATACGCTCGAAGCAGTCGCGCACCAGCGCTTCGGAGGTGATTTTGCCCTCCGCCAGCCGATGCACCGCTTCGACCGCCGACAACGTGTTCAAAGCGCCCATCAAAGCTCCCAATCGCGTATCAGATAACCATAAACTTGCACCAAATGCTCCATGCGGTCAAGCATGACGAGGCGATGGGATACCAATTCCGGATTTTCAAGATTTCCCGATCAGCTTGAGTTTTTCCTGCATGCGTATATCGAAGCGCTCGAGGTTGATGATGATGCGCTCGTGCACGCCCTCGCCGATGCGTTCTTTCTCATCCTCGGCATGCACCTTAAACGTCAGCGTGCGTTTCTCGACTTGGGTAAGCTCCGCATAAGCACGCACGCGCATGCCGACCGGCGTCGCGGCCACGTGCGTGATGTCGAGATGCGTGCCGACCGTCTGATGACCCGGCGGCAGCCGGCCTTCGACCGCCCGCAGCGCCGCTGCCTCCATCAGATTCACCATCACCGGCGTCGCCAGCACATGCACGCGGCCGCTGCCGACGTGCGGCGCGGTATGTTGTTCCGCGACGACGATCTCGGCGTGACCTTTGAGGCCGGGCTGCAGGGTCTTGCCTGAATTCATGTGATGAGACCCGCCCATTTCTTCCCGAACAGCGGCCCGTACCAAAGCCATCCGGCACTAAAGCTTACGATGACGGCGGCGGCGATCGCTAAAAAGCTGATGGGTATCTGCGGCCGCATAAGCCCTCCTCTGTCGGAAAGCGTAGCCCACGCTAGCAGCATGATGCAAAACTCTCGAATACGTCATTGCGAGGAGCCAACGGCGACGAAGCAATCTTGTATCTCATTGATTTCTCGAAACCCGAGATTGCTTCGCTTCGCTCGCAATGACATACAGAAGAGTTTTGCATCAACCTGTTAGTGTAGTGCATCAAACGGATCGCCGCTTATCTTCGCGAGCGGCGCCGCGCCGTAGCGCAGCCGACCCCGGCTGCCTGGTTCGGCCCTTGGCGGGCGGAGCGCCTAATGTGCTACCCTGCTCGCTTATAGTCACGGAATTTGCGGCGAACTGGAGGTAACTCATGGCTCATACCGTCGAACAACTGGCTCAATCGTTCCGCAACGCGCTCAAGGCGCAGCCCGGCCCCGGCGGCCGCAAGAAAATCTGCGAGCTTTTGCAGGCCGCGCTGCAGGACGAAGCGTTCATCGCATCCACCTTCAGCGACGCTACGTCCGACCGGCATCTGCTGTATGAAGACCCGGAGCTCGGCTTTTGCATCCTCGCGCACAACCACAAGGGCGCCAAGGACAGCCCGCCGCATGATCACGGGCCGTCGTGGGCGATCTACGGCCAGGTGCGGGGCGAGACCCAGATGTCGGACTGGGATCTGGTATTACCCCCCGGCGCGGACAAGCCCGGCAAGGTTCGCCACAGGAAGACCTACAAACTGATGCCGGGGATGGCGCACGTCTACAACGAAGGCGACCTGCTTTCGCCGAGCCGCGCCGGCCCGACGCGCCTGATCCGCTTCGAAGGCGCCAACATGGAAAAGATCAAGCGGCGCATATTCGTAGTCATCTGAGAAATTAAGCACTCTCTGGCGGCGCCAATTATTCCGAGCCACGACCCAGCAGCCTGTCGGACTTAACAGTCCGTACAGGCTGCTAAAAGCAAAACCGGCTGATCATTCATAATAAACTCACCAGGAGTTTGTCGGGGCTAAGTCCGACAAACTCCTGGGCGCCGGATCAATGCGACCCTGGCGCTATGATCTGAACGTGGTCCCGATTCACGTCGATGAATGGCGCGACGAAAACCTGACGGCCCACCACTTCCCAAACCTCAGCATCCGTTACCGCGATAAACTCCTTGGCCTCGGCCATGTAGTCCGTCATCCGGGCGCCGGGCAAAAGATCAATGTGACCCTTGATACGATAAGTGCCGGTCAGGATGGTTACCTTGGTCTTGCTTGCATCTTCAGCCATAGTTTGCGCTCCCTTTACTGAGTATCCCGGTAATTAGTCCACGGAACAGCTTGCATTGTAGCGCCTAATTTCTTATGCATGGGCGCGAAGCACAGGCCGCCGCATGACCACGGGCCGTCGAGAGCGATCGGCGGCCAGGTGCGGGGCGAGCGCGAAATCGCGGACTGGAAAATAATAATGGTCTGTCGCCTACTATCTTCAGGATGCCAATCTGCGCCAGACACTCGCCAGCCAGGGTTGCTGTTCGCGAGGCAAGCCGGCAGGGCGATAATAGTGAGTACGCTCAACGAACCCGGCGGCTGACATATAGCGGCGCCACGCCTCAAGATCATGATAGGCGCCGTAGCGTCCGCGGTTCCAGCCTTCCTCATTATGGCCGTGCGGATTCGAGGTGAACAACACACCACGCGGCTTCAGCGTTGCGTGCAATTCCAGCAACACGCGCGGCAGCTCCTGGCTGGGCACATGAAACAGCGCGGCGTTGGCGAACACGCCATCGAAATGGTTGGCGGGCAGATCGAGCTTGTGGAAATCCTGCTGCCACACTTCGCAGCCGCTATGAACGCGCGCCATCATGGCGAGGCGCGCGGCTCCTTCCAGCCCTATTGCGAGGTGACCGAGTTCGGCAAACACCTTGAGGTCGCGTCCCGGCCCGCAGCCAAAATCAAGTATCGTGAACGGCGGTTTACCCTCGATGTATTGCAACAGCGCCTCGATGTTCTGGC
>JACQOI010000156.1 GCA_016202615.1 Betaproteobacteria bacterium
ATGCGACGCCATCACATTGGTGCGCAAGCGCACCCTACCCTATGCCGTTGAATCCACGATATCGAATCTTGCCGAGCTGCGATGCTTGCCTTAAGTAAGTGCCATTCCGCTCAGCCGGCGAATTCGATCCAGTAGATCATCGCTCCAAGCAGAACCAACACCAGTTCCGCGGCTGTGACGAGCACCAGCATATAGGTTATCCGCCGCGCGCGCGGCGTCATCGGCAGCCACAACCGCCGCATGTACCAGCGCCACGGCGCAAAGCGTCCCCAGCGCCGCTCGTGCCGCAAATACTCGTGCAGCGCCCAGCCCCACGCGTTGAGGCTCTTGTCCACCTCGTCGATGTGCTGCGCACGCTCGGCGTCCGGCAACCGCGAGTAATCATCGGTTATCGTGACCCGGCTGCCCGCCGCAGTCGGCTCGAGCGCGAAGCGCGTGCGCGCCTTGATGCCCTCGCGATACACCACGGAAAACTCGTCCGGCGAGACGCGTTCGATGCGAATATCCAGCGCCACGGTTTGCTGGTTGCTCAGATTGCGAAACCCGGCGTGGTAGCTGTCGGCGCCGCTGCGCCGCCATGCCTGGAATTCGAGATAAGGATTGATGCGAAACAGCCGTTCGATGTCGACGCAAAAATCGCGCAGCGCCGGCAGCTCGAGCGGCGTCTCCACGATGACCCACGACGCATCGCGGGCCTGCTCCGGCCGATTCTCGGTCATCGCGGGTAAGGGATGACGAGCAGCGGCGCCGTCAATGCGACTACCAGCCGCTCGGGGTGTATGCGCGAGCGCAGGCCGGGAAGCCCTCGCGGGCGCGGCGCGCCGATCACGACCAGCGCCGGTGCGACCTCGCGGCTATATGCGAGCAGGCATTCCGTGGGCTTGCCGAGCATGACCTTGAATTCGTAGGCGATGCCGGCTGCCGAGGCCTGCGAGCGTAACCGCCCGATGTGAACGTCGATTTCACGCCGCAGTTCGTTTTCGACATACTTGCCGTACGTATCGCGGGTTGAGGCATTGTTCAGCCAGTCGTCCCCCATCATGCCGCGCCATAGGTCCGGCACCACCACCAGGTGCGACAGCCGGCCGCCGGCACGGCACCAGGCGAGCGCAGCCTGTTCCGCGGCCTGCGCGCCGGCCGTGCCGTGGCTGGCGATCAGTATGTGCGTGAAATCCGGCATGACGAATAAAAAAATCCCGGTGCCGCGTACCCGCGGCACCGGGAGTCATGTTCCGATGCAGTGTTAGACGAACAGGTAAACCAGCAGCGCGATGACCAGTGCCAGTATCAGCGCAACGGAGTCCTCGTGCCGGTCGCTCGCGAATATGGTCAACGCCGAGCCGCGGTCGAATTTGTCTTCAGCCATTTTTGCGTCCCCCTTAGATAGTCTCGTGGACGAGCAGCAGGACCACGATCAACGAACCCACGGCCTTTATCACGCCGACGACGCTGCCGATCACCAGCGGCTGCCCACCCGCCTGCTTGATCGAAGCCATCGTGATCTGCATGCCGAGCCCGATCAGGCCAAAGGTGAAGAACCATGCGATCAGGTCGCGGAACATCGCGATCTTGGCCGCGGTATGGCGCACCGCGCGGTGCGCCTTGGTCAGCACTGCATTGCCTTCCTTCGACAGGATCTTGGCGTTGACCACGCCGCGCAGCGTGTCGTCATCCTCGATCGACATCAGCTTCTTGTTCTCGATCAGGCGCTGCAACGCGGTTTTCTGGTCGTCGCGCGTGATCTTGGCCGCGTCCTTTTTCAGCACCTCGAGATCGGGGTCTTTCAGGTAATTGTTGATCTCCTTGCCCGAGCGGTCTTTCCTGATCATGACCTTGTCGCTGTTGTCGAAGTATGAGCCCTGGTAGTGGCGCGCCGGCGCGAATATGCCGGTCGACGAAAGCAGGAACATGAGAATGAAGCCGAGCACGAACACCGGGAACTTGCTGACCAGCACCTGTCCGACGTCGACCTTCTGCGCGCCGACTTCACGCTTCACGTACCAGATCGCGAGCCAGATCACGATGATCGGCAGGAACAGCACGCGTGTGATGTTGAAGATCTCAGCAACCTTCAGCGTCTCAATGCCGGTGGGCTGGAATGCGAGCGCCGCGCCCGCGACCTGCGCCGAATTGAGGATGCCGGTGCCGGCCCACGCGCCGAACGTGATGTAGCCCATGCCGAGCGCCTTGCCGACGATCGGGAACAGGAACATGCAGATCACGCCGAACAGCAGGATGGTGCCGATGGTGTAGGCGATCTCGGTCGATTTGGCCTGCACGACCGGCGCGGCAGCGACCGCCGCCGACACGCCGCACACGCCGACACCCGCGGACAGCACGCCGGTCATCGAATTGGGCAGGTTGTGCCGCGAACCCCACCACAGCACCAGCCCGACCGAGCCGAGCACGAAGATGCCGATCAGCACGATCGACAGTTTGCCCAGCTGCTGTAATTCGGCAAAGCTGTAGAGCGCGCCGAGGAGAATCACACCGGTCTTGAGACCGAGGCGCGACAGCCGCACGCCGTTCTCGGCCCACCCCGGAACTTTGAACACGTTGACAATGACGATGCCGGCAACGATGCCCATCACGACGTAATTGAGGTTCATCACGCTCGCGAAGTTGAAACCGAGCGCCGGTTGCGCCGCCCTGCCCCACTGCGCCATCTGCGGATCGAGCCCCCATTTGACGATGAAGGCGACCAGCATGATGAAGATGACGCCGCCGATGGTCGACAGGTAATAATCGACGTGGCCCTCGGCGGCCTTCGCGATCAGCTGCCACAGCCCGATCAGTATCGCGATACCGCCGAAGGTGTATCCCAGAGTCAACATCTCGCCGGCGTGACGGCCGGTGCCGAGATACTTGATGACGACTTCGAGAGCGCCGCTTTGCACCAGATAGGCGTAGGCGACCATGATGACCCCCATGATCAACGTCCATGGGGTGCGCTGGGTATAGACCATGTTTCCTCTCCTTATGGTTGCCATAAAAACCATTGCACCGGGCATCAAAAAAAATGATGGCCAGTCTGCCCATGCTGGTCTTGTTGTTTGCGGGACTGCCGTATGGGCGCTCGGCACTGCCCCGTCTGTGTCACGGCTTCACTCCCGGCGCAGTTGCGCGGAATATGCCGTTTGAATTATTCGGCCATTTGTAATCGCAAATGTCAGCGTTGTCAATAGGGATTCAACCCGCGCGCCCACGGTGCTTGCCGCTTTCACATCGCGACCGCGCTCGGAGCGGCTTTTGCTGCGGGCCGGACACCGGGCGTCGGATAGGGATACAGCATGTTGAACGCAATGCTCTGATTCGCGGTCTGCACGATGCGCACGTGCTCGCGCTTGAGCTC
>JACQOI010000129.1 GCA_016202615.1 Betaproteobacteria bacterium
GCCGAATCCAACCGCTGCGGCAGGGCCTTATTCCAATTTGCGTTCAAAACAACAATAATCTTGTAGGGTGCGTTCCACGCACCATGACTGCCGGTGCGCACGGCGCACCCTACGATATTTCATTTTTGATCGCAAAATGGAAAAACACACCGTCAGCCGTCAGCCATCACCCTTTCCGCCGTCACCCGTCACTCGTCAGCCGTCAGTCATCACCGGTCAGTCGTCACGCCCTTGGGCCGTCACGCCTCAGCTGCTTGTACTTACGCTTTTCTCCGCCGAAGCGTTTCCCGGTGGTAAAATACTTTTGTCAATTCACTTTACGGTGCACCCATGCCCGCTACAGTCACGTTGAGCAGCAAGAACCAGGTTGTCATCCCGCAGGAAGCGCGCAAGAAGCTCGGCGTCGGGCCGGGTGCGCGTCTGCTCGTGCTGGTCAAGGACGACCGGATCGTGTTCATGCCCGAGCCACGCAATTTCGTGAAACGCTTCAGCGGCCGCCACAAAGGCCTCTGGGGCAAGGGCTACCTTGAGCGCGAGAGACGCGCTTGGCGGCGTTAGCCTCGGCGCTCGCCGGGCACCGGCTGATCGCGCTCGATACCTCGGTTTGGATCTATCACTTCGAGGGGTCGGCAGCCTACGGTCAGGCGGCTGATAGCGTACTGGAGGCCATCGCCAAGGGGCGCATCGGGGCGGTGGCCTCGGAGTTGGTGTTGCTTGAACTGCTGGTGGCGCCGCTGAAGAAGGGGGCACAGGATGTAGCCGACGAGATCGAGCTGACACTGGTGCATTTTCCGCATCTGCAGCTTGCGCCGGTGACGCGCGCTGTGCTGTTGCGCGCAGCTGAGATTCGGGCGCGCTACGGGCTGCGCACGCCGGACGCCATCATGCTCGCGACCGCCGTTGAGTCCGGGGCGACCTTGGCAGTGACGAACGACAGCGCATGGCGAAAGCTGGAGGAGATCGAAGTGTTACTGTTACGGGACCTGAGAGTTTGAGTTGAAAATCGCAGTGTCCATTCTGAATTCGGATGCTGGCGAAGGAGTGTTCGGGGGAGTATCGTAAGAAGAAATCGAGTGCAGGGGCGGGGATACAACAATGGCCGGGAGGAAGAATTCCAGTTCCAACGGCGCGAACGTCGGCTACGAAGCTGAGCTTTGGAAAATGGCCGATGCGCTGCGCGGCAGCATGGACGCGGCAGAGTAAGGGCGGCAGTTGGAAGAGGCTGAGGAACTACACCAGGTCGGTATACATTCGCGACGCGACTTGCCTTGAGGTCTTCGAGATCGCAGGCAAGAGCCAACTTGGCAAAGCAGAATGCTTGGCGACGCATTTGTTCAATCCGCGTGACAACTTGAACAAGGCAGCCGAGGTGCGCTGGGGCAAAGCGTGCCCCATTTGTGAAAGGCACGACCAAGTACGCGCGGAGCTAAAGACGATCTTTAAGATGAAGTAGGTTTGGGCCAGGCTCCATTAAAATACTCCATTAAAATACTGAATCATGTCCGCCGATAAGCAATATACCGACGCGAAGCGCGCCTTGGACATTATCGAGCGCAATCTCAGGGGCAGGCCACGGTTTCATTTGGTGCCCTTGTTCGCCGCCGAGCAGTCGCAGCTAAGGCCGGGGGATGTTACGAACGGGGTAAATTTCTGCGGATTTCAGGAAAAGACCGCAAGGCAGATTACGGCTATCCGCCCGACAAGCAGGAAAAGGCCACGCATACGGTGCCTGAGCAGGCGGAAGTGCTGAGCGTCGAATCGGCAGTGGCGTGACGAGTTGCGGTGTCGCCAGAGTATGGAGCAAGAATCCACAGGTGGGACCCGCTCGGGCGCATCTCACGCCAACGGGCGGGTGCGTATTCCGGTCCAAATCGAGCAGCGATTCCAGTGCATTCCGAGCAGTGATTCCGGTCCAAATCGAGCAGCGATTCCAGTGCATTCCGAGCGCCGATTCCGGTGTGAATCGGGCCCCTGTTTTTAGGGGCTATGTTTTTCATCCATCTCGTGCCAGGCTCGTGCAGGGAGGACGGTCACGGTGAACCAAAAGCGAGCAACACACAATCGTATCGTCGGCAATACATCCCACCCCAACCTGCGAAGACCTTCGGCACGAGAGGTAATCAGAGGCGGAAGGAGGGCAAAGGTTCGGCGCATGAGCCAGTAGGAGTGATGAAGAAGGGGTAATGGCCTTCGAGGAGGCGCGAGACGCCTCCCCCATGGCGGTAACACCACGATGGGGCAAAGAGGCTCTGGGCACTTGGCGGTTCTAGGGTAGTATCTCGGACACAGAGCCGAGAGCAAACCGACCCTCGAAGCAGGAACGAGTTTGCGAGCAAACCAGCGTCAGCGGGGTGTATGTGTGCCAGCACATAAGCTTCGACACGAGATGGGAAGGCGCACAAAGAATAGCCAAGGTCAGAACCGGACTGGGGAAAACCCGCTGTCCGGGATCGTAGGGGGGCTTGCGGAACCGTGGGCAAGATGAGAGCCGGGCTAAGGCCCATTGGGAAATCAATGGATATGCCACCGTAATCTAAGAGGCTGCGCGCGCTGCACTTCTATCCCGACCTTTTACGGGAGTCAGTCCAACAGTTTCTGGTTATCAGCCGCGACGCCAATGAAATTGGACGTTCTTCTGTGGCGACGGATATCGCGTGATTATTCGGCTGGCTACGTGGGTTTGCCTTTCATCGATTGCGATTAGCCCCCTTTGAAGGGGCAGCAATCGGAATACCTCCGGCTTTGCCGGGGGATTGTTATCGACTCCGATCCAGATCACCCGCCGTTCTAAAATCCGACACCGCAAAATCACAAGGGGCCGCAACCAGCCCCTTGTTCTCTTCGCACCCAACCCTCTGGTTAACCTCTCCGCCGTATTTCCGCTCTTCCACTCAGCCGCCAACAGTTGCCAACAAGCATGCCCGGATGATCTGGGCGATCCTCGCCAAGGGCGAGGCCTATGACGCCAATGCCTGGCAACGTTACCAGGCAGCGGGGGCAAATCGTTAAGGAGATAGCGGGTTGATCCGCCAAGCTGCGACATCGCAAGCGATAGACAAACAGGTCAGACCGGTCGCCTGGGACCCTGGTAGTAATTCTGGCGTGCCATTCACTACGGCGGTTGATCCCCGCTGTAGGGGCAACGTCATGTGGCGAATGAGGGCAGGCGGCGCGGCTTATATCATGGCCCGGACGAAACGTGTCCAACAAGGCCGATTATGGAAATGCAGTCTGTTTCTGTTTGGCCTCGCAAAAGGCGGCTTGGCAAGAAGAGGAACACAGCACATGAAAACGCCAGAAGCCAACGATAGCAGCTAGCCGTCATCGGGCAATGGGCTGTGCATACCATGACAGGGGAGTCCCCTATAGACTTACTAGAAGTCATCTCATAAACAGGGCCGTACATTTTGTACATGTGTTTGCTAATTTTCGCGGGAGAGACAAACACGAAGAGCTAACAGATGAACAGTGGGTCATTCTTGAATCTATGCCGGATAGTGCAACTTCGATCGCAGCTTCTTCACCAGCGCGTAAATTTAGTTTTCGCGCACGCCTGTAATGAAAGCCAGAATCTCCCGCGCAGGTTTCGCGGCGCTGAACAAGAACCCTTGAGCGCCGTCGCATTGCATTTGCCGTAACGCTTCGAGCTGTTCTTTGGTTTCAACACCCTCCGCCACGACGTACAGCCCCAATCCATGAGCGAGCGCAACAATTCCTCGCGTAATTGCGACCGCGTCGGCACTCTTGGGGATATCCCGGATGAATGACACGTCGATTTTCAAAGTGTCGACCGGCAATTGCCGCAGATAGCTCAAAGACGACTAGCCGGTGCCGAAATCGTCGACGGAAATGGATAATCTCAGCCGTTTAAGTTCGCGCAGCATTTCAATAGTACGGCCGACATTCTTCATCACTTCCGACTCTGTAATTTCCAGACAGAGCGCATTGGTTGCGGGATCATACTTGCCCTCCTGGAGAATCCGCTGGACCCGCTGCAAGAAATCCGGTTCGCGAAGCTGCCGCGTGGACACATTCACGCTAATCTTGAGCCTGGTTAATCCTTGGTCGCGCCACAACCGCGC
>JACQOI010000001.1 GCA_016202615.1 Betaproteobacteria bacterium
CGTTGCAAGTCGAATCCACCGTAAAAAACGCGGTTATCGTCACCATAATTTGCGATCGCGGTTACCGCTATCTATCCACCGGGATTTTCCCTGCCTGATTCCAATGGCACTACCTTAAGCCACCGCGTGCGCAGAGCGCTTCTGGTAGGGTGGATGCAGGCGCCTTTCGCGCCGGAATCCGCCACGCGCCCGATGCGCGCGTTATCTCCGCAGCGTTTGGTGGATTCCGCTGCGCTCCATCCACCCTACGATATGCTGTTTCAATCAACGAATTCACATAGTTCGTCGCCCCGCAAACAAGGCTCAGGGAGAGGGGAGGCTGAACAATGCAATCCCTGCGGGTAATTTGCCTTGCCGCCGGCGCGCTGTTCGGCGCTTGCGCCGCGGCGCAGCAAATCGCACTCACTATCGACCGCATCGACGGGCCGTCATTCAGCGCCAGTAAGATCACCGGTGTGCTGCGCGGCTCCAATCCTGCCGCGTTCGACCTCGAGATCGCCGAAGCCAGCATCGGCGGCTCCGCCTGGCGCAACGTGGGCATCCGTTGCCCGGAGCTCAGGCAGGAGCGCGATCAGCTGGTCTGCGCCCAGGGCATGCTCGAATCCCCGGCCAAAATCCCGCTCAGCTTCAGGTATTCGACGCTGACTAAAAACCTCGATCTCGCGCTCAGACCGGCGGCGGGCGAGGAGTGGCGGCTGACGCTTGCATCGCACGCGGCGTCGCGTACCTTTGCGCTCGTCGTCAACAATGGCCTCATAACCCGGCTTGCGGCATGGTGGCCGGCCGGCTGGCCCAAACCGAATGCCGGCAACGTCAGCGGCAAGCTGGTATTCAGCGACGAGCGTGACGCGCAGGCCGGCGCCGAGCTGGCGGTCGCCAATTTCGGGTTCGGCGACGCGAGCGGGCTGCATGCCGGCGAAAAGATTGCCGCCGTACTGTCGCTGCAGGCGCAACGGCACGGCGAGCAATGGCGATGGCAAAGCAAGCTCACGTGGCGCGGGGGCGACGTGTTGTGGCAGCCGCTGTTCATCGGCGGCAGCGGCCACGCGCTGAGCGTGGCCGGCATTCTGGAGGCGCAACGCGTGGCGGTAGAACGCGGCCGGCTCGTGCTGGCGGGCATCGGCGAGTTCGATTTCAACGCGCTGTACGATCGTGCCGCCGGCAAGCTCTCGAGCGCGAGCCTGAAAAGCGCCAACCTCGATGTCGCGGTGCTCTATGACAAGCTGTTCAAGCCGGCGCTGCAAGGCACGGTGCTGGCCGATTTGCGCTGCGAAGGCCGCGCCGATATCGCGCTCGAAGTGAAAGACGGCGTACTTGCTGCGGCCGATCTGGTATTGAAGCGCGTGTCGATCGAAGACAAAGGCCGGCGCTTCGCGCTGTTCGGGCTCGACGGCAGCCTGCCGTGGCATAGAGATCAGCTGACCTCGGCGAAACTGCGGCTGGAAGGAGGCGAGATGCTGCGCGTGCCGTTCGGCGCCTTCGATCTGCCGCTTGAAACGCGCGGCATACGCGTGCGCATGCGCGACGTCCGGATTCCCATACTCGACGGCAAGCTGTCCGTGAACGATTTCGCCACCAGCGGCGAGCGCGAAAGCTGGCGCTGGCGCTTCAGCGGCGCGATTTCACCGATCTCGATGCGGCAGCTCACGACCGCTCTCGGTTTGCCGGTGATGCACGGCCTGTTTTCGGCCGTTATTCCAACCGTGAGCTACCAGCAGTCAACGCTGAAGGTCGATGGCGCGTTGTTATTCAAGGTGTTCGACGGCACGATCGTGGCGCAGAACCTGGCGCTGGAAAGCCCGCTCGGCAAAGTGCCGCGGCTGACGGCGGATGTCGACATGCGCAACCTCGATCTCGATTTGCTGACACGTACGTTTTCGTTCGGCAACATCACCGGACGCATCGACGCCCAGGTCAAGGCGCTCGAGCTGGTCAACTGGGGACCGGTGCATTTCGACGCCCGCATCGCAAGCAGCGCGGGCGATTACCCGCGGCGCATCAGCCAGACCGCAGTACAGAATATTTCCGCGCTGGGCGGAGCGGGCGCGGCATCCGCGATCCAGCGCAGTTTCCTGCGCTTCTTCGAGACCTTCGGTTATTCCGCGCTAGGCCTGAGTTGCAAGCTTGAGTTTGGCGTATGCCGGATGGGCGGCATCGAGAATGTGCCGCAAGGCTATGTGATCGTAAAAGGCGGCGGGATACCGGCGATCAATGTGATGGGCTACAATCGCAATGTCGGTTGGCGCGAATTGATCGAACGCCTGAAGCGTGTGACAGAGGGCAACGTAATTGTGAAATGAACAAGGAGTCGGTATGCGAAGTCTGACCGTTTATACTGCGCTTGCCTCCGCGCTGTTGTTGCAAGGGTGCGTGACCATCAACATCTATTTTCCCGCCGCGGCAGCCGAGAAAGCCGCTGACAAGATTATCGACGAGGTATGGCAGCTCAAGAAGCCCGAGCAGCCGGCCGCACCGTCATCCAAATAAGGAGCGTCAAATGCGGAGCATTAATCATTTGTATTTCGGCTGGCTGGCGCTGTGGCTTTGCGCTGGGAGCGTTTGGGCACAGGCCAATCTTGAAATCAACACACCGGCTATCGCCGCGGTGCGAAGCAGCATGCAGAAGCGGTTCGGCGAGCTTCACACGCATTATGCAACCGGCGCGGTCGGGCTTACGCGCGATGGTTTCGTCGCGCTGCGCGACGCCAACGCGGTGCCGCTGGCGCAGCGCCAGCAGGTGAACGGCCTGGTCGCGGCCGAGAACCAGGACCGCAGCACGCTCTACCGCGAGATTGCGCGCGCCAACGGCAAGCCGGAGTGGGAAAACGACATCCGCACCACCTTCGCCCAGCGCTGGATCGACAAGGCGCAGGGCGGCTGGTACTTTCAGAACAATGCCGGGGCCTGGACGCGGAAGTGATCCCGATTCTTGCCTTCGATATCGAGACGGTTCCCGATATCGCTGGGCTGCGCAGGATCCACGGCATCGATGCCGGCGTCAGCGACGAGCAGGTCGCGGCAATGGCGTTCCAGCGCCGCCGGCAGGCGGTCGGCAGCGACTTCCTCCAGCTCCACTTGCATCGCGTCGTTGCCATTGCATGCGCGCTGCGCGACCGCGACAGCTTCCGCGTCTGGTCGCTCGGCGAACCCAAGGACGGGGAAGGCATGCTGATCCAGCGCTTTTTCGACGGCATCGAGAAATACACGCCGCAAATCGTATCGTGGAACGGCGGCGGCTTCGATCTGCCGGTACTGCATTACCGTGGCATGCTGCATGGCGTGCGCGCCGCGCGCTACTGGGACCAGGGCGAGGACGATCGCGACTTCAAGTGGAACAACTACATCAGCCGCTACCACGCGCGGCACCTCGACCTGATGGATTTGCTCGCGATGTATCAGCCGCGCGGCGGGGTGCCGCTCGACGAGATTGCTCAATTGCTCGGATTTCCGGGCAAGCTCGGGCTCGAGGGCTCGCAGGTGTGGCAGTCGTGGCAGGACGGCAAGATCGCGCAGATTCGCAGCTACTGCGAAGCCGACGTCGCCAACACCTATCTCGTTTATCTGCGCTTCCAAGTGCTGCGCGGCGCGCTGCCGAAGGACAAATACCAGCAGGAAATCAACCTGGTGCGCGCAACGCTTGAAAAGTCGCCGGACAAGCACTGGAAAGAATTTCTCGAGACGTGGGGTGACTCCTAGTATTCTTGCCTTTATAACGACTGCAACAAGAGATTCTCGATCAAGCAACGGCGGCGCGCACGATCGAGTAACTCAAGGCGGAAATCGAGACTCCGTCCCGCCTGGAGACGCTCGCCGTCGCTGCTCTGAAACTCATTTCCGTGCTTGACTAACAGCCAGCAAACCGTAAAAATGGGTTTCCGTATCCCGACAGCCGGAGGGTTAAATGAAAACAACCGTCGAATTGCCAGATGAACTCGCTCGCCGCGTCAAGGCGGAGGCGGCGCTGCGCGGGCGCAAGCTCAAGGACCTGGTCGAAGAGGGCCTGCGCCTCGTGCTGGAAGCTCCGGAATCGGCTGCTTTCCCGGCGAAGAAGCGGCAGCCGCCCACGGCCTACGAACTGATGAAAGATGGCCGCGGGATCGTCGACAGCGGCATCGGCGATCTTGCTACCAACCCGATGCACATGAAGGGCTTCGGCCGGGCCCCGCGCCGCCATCGTTGACACCGGACCGCTGGTCGCGCTGCTGGATGCGAGCGACTCGGCCCACGGCTGGACGATCC
>JACQOI010000138.1 GCA_016202615.1 Betaproteobacteria bacterium
CTTCGAGCATCAGCGCGCAGACTTCGTCCCCGTGGCGGACCAGGGAAAACAGCAGCCGGTCGGCGCCGCCGAGCTTTGCCCGGTAGAACTTGCCGTGGCTGAGATTGGCGAGTTTCTTGACTTGTGCGGCGCGGAAATCGTGGCGGGCGATGGCGTCAGCCACCTTGCGATAGCTGGCGTCGACACGGGAGGTGTCAAGGCCGATGTATTCGAGGATCTTCATCCGGACCTGATTCTACCAGCGTACGTCCCGCAGCCCGCCTTCCGCCATCGCCGGCAGGTCCGCCAGCAGCACGGAGCACCGGCTTCCGGTGACCGCGAGGCCGCGCAACTGCCCGCTCGTCGTGTGCGGCGAAACCGGCGCCGCAGTCCCGAAGACAAATCCGGGCCACCCATTGAAAGGCCGGAGTACCATTCCTTCTTACCCGACTGAAAAGTTGCCCCGACCCTGTTAATCTGGAAAGTTAGAAACGCCTTTGTGAAGATATCCGCACCTGTAAACGGGCTGACAGCCTGGGGCATTGCACGGGGAAAGGTTTTCCTGCCTAATAATGTGCGGTTGGCGTATTTTCGACGAACTCAGAGTTTTGGTGTCTAATAGCTGAAATCGTGATGTGCACAAAACCTGCGAGCGTGATAAGCTATTGGTTGAAATGTCAAAAACGCAACGACGCACCGATTTTCCCCGCGCCGTTCACCGAGTTGGTGAAGGAGCGCTGATTGAAGTTCTGCCCCGATCTGTCGTAAAGACAGACGGGACGACGTTAGCTGTAATTGGCGTCAATCTTGGTCAGGCACCGGTACCCGACCGTCGTTACGTCGCGGACGTTGGTACGGTAACCTACGCTAACGAGACTGTGAAGATGATGTTCGGCCAACAGAAAATCTCGTCAGACTCACTTCGGTCGCTCTTAGTGATCTATATGAGCCCGCTTGCTACGAGGCAGTTTGTTGAATCGGTAGATCGTATGCAGAATCCGTCTATTGAGGATATAGCGAAAAAACTTGGTTTGCAGCGAGAAGAACTGAATCGGATCGAACACGAACCGGATCAAACGGTAGCTTTTGCGTCGAATATGATTGCGTCGGCGTTTTCTGGTAGAGAATGTTGTCTAGATTTTTATCACGCCTCGTCATTTTCGATGGCAACAGCTGCTACGAGCAAGAAGCTTGCAGTTGATCCAGTAGTGCGCGTTGACATTCGGACTTCTTTGGCCATTGCGTTGGTCGAAGAAATGAGGAAGCTCGAACAGAATTTTCCTCCCGAAGAAACAGGAGGTAAACATCTATGATGATTGGATATGAACTTTTTAGCGTCCAAGCATGGCAGGAGAGAGGCTTAACAATTCGGCTTGAGCCGAAGCGTGTACAACAAAGCCTAACGCGTCGGAGACGCGCTTGGGTTGCTGCTATGGTTTTGTCGTTTACATCGTTCGGGGTCGCAAACTTCGATACATCTACGGCCATGGCACGGTCAAATCTTGAATGGGTTGCATCTTCGCCTCACGCGGTTGCGGGCTTGGCTCCAGGCTTAGCGGATGAAGTGCCGTTGGAATACTGGTCGAAGCTAATCGCGAGAATAAATAGTTGGCACGATTTGAAAGAACCACCGCTGGCAGAGCCTGAACCAGTTATATAACAAGTGTGTTTCAATCCGAATGGTGGGGTGAGCAGGTCGAGTCTGACTTAAGTCAGGGCGACATCGTTGCAAACCTACCCATCTTTCTTCTCGTTTCACCTCTGAAATATCTCAGGCACACTAATCTGCGCGGAAACACGCCAGGTTGGATGGACAGTGATAGCCCTGTTGTCGATAGGGACGGCCGGACTCGATTGCACGCGATCGGGAAATCCCTTCCTGGCTTGGTTCTTTCGCATAGCTGCGAGCTCGACAAGAGAGATCGGCGTAAGAGGCGCGTAATTGTTGCGCCAATCGTGCCGATTGGCACTGTTTCGGACGTCGCGCTAAGAGATTCTATTCTGGCGCAGGCTCAATATGCTTCGATGCCGCTACCGGACATACCCGGTTTAGGCACTTATTATGCAGACCTTCGTTCAATTGTCACGCTAGACCGCGACATTGTGGACAAAGGAAAGCGCCTTGCGTCTATGACTGAATTGGCTCAAAAGAGACTTTGGGCACAGCTAGTCGCGTTTTTCCTTCGCAAAGAAATTGGTGATTCCAAGAGTTTGGAGCAGTAACGGCGGGATGCTGGAGTGGCGGAGTAACGTCCGCTTGCTGGGCTTCGGAGCGGTCGACGTCGATCAACATGGTGGGCGCCCATTCCCTATTTCAATCACCTCGGGTAGGCACAGGCTTCGTTCTTTCGCAAGCCGGTTGGGTACGGATACATGAGCACGAGCGCTTCGAAGGTTCGGGACAATGGCATCGTAGGTTACTGCAGTCGACACGCCGTATAACTACGGCGTGCACCCGACGCCGAGCCTTGAGATTCTAAGAACCTAGCACGTCGTGATCTCGACTTAGCGCGAATGGCGGCTTTGAGGTCGGAAGCTCGCGTTGAGTGCCTTTCAGATGTTGTGGGGTCACCCATTAGAAAGCCGTGATCAAGGGACGAAACGGTTGAGCGGCAAGGAACCATTGCCCGCCTACCCCATGGCGTGAACTTTTTCGATGCTGATCTTGTATAGCACGCGCTGCTCACCCGGCTGACGGTACGGATATTTGTCCTGCCCGAGGTATTTTTTGGCCATCTTGTCGATATGCGCGTCGGCGCCATCCTGCGTGATCTCCCTGACCCGCCCGCGCACTTCGACATAGCGGTACGGATTCTCCGGATCGATGACGGCGATGGCGACTCGTGGATCACGCCGGAGGTTCCTGTCCTTCCGCCGCCCGACGGCCGAATTCACCCAGATTTCGCCGTCCTGGTAGTCAACCCAAACCGGCGTCGTTTGCGGACCGCCATCGGGCATCAGCGTGGTGAACGCCCCAAAGGCCTTTTTCTGGAACAGGTCGCGATACTGATCGGGAAATGTAGCGGACATATCGATCTCCTTGCTTGTGCGGCCGTCTAGCTCCGGTTTGGATTCGCCGGACTCAGCCACCGATTGAACTGCGAAACATTGTACGACTTCTGCCACACTGGGAGCGAACCGGGGGCGAAAAGAGTAAACTTGCGGCGGGATTACAATCCGATTCCGTCTCTACAGGGTGACATCAGCGTGCGCAAATACCTGCACATCGACCTCCAGGACCGCTCGGTCGAGACCGAGGAATTGCACGGCGAGGCGATCATCCGCGTCGGCCGGCACTACATCGCGAAGACCTTGCTCAAGCGTGGGGTGGCGACCGTCGATCCGCTGTCACCGGAAAACCCGTTGATTTTCTCCGCCGGGCCGTTCGCGGGCACGAACTTCTCCAACGCCAACCGGATCTACCGCTTTGTCTTAGATTGACTGACTACTACGCCCTCCGCCGCTTCCCGCCCCCGGCAAAAAAGCGGACAATTCATGTGCTGCAAAACCGGACAAGTCCAAAAAACCCGCGACAGCAAGATGCCCCAATTTAACTACCTGATTGTTGGTGCGGGCTCGGCTGGCTGTGTCTTAGCCAGTCGATTATCAGAAGACCCGAGTGTGACGGTCCTGCTGCTTGAAGCGGGCCAAGACGTTGTTCCCGGAAAAGAGCCGGCAGACCTGATTGATTCCTACCCGTCCTCCTATTACAACAAAAGCTATTTTTGGCAGGGTCTTAAGGCCCACTGGAGAAACAAGAGTAACTCGGTTGCCACGAATTTACCGCAAGGCAAGGTCATGGGGGGCGGTGGATCCGTGATGGGCATGGTCGCCCTGCGCGGCACTCCTGATGATTACAACGGATGGGAGGCGCTCGGCGCCAAAGGCTGGAACTGGGACAGCGTATTGCCGTACTTCCGTAAGCTCGAAAACGATTGGGATTTTGACGGGGACCTTCATGGCAAGAACGGGCCGATTCCGATCCGTAGAACGCCGTTAGATCAATGGCCCCCTCTTTCCAACGCAATCCGTGAATTTGCCGCAGCGCGGGGGATTCCTCACATTGCTGACATGAATGCTGATTTTCGGGATGGGTATACCTCCGTACCCATGAGCAACACTCCGGATCATCGCGCATCAAGCGCCATTTGCTACCTGGATGCGGCGGTTCGATCCCGGCCGAATCTGCAAATCCTGACCGAGGTATTTGTCACCAAAGTTAATTTTTCCGGCAAGACCGCGATCGGGGTCGATGCTTTGGTTGGCGGCGAAAAGAAGACATTTGCTGCCGGAGAAACCATTATTTCCGGAGGCGGGATTTTTTCGCCATCGATTTTGATGCATTCCGGGATTGGACCTGCCGCAAAGCTCAACGGTCTGGGACTGGAGGTAGTGAGCGACCTGCCGGGCGTAGGGAGGAATTTGCAAAATCATCCTCTTCTCTTCATTGGGTTCCGCCTCAAGAAAGATGCACGCCAACCAGCCTGGCCGCGTGCCCCCCACACCACGTCCTTTCGCTTTTCTTCCGGCTGGTCCGGCGCTGGCACGGCTGACCTGTCCATACTTATTGCAAGCAAGACCTCCTGGAGCGCATTGGGACATCAGATAGGCAGTTTGGCCCCATACCTGTTGCGGCCTGACTCGCGCGGTTCCGTAGAAATCGTATCCCCCGACCCTAACCAGTTACCGCACGTCGAGTTTAATTTCATGGACGAAGAAAGCGACGTGCAGAAAATGATGCGGGCGTTTTCCCGGGCCGTTCAAATCCTTTATTTCGACCGCGTCCGCTCGCTACTTACGGGTTTGCCGTTCCCGGTCCGCTTTTCCGACAGCCTGCGCAGCTTGAACGAACTAAACCGGAAAAACGCGTTTAAGGCTGCGGTCATCGCAAAATGCCTGGATGTTTTCCCGGGACTGGGTGATATTACGCTGGGGATGCTGACAGGTCATCGGGTCGATCTTTTAGAGTTGATCGGCAAGCCCGCCGACCTCGCTCAGCACATTAAGGACAACGTGGCGGGGCCGTTCCATCTGGTGGGGACCTGCAGGATGGGCGAAGCGACCGATCCAGCGTCAGTGGTTGACTCTGAAGGGCGGGTGCACGGGGTGCGAGGGCTGCGCGTGGTCGACGCCTCCATCATGCCTACGCTGATCCGCGGCAACACCAATATTCCTACGATCATGGTCGCGGAAAAAGTGGCCGCATCTATTAATGGGCTTTCCACAGACCAGCCGCCTTGACGACCGGGGCCCATTTTGCAATCTCGTCCTTGATAAGTTGGGTCGCCTTTTCGGGGTTGGAGTCGGTGACGGGCTCGATCGCCAGTCTTTGCAAGTCCTTTTGGAAAGCCTCGCCCCCCGTAACCTTGATCGTCGCCTGATAGAGCTGATCGATGATCGGGCGCGGCGTGCCTGCCGGAGCAACGAGGACGTTGAAGGTGTATGCCACCATACCCGGCATGCCGAGCTCGATCGCCGTTGGGACATCGGGCGCTGCGTTTGAACGCCTTTCGTTAAACACGGCGATTGTCAACGCGTTGATGGTGTGGGTCCCCGAGGTGCCGACCAGCAAGGTATAGCCGTCGGGCTTGGCGCGCGCGACCTCAGCGCTGCCTATGGAGCCATTCGCGCCCGTCTTGTTATCGATGACGACCTGTTGGCCGAGCACCGGAGTGATCTTGGCCCCGAACAAACGCCCCATGATATCGGTGTTACCGCCGGGTGCCAGCGGAACCACCAATCGGATCGCCCGCTCCGGATATTTGACCTGAGCTTGCACCGGAAGTAATGGCAGTCCCGACGCGAACACCGTGGTAATTGCCAAGCCGAAGGCGGTGTTGATTTCTCTGAGTGAACGCTGTATCTCCGGCGGCTCGAAAGTGTCACGGAATTTCGATGTCGAGCAGCGGCCCATACTGCTGGCATCCGAGCATGTCCCAGTCGCCGGGGCTGCCGCCCGGGCGCAGCCGGTAGATCGTGAATTTGATCGCATTCGCGACGTCGAACTCAACGAAATCGGAAATCCGCGCCTGCGGGATGCCCATGAAGCGCGCAATCGCCTCGCGCGTGAGCTTGCCGCTTTTTCTCGCGCGCTCGTAGTCCTGCGGGTTGCGGAAGATGATGTCGAAGGTGATCTGGTTGACGCCCGCGTTCTTGCTGCGGACCGTCGTCGCGAGCTCCCCCAGCTTGATCGCCATGGTCAGACTCCTGCTTCGGTCATGTGGACGGGGAAGAGCTCCAGCGGATCGTCGATCGGCACCGTGTGGTTGACGTTCCACAGGTAGCCCGGCGATGAGCGCATGGTCTGCTTGGTCGTCGCCGCGGTGCCGGCGGTGCCCTTGACGCCCGGGATGCGGGCGAAGAAGAACATGCGCACTGCGAAATCCGTGATCTTCTCGGCGAGCTCGGTCGTGTCCGCGAGGCCCTCGACGACGACGCCCACCTCGTGCGGCTGCGCATCCTTGAGCGGCTCGAGCTCCTTCAGCACGCCGTTCTTGCCGAAGACGTGGAAGTAGAGCTCGTACTTCTCCTTGCCGAAGCGCTTGGCCACGCTCGTCTTGCACCATTCGATCGCCTGGTCGATGTTGCGCACGACGTGCGGGTCGCGGATGCCGGCAATGCCCATGCAGCGCTCGCCGATCTTCTTCGCGCCCTCGATCTTGACCCGCAGCTCCTTCGCGGGCTGCCAGCGCGCGCCGGAAATGCGGCAAGTGCGCTCGTCGAACTGCTCGTAGCGGCAGTTGCGCATATCGAGCATGCCGCCCAGCGTGTACTCGTAATAGGGATTCTCACGCTCGTACATGGAATGGCCGGCGGCCGACGCGACCGTGCAGCGCTGATCGGGGTGGTAGGGCGTGATCTTGATATCTTCGTGCGAGATCGTGCCGATCACCGTTTCCTTGCCCATGAAGGGCTCGGCGACCAGCGACGCGCACTCGATCATTTTGCCCATGTGGTAAGCGAGCGCTTCGGGGAAGCCCGCGCGAATGCATGGCGCAGCGGTGAAATTGATGTCGCCGCAGCGCCCCCCGATGATCACGTCGGCTCCCATGTCGAGCAGCTTGACGAACGGGTGGATGCCGCTGACCGCGACGATGCGCGTCGCCTGGTCGATTTCCTCCGCCGTCAGGTCCGGAAATCCGCCGAGCCCGGTCAGCTTCTTGCCGTGCGCGAGCTTGCCCTTGAGGTAATCCTTCGACACTTCGGAGTAGAAGTAGCCGAGCTTGAACTTCGGAATGTGGTGCTCCTGCGCGAGCTCCCGCATCATGGCCACGAAGTGATCGACGCCGTGGTTGCTCCCGGAATCGCCCGCGGAACCGATGATGAGCGGGATGCCTTTCTTGCGCGTGGCGGTGAGGAAAAGCTCGAGCTCGTCGCGCGCGAAATGGCCGAGCCGGATGTTGGCCCCCAGGTAAACGGGGCCGGGATCCGAGCTGCCGGCGTCGGCCACCACGTAATCGGGATTGGTTTCCATGCCGCGATGGAAGCTCTCGGGATTGGAGGGCGCCGTGCCGAGATGGCCGGTGGAGATCAGGATGCGCAAGGTTTGGTTTTTCCAGGGTTGAGGGATGAAGGATGAGGGAATGCCGCTCCCCCAGGCATCTGCAGTTTCAGGCGGCGTGGAAGTAACCGTTGCTTTCCGCCACCGCCTCGAACCGGTTGAGGGCTTTCAGCGTGCGGGTCTTGTCCATCGCGCTGACTTCGTGCAGCAGGCCGTTGATGAGAATCAGCGGGGCGCCGTGCGCGGCAACGAATGTCGCGGATTCGGCCGGCGCATATAGGCTGATGTCGCCGCGCAACGCGGAAAAGCGACTGTCGGTGATGGTGAGCGTCCGGATGCCGTGCTCTTTGGCGAACTCGAGAAGTTCGACTAGCTCCCGCAGGTAGCGCGGGAAGCCGATCACCACGAGGCACGCGCCCCGCGTGAGGCGGGCGAGCTGGTCGTACGTCTCGGTCGTGATCGCGAGGTGGCGCGTCACCTTGAGGCCGATTTTGTCGAGCCCGAACCAAAGATGGCGGGCGAGCGACGCCGTGCTGCGCGTGCCGACGACGATGATTTCGCTCGCGTCGCGCATGGCGGCCACGGCCTGGTGGAAGGCCTTCTGGTCGAGTGTCTCCTGCAGCGTGGAGATGTTCTCGATCTCCTTCTCGATGATTGCCGAGAGTGGACCTTTCCTGGCGGGCTCGGGCAGAGCATACGTCAGCTTGAACCGTTCGGTGCCCTTGAGATCGGCCCTGACGATCCGGCGAATTTCCTTCTGCAATCCTGGATATCCCTTGAAATTCAGCGCTTTCGCGAAGCGCACGATGGTCGCTTCGCTCACGCCGGCGTCACGCGAGAGCTGCTTGACGGTCGAGAAGACGACGCCCTGGTAGTGCTCGAGGATGTATTTCGCAAGCACGCGCTGATTTTTCGACAGGCGCTGGCTGCCGTCCTCGAGCTGGGCGAACAGACTGGCTTGCTGGCTCACGGTTGACTGAAACAAAAGTTTCATTATACTATTGACTGAAACAAAAGTTTCATTATACTAAGATGTGAAATATTTCTAGTCAAGCGGACTTGCCCGGGAGCGCATTGCGGCGACCACGGTGATCGGAAATAATGCAACAGTCGGGTCGTGCAACGACATCCGGTTCATTCGAAAGGAACAACCATGGCTATGACTACAGGCGCCGACGAGAGCACCGCGGCGGGGCTGCGGGAACTCCTGAAGACGGCGCGCCTGCTATTGCTTGTCTGCGGCATTGCTATCGTGGCCGGTGTCGCGACGGGCGCGGAAGTCCGCGTCGGCTTCACGCAGGACGCGCTGACCCTCGATCCGGCCAATCATCGCAAGCGCGAAACGGAAACGATCATCCGCAACATCTACGACGGCATCATGACCCAGACCAGCAAGAGCGAGGTCGTGCCTGAGCTGGCTGAATCGGTCCGCCAGATCGACTCGCTCACCTACGAGGCAACACTGCGCAAAGGCGTCAAGTTCCACAGCGGCGACGAAATGACCGCCGAGGACGTGAAGTTCACGTTCGATCGCCTGACCAGGGAAAAGGCGATGGGCGGCCAGACGAGTCCGCGGCAGGGGCTGCTGGGACCGCTCGCGAGCACCGAGGCCGTCGACCGCTACACGGTTCGTTTCAAACTGAAGGAGCCATGGCCGGTGTTCCCGCGCATGTTGCCCGTGCAGGAAATCGTAAGCAAAAAGTTCGTGGAGAAGGTGGGCAGCGACGCGCTCGCGACCCAGGCGAACGGCACTGGCCCGTTCAAGCTCGTCGAATGGCGGCGCGGCGACAGCATCATCATGGAACGATTCGCTGATTATTACGGCGGGGCGCCGGCGATTCCGCCAACAGGGGCCGCCAGGGTCGATCGCGTGATTTTCAAGATCATTCCCGAAAACGCGTCGCGCATGGCCGCGCTGATGGCGGGTGAGGTGGACATCGTCAACGAAGTCCCGGTTTTCGCCATCAATACGCTGGAGCGCAGCGGCAAGGCGAAAGTCGTCAAGGCGAACGGCACGCGCACGTTCTTCATCGCGCTCAACGTAACCAGGCCTCCGTTCAGCGACGTGCGCGTGCGCCAGGCGGCCAACCACGCGGTCGACAAGAAACTCGTGATCGACCGGCTGCTCGGCAATACCGCAACGCCGGTTGCCGGCGTGCTCAGTCCCGAGTCATTCGGCTCCAAACCGGGCTTGAAGGAATACGCCTACGATCCCAACCGGGCGAAAAAGCTGCTCGCCGAGGCGGGATACGCAAAGGGCATCGATGTCACGCTCGACGCCGAGGGCGCGTTCAAGGACCAGGCCGAGGCGATCGCCGCGATGCTGACCAAGGTCGGAATCCGCACCAAGGTGCAGGTGTGGGAAGGCGCTGTGCTCACGCCGATTTGGCGCGCGGAGAAAAAAGAACGCGACATGTACTTCAATTCCTGGGGCAGCGGGGCGCTCGACCCGACCGGCATTTTCGTTCCCACGCTGAAGACCAGGGACCGCGGCAATACGTCAGGCTATTCGAATGCGAAGGTCGACAAGCTGCTCACTGCGGCGGACACCGAGCTCGATCGCAACAAGCGGGCGGACATGTATCACCAGGCGGAGAAAATCGTCGCCGAGGAAGCACCGTGGATATTCCTGTGGGTGCCGCAGGATATTTACGCGGTCAGCAACCGGCTGCGTGGCTGGGCGCCGGGTTCCGACAGCCGCATTAACCTGCATCGCGCGTATCTCGCAAAATAAGCCCGCCAGGAGTTTGTCGGACCTAGCCCCGACAAACTCCTGATGCAAAACCGGCGCCAGTAAAATTGCAGAAGAGGTTAACAGATATGCGAATTTATCCGCGCTTTCCCCCAACTTCGACCGTTTCGAGTGGGTTTAGTATGAATGGTCAGCCGGTTTTGCTTTTGGCAGCTTGTACGAACTGTTAGGTCCGACAGGCTGCCAGGTAACGCGTAACCGCCGACCTCGTGCGTCTCGGTTTCATCGTCGAGCGTCTGCTGCAACTGATTCCGGTCCTGATCGGGATCAGCCTCGTCGTCTTCCTGATGATGACGCTGACGCCCGGCGATCCGGTCGAAATCATGCTGGGCGATCAGCTCGCGACGGCCGAGCAGAAGGAAAGCCTGCGCCGCGACATGGGGCTCGATCTGCCGGCCGCGGAGCGTTTTATTCGTTTCGTAAGGAATTCGCTCAGCGGTGATTTCGGCCGCAGCTTCTTCCATCGCCGCCCCGTGGCCGAAGTGATCGCCGAGCGCCTGCCGGCCACGATCGAGCTCACGATCGTCGCGATGCTGATCGCGCTGGCTGTGGCAATCCCGCTCGGCGTGCTTGCGGCGGTGCGCCGCGGCTCGCTCATCGACAAGGCCGCGACGGTCATCTCGCTCATCGGCGTGTCGATGCCCGGCTTCTGGCTCGGGATCATGCTGATCCTGCTCTTCGCGGTGCACCTCGGATGGATGCCCGTGTCGGGGCGCATCGATTACGCGTTCGAGGTGCCCCGCATCACCGGCATGATCCTGTTCGACAGCCTGGTCCAGGGCCGCTACGCCGCATTTCTCAACGCGTTGCATCATATCCTCATGCCGGCCGTGACCCTGGGACTTGCGATGGCGGCGTTGCTGATGCGGGTCACACGGACGTCGATGATCGAAGTGCTGCAACAGGACTACATCGTGTTCGCCGAAGCCAAGGGCCTGAGCCGCGCCCGCGTGCTGGTCCGCCACGCGCTGAAGAACGCGCTGATTCCGACCGTGACCGTCGCGGCGCTGGAGACGGGCTACCTGCTGGGCGGAAACACGATCGTGGAAATGGTGTTTGGCTGGCCGGGCCTCGCCCGCGTCATCGTCGAGGGCATCTACTCACGCGATTTCCCGCTGGTGCAGGCGGGCGTGCTCGTGATCGCCGTAATTTATGTCACCGTCAACTTCGCGGCAGACGTGCTCTACACGCTGCTCAATCCGCGGGTGAAACTATGACCGCCGCAGCCCCGTCCGCCGCCGGCCGGCAGGATTCAATTCTGCGGATCAATTTGCGCAAGTTCACGCGCGACCGGCTGGCGATCGCAGCGGCGGCCGGTGTCGTGCTGTTCGTCGCCATGGCGTTGCTCGCGCCATGGCTGGCGCCGCACGACCCATACGATACGGATCTGCTGCGCCGCCTGCAGCCGCCCGCATGGATGGAAGGCGGCGAGTGGTCCTACGTGTTCGGCTGCGATTCTCTCGGCCGGGACATTGTGTCGCGCATCATCTACGGCGCGCGAATTTCCATTTTCATCGGGGTCGCGGTCGTGCTGCTGGCAACGCTCGTGGGCACGCTCGCCGGACTCGCCGCGGGGTATCTCGGCGGCGCGGTCGATGGGGTCATCTCCCGCATCGTGGACGTGCTGCTCGGCTTTCCCTACCTCATCTTCGCGATCGGGCTCATGGGCATGATGGGTCCCGGCCTGCAAAACATCATCCTCGCGCTCGTCTACAAGGAGTGGACGATTTCGTGCAGGGTCGTGCGCGGCGAGACGCTGGCGACGCGCGAGCTTGAATACGTCGAAGCGGCGCGCGCGGTCGGCGCCTCCCGCACGCACATCATGCTGCGCGAGATCCTGCCCAACATCATGTCGCCGCTGATTGTCGTCGCGACGACACGCATGGCGACGATCATCATTCTCGAAGCGAGCCTGTCGTTTCTCGGCCTGGGCATGCAGCCGCCGCTCGCCTCGTGGGGTTCCATGGTCGCGGACGGCCGTTCGTTTCTGAGCGACGCCTGGTGGGTCGGCACGTTTCCTGGCGTTGCGATATTTTTGCTGGTTCTCGCGATCAACCTCGCAAGTCAGGGATTGCGCGACGCCTTCGACCCGAGACTGCGGCAATGAACGCAATTCCCGCGTTAGCGCCCCTGCTGAGCATACGTGGGCTGCAGACCCAGTTTCAAACGCAGCTCGGGCTCGTCAAGGCAGTCGACGGCGTCGACATCGACGTCGAGCCGGGCGAATGTCTCGGCGTCGTCGGTGAGTCGGGCTCCGGCAAGAGCGTCACGTTCGCGAGCGTTCTCGGGCTGGTCCGCCCTCCGGGGCGCATTGCCGCGGGTTCGATACGCTTCGATGGCCGCGAGCTGGTGGGGCTCGGCCGCGGTGAAATGCGCCGGATTCGCGGCAAGGAGATCGCTATCACGCTGCAGGATGCGCTGACATCCCTCAATCCATCGCTGACGGTGGGCGCGCAGATTCTGGAAACGCTGCACGAGCATGACGAAGGACGCGGCGCGCGCGGCTTGCGCGAGCAGGCGCTGGAAATCATGGCGCTGGTGGGAATACCCGCGCCGGGAACCCGTCTCGCGCAGTATCCGCACGAGTTTTCCGGCGGCATGCGCCAGCGCATCATGCTGGCGATTGCGCTCGCCTGCCGTCCGCGGCTCCTGATCGCGGATGAGCCCACGAGCGCGCTTGATGTCACGATCCAGGCGCAGGTGCTCGATCTGCTCGCATCGCTGCGGCGCGAGCTCGGCATGACGGTGGTGCTGATCACGCACGATCTCGGCGTCGTGGCCCAGTATTGCGACCGCGTGCTCGTGATGTATGCGGGCCAGGCGGTTGAGGTCGGGCCCACCCGGCGCGTGATTGCCGACCCCGGTCATCCTTACACTCGCGGCCTCATCGCCTCGATTCCGAAGCTCGCGGATCCGGATTTCAGGATCAGGCCGATCGAGGGCAACGTGCCTGAACTCGTCGATCTGCCCGACGAATGCCGCTTTTTGGGCCGGTGTCCGCTCGCAATATCCGCCTGCCGCACACGCATCGACATGCGCGATCTCGGTGCTGGCAGACAGGCGCGCTGTATCCGCGCCGGGGAGCGTCAATGACAGCGCCCGGAACTCCGCTGGTCGAGGCACGCAAAGTGGACAAGACCTTCGATACGCGCAAAGGCCTGTTCGGGCGCTTGATCGCGCGCCGCGATTACCTGGTGCACGCGCTCAATTCGGTGAGCTTTGGCATCGCGCGCGGTGAAACCCTGGGACTCATCGGCGAGAGCGGGTGCGGCAAGAGCACGCTCGCGCGCGTCGTGTTGCGTCTGCAGCCGCCAACCGCGGGACAAGTCTTCTTTGAAGGCGAAGACATCA
>JACQOI010000146.1 GCA_016202615.1 Betaproteobacteria bacterium
AACGGCACCTGGTACATGATGCAAAGCGCCGCGCGTCACTGGCGCGATCGCGATCAGCCGGGAAGCATCATCAACGTCGTCGCTGTAATCTGGCGGGGTATGCCGCAAGTCGCGCACACTTGCGCGGCGCGGGCCGGTGTCGTTTTTCTGTCGAAGACCGTCGCCGTCGAATGGGCTCTCCATAACATCCGGGTCAATTGCGTCGCGCCCGGGCCCGTCCGGACCGAAGCCTTTAACTACTACTCAGAGACGGGGCGCGCGAGCTTCGATCAGGCGAACCCGATGCTCCACGCGGGCGACTCCTGGGATGTCGCCGAGGCGATCATCTACGTGGCTTCTCAGGCCGGCAAGTTCATCACCGGCGAGGTGTTGAACGTCGATGGCGGCCAGCAGTGCTGGGGCGATCCGTGGTTCGCGGGCCGGCCGTCCTATTTCGAGCTGGATTACTCGGTGTCCCGTCAGGGTGCCCCGCGTAGCGCGGCCGGCGCCGGAGAGGAGTGATCCGACATGGCAGCACCCGCAACAACATACGAGACCATTTTGTTCCGCGAAGAAGGACCCGTCGGCATCCTGACTCTCAACCGGCCTCACGACGGCAACATGTTCACCCCGATCATGTGCCGGGAGATCCGGGACTGCATCGAGCAGGTTCGCCGCGAGACCCGGACCCGGGTGCTCGTGATCACCGGTGCGGGCGACAAGTTCTTCTGCATCGGCGGCCGCAAGGAGGGAACCGAGGACACATGGCTCTATCCCGGTGCGATGCCGACGCTCGAGATGTACGAAGCGATCGAACGACTGCAGAAACCGGTCATCGCGTCCGTGAACGGCTTTGCGGTGGGCGGAGGACACGTTCTGCACGTCGTTTGCGATCTGACCATCGCCAAGGAAAGCGCGGTGTTTCGCCAGGTCGGGCCGATGATGGGCAGCTTCGATGCCGGATACGGGACCTGGTATCTCGAGGACCTCGTTGGCAAGAAGAAGGCCAAGGAAATCTGGTTCCTCAATGAAAAGCTGACGGCCCGGCAGGCGCTTGCTCTCGGTCTTGTCAACCGGGTGGTGCCGGACGACCAGTTGCCCCACGCAACGCTGGAGATGGCGCTCGCCATTGCCGCGCGCGGCCCCTATGCCCTGGCCGCGATCAAGGCCGCATTTGGAGCCCGGCACCAGGGCGTAATCGGTCTCGCGCGTCTCAGCCACGACCTGATGCTGCCGCCCTATTACCAGTCGGAAGAGGCGAAGGAGCTCGGCGCGTCGTTTGAACAACGCCGCGCCCCGGACCCGACGCGCTTCGGCAAGTGACGATCCGTCGAGGCGAAAGCCGAAGGAGGAATCGGTGGCCGCTGGAAGCACGATTGCAACGGGAACCAACCGTGGCATCGGAGCGGCTTCCTCACCGCAGAGATGATCTGCATCGACGGTGGTCAGGACATGGCGGTTTGAGGCACCCATGAAGATCTTTCAGCGTCTGGACGAGTCCATTGCGTTTGCCGACGACGAGCGGATGGTGATCGAAGAGGTCAAGCGGCTGGCCGAGGACAAGATCAAACCGCGTGCGGCGGACTACGACGAGGCAAGCCGGTTCCCGTGGGAAAACCTCCACGATATCAACGCGCTTGAATTGAACAAGATGTTCATTCCCGATCGCTATGGGGGTTCGGAGGTGTCATATTCGGCCTATCTCGCCTGCTGCCGTGAGATCAGTGCGGCTTGCGCGGCGACCGGGATCGTCTGGGCGACCAACTTTCACGCCACCAGTCCGATCGTGGATTTCGCGAGCGATGAGCAGAAGCAGCGCTGGCTGCCCCGGATCGCGGAAGGCGGAATTGCTGCGCTTGCCCTGACGGAGCCGAACGCGGGATCCGATGCAACCGGCATGAAAACCCGCTTCAGGCCCGATGGCGATGATATCGTCATAGACGGTTTGAAAGTGTTCATCACCAACGGCGATGTCTGCGACATCCTTGTCTTGTTCGGAAAATGGTGCGAGCTCGGGGACGGCAAGGACGCCATCTCGATCGCCGTGGTGGAGAAAGGCACGCCGGGCCTCGAGGTGCAGCGCACGGAGAAGAAGATGGGCATCCGCGGATCGAGCACGGCCGCGCTGTCGTTCACGAACTGCCGGATTCCACGTGCGAACCTGTTGCGTTCGCCCGGGCAGGGGCTTTCGATGTTATTCGACTTCCTCAACAAGTCGCGTCCGAGCGTCGCTGCTCATGCGCTCGGCATTGCGCGCGCGGCCTTCTCAGATGCAATTGATTACATCAATGAACGCCGGCAGTTCGGCAAGCGCATCGTTGAGTTCCAGGGAATTCAGTTCTTGCTTGCGGATCTCGCGACCGACCTTGCGATGTGCGAGCGCTGGCTTTGGCATGTCGCGCAGCGGATCGAGGCGGGCGAAAAAGACATTGCTCAGGAATCCTCGATGCTGAAGATGCGAGCCTCTGATCTCGCCATGAGGATCAGCTCGGACGCCGTCCAGCTGTTGGGCGGATGCGGCTACACCAAGGATTATCGCGTCGAGCGGCTGATGCGTGATGCGAAGATCACCCAGATCTGGGAAGGCACCAACCAGATCCATCGCCAGATCATTGGCCGAAGCTTCATCCAGCGGTGATCGGCCCGTTCATTTCTGTCCAGTCAAACGGGGCCAGTTGTGACTTTGACGCCTGAGATAATCCGCAAGTACGAATCGGAAGGGACGTGGCCCAATCGGTCGTTGATCGAGATTTTCGACGAAGTCGTCCGCCGGACGCCGGACAAGATCGCCATCGTCGGGCCGGACGGTCGCCGCATGACATACGCCGAGGTGGCCGGGAAGGTAGATCGCATTGCAGGAAACCTGGCAGCCGCCGGTGTGCAAGCGCGGGATGTGATTTCATTGCAAGTGCCGAACTGGCCCGAATTCGTTCTTGTGCATTTGGCGGCCACGCGGCTGGGAGCGGTTACAAACCCGCTTTTGCCGAATTACCGTTCGAAGGAGCTTTCATTCATCCTGAAATTCGCGTCGAGCAAGGTCGCCGTCATTCCGGCGACCTTTCGTGGATTTGATTATCCCGGGATGTACGCCGAGCTGAAAAAAGAGCTCCCTGATCTCAGGCAAATCTACGCGATCGGATCAGACGCGCCGGACGGGATGACGCCTTTCGCTGAGTTACTTGAAGAGCCGAAAAGTCATATTCGGCCCGCACCGCCGGGCCCGCCCGACTATAACGAGGTGACGCTCCTTGTCTTCACCTCGGGAACGGAATCGACGCCGAAGGGCGTGATGCACAGCCATAACACACTGATGTATAGCACGGCCGCGATGGCGCGACTGCTCGGGCTGACGTCCGAGGATGTGGTCTGGACGGCTTCACCGCTAGGTCATGGCACTGCTTTCGAATGGGGAATGCGCCAAGCGCTCGTTATCGGCGGAACGCTCGTGCTGCAGGATATCTGGGACGTCGAGAATGCGCTGAAAATCATCGAGCGCGAGCGATGCACTTTTACTTTGGCCGCGACGCCGTTCGCGTCGATGCTCCTCGAGTCCCCCACGCTCGATCAATATGACTTGTCGAGCTTCCGGATTTTCGCCTGCGCGGGGGCGCCCATTCCAGAGAAGCTTGGAGAAGCTTTCCGGCGACGCATCGGCTGCACTTTGATCGGAATGTGGGGCATGACGGAATGTTTCGTGGGCAGCGCCTCGCCGCCCGATGATCGCACGGAGAAATTGTGGAAAACGGACGGGAAAGCGATGCCAGGGGCGGAGCTCGCGATCTTCGATGCGACAAGGTCGAAGCAATTGCCTCCTGGAGAGGTTGGCGAGCTCGCAACGCGCGGCCCACATGTGTGCCTCGGCTATTTCAATGATCCGCAGCGAACCCGCGATACCTTCTCCGATGACGGATGGCTTTTCAGCAATGATCTCGCGACCATTGACGCCGAAGGCTACATCCGGCTCGTGGGCCGCAAGAAGGACGTGATCAACCGCGGTGGTCTCAAGGTCAGCGTGCGTGAAGTCGAGGAATTGCTGCTCCAGCAAGGGAGCATTGTCTCCGTTGCGCTTGTCGCTGTCCCCGACGAGCGACTCGGAGAAAAGGGCTGCGCCTTCGTCGTTCCGCGTGACGATGCCCGGCTCACGTTGCCGCAGCTCGTTCGCTACCTGGAGGACAGGGGCGTCGCAAAATACAAGCTACCCGAATATCTTGTCGTCCTCCGTGAGTTCCCGATGACGGCCAGCGGCAAGATTCAGAAATTCAAGCTCCGCGAAGATTTCGTGAACGGCAAATACGGGCCTCAACGATCGGCAGTCTCCTGATCGGATCAACCTGATTCCATTTCGCAATCAAAAATGAAATATCAAGGGTGCGCTTTGCGCACCGGCAGTCATAGCGCGTGGAACGCAGCCTAAAAAATTATTGTTGTTTTGAACGCAAATTGGAAGAAGAAGGGAAGATATCATGGCGCAGCGCAAGGATTTCCGGCGGATCGGGTTGCTTCTTCCTTCGTCGAATTCGATGCAAGAGCCCGAATTCTACAGGACTCTGCCGGCCGGGATGAGCTTGCATGCCACGCGGCTGCAGCTCAGCAATGTTGAGGCGGATTCGACCTTGCGGGTGGTCGAGCAACTGGAAGAGGCGAGCCGCAGGCTTGCCGATGCCGATGTCGACATCATCGTGCTTGCCGCCACCGCGCCTTCGTCCCGCATGGGGATCGGCTATGACCAGGAGCTGATCAAGCGGATTACCGGCGCCACCGGCAAACCGGCGACGACCGCGTCGACGGCCTTGCTCGAAGCCCTGCGCGCCCTCGGAGCAAAAAAAATAGTACTCGGAGCGCCGTGGAGCGACGCCGTCAATCAAACCACCGCGAGTTTCATTGAGGCCAATGGCTTCCGTGTGCTTGCCCATCAGGCGCTCGGCATCGTGCGTAATCTCGAAATCGGATTGCTGGATTCGCAAACCGCCTACGATATGGGCCGCAAGATCGATCGCCCCGACGCGGATGCGGTGATGCTGGCGTGCGGAAACTGGAGCACATTCGGAATTATCGATCGGCTGGAGCGCGATCTTGGCAAGCCGGTGCTGACAACAAATCAGGTCAGTCTCTGGCATGCGTTGAAGCTCTTGGGAGCGCAGCCACTGCCCGGCTACGGCGTGTTGTTGCGCGAGCACCTGGCAAGGAATTCGCAAGCCGGCCGGACGCAAGCCGTCTGACGGGCGGCAGGAAAGCAGTCGGGCGAAACCGAAAATCCGCGCGCGCGTTGCTTGTCCTCGTTCTACTTCGATCTCATCAATGGTGTGAACGGTTCGTAAACGTAGCCGCCGCTGTTGGCCATTACGTTCTGCGCGGTTTCTGCATCAAGCACTATTACCGCTCGATACGGGGTAGTCTCCGGGTTTACGCCGTTGATGGCGCCTTGTCGCTGCCACTCAATGATGCTCTTTTGCGGGCCGGGCGATCTAAGCCAGAGCGGTTCCACTCCTCGGGGAAATGTTTTGTCAGGCGTGGGGCTGTCGATTACAAAAAGGCGCTGTCCCTTTCCGATTTCCGGAGCGCGCTCCGCTCCCTCGAACAGATTACGGGTCCACAGCGCATAAGCGGGATGGAAGCGAGCGCTTTGGCTGCCCCCGCCCCCCATGCCTTTATAACCCTGACTTGTTATGAAGTCGACCGACTCAATGGTGTACATGGAGAGATAACGTGAAGGCTTCTGCCCTATGGCCTTGAAACGTTGCGCGCTATGAAAGCTTGGCACGCTGCTCAGCAGCCTGTGCTGGTAGCCCGCATACCAGTCGTGCCACGCCTGTTCCGTAGCCGGGTCCGTATAGATGTGGTCGATCATCAATATCATGGCTTGCCTCCCTCCGCTGCTCGCTAATCTGGACGGATGCCGGCTTGCAGGATGACTTTCGTCCATTGTTACTCGTATCCCACACGACGTCAACTGACTGCGGCCGCGCGTTCACTCAACGAGCGATGCGACTTCCTCGGTCTTGAAATCGGCTGGCATGACGATCTCGAGTATTTCCAGGTCATCGCTGCACCCGAGTTCCCGATGGCGGATCGACGGCGGCTGATGCGCGCACGATCCCGCCTCAAGCCGCACCACGCCCTGTCCCTCGTACTCGAAATCGATCCAGCCCTTGAGCACGTAAACGAGTTGGAAGCTGGTTCGGTGCAGATGTGGCTGCCCTGCCGGGAAAGGCACGCCGGGAATCTTGCGCAGGTGCCATGCCACGACGCGCCCCTCGGTGGCCTCCTTGATGCCGAGGTAGCGGTACTCCAGATACGGGCGCAGACCGCGCTCGAAGTGAGTATCGCGAACGTGTTTTACCGAAAATCCTTTAGTCGTCATTGCTTGGTTCCTATGAAAACGAAAGTGATCGAGACGGTGAGTGTAGGACGTGCAATAATTGCTGGCAACCCCGGAAATTCAGTGCCCACAGGAGATACCGCTATGCTGCAAGACGTGCCGTTTCTCGCCATTAATTCCGATGAAATCGAGTGGGATGACAACGTCACGCTGTTCCAGCTTCCGACCGGAGCGCACAAGATCCACCCGAACCTGAAAATCAAGGTCTTGATGCGCGATGACCAGCGCGGCCAGGTCGCCGCTCTGGTCAAGTTCCCGCCGGGCTACGTCGAGCCGCAGCACCAGCACGTCACGTCCCATTGCGTGGTCGTGATCGAAGGCGAGCAGCACGTGGCCGGCAAGGTCCTGAAAAAGGGCGATTTCCACTACGCCCCGCCGAACACTGTCCACGGGCCGTTCGAGTACCCGGTGGGCGGAATTGTTTTCGCGGTCTACCGTTTTCCGACCGCGACCACGCAATAGGCAGCGGCGCCCGGCGCCCGGTACCTCGGGGATTTTCGGCAGCCGCTGCGCCGCCGCAACGCCCGGCGCTTGAATGCGAAACCCCGTTCGGGGTAGTCTCCGGGGAACTGGCTGAGTTGCCGGCAATTACAGCATGGGAGTCTGATGATGCTTTTGGGACAAGCGGTAATGATTAACTGGAGCGATGTCGCGGCGGAAAACCGGCCGGCCTATTACGCGTGGCACAACCATGAACACATGCCGGGCGCCGTCGCGCTTAACGGATTCCGGCGCGGCCGGCGTTACCTCGCCGCCCGCGCCAGGCGCGATCTTCTCGTGTTTTATGAAATTGATGACATCTCGGTGCTGGTTGGCCCGGAATACACGGCCAAAGTAAACAATCCCAGCCCCCTGACTCAGCGCACGACCAAGGTCATACAAAACAGCATACGCGGACTGACGCGGGTAAAGTGTTCGCTGGGGGAGGCGATCGGCGGGCACGCGCTCACGTTGCGCTTCGACCCCCGCGATGGCGGCGAGGACGAGCTGGGCCGATATCTGATCGACGAGGCATTGCCGCGGATCGCCGAGCGGGTGGATATCGTGGGCGCCCACCTCTGTGTGACAGACAAGCCCGTGAGTTCGGTGGTGACGGCGGAAAGACGCGGGCGCCCGACGATCGTGCCGAACTGGATAGTGATATTGGAAGGAACTTCCCTCGAGGCAGTCGACAGTGCCTGCGATGCGCAGCTCTCCGAGCAAGGGCTGCATCAACACGGCTGCGCGGGCGCCGTCGAACGGGTCACTTACAGCCTGCAGCTCGTGTGCCCGAAGGCACGATCCTAGATCAGGGAAGTTCTGAATAACCGCGTCAATCTCATTGCGAGGCCCGCAGGGCCGCGGCAATCTCGCGCGGAGCGCGGCACCAAAGACGAGATCGCCGCGTTGTTTCACTCCTCGCGATGACGGTCGTTCGAGGCTTCCTCAGGCAGGCAACGCGCGAATGCTATTCCGCTTTCACCCCGACCGCCTTTATCAGCCTGGCGTTCTGTTCGATCTCGGCGCGAATAAGCGCCGCGAATTGTTCCGGCGTGCTGGTGTGCGGCTCAAAACCCAGCTTATTGAGCGATTCCTTCATCTCGGGCGTGTTGATTGCCTTGGCCATCGAATTGAAAAGTTCGTTCGCAAGATGCGCGGAGCTGCCGACCCCGGCCGATCCATAACTTTGCGCCCACGAGTCAAAGGCCGGAAGGTTGGCGCACGCAACGATCCCCGCCAACAGCTGAATTAGCCTCCGCTGCGGTTTTCGCATGACGTCTCCTTGGAAAAACTCACGCTCCGAACGATCCGTAGGATGGGTTGAGCGCAGCGATATCCATCGTTTGTTTGCGACGGGTATCGGCCGTGACGGCCTCAACCCATCCAACGCGCTGTTTTTTATTATCGCACAAACCGGAAGGCGTAGAATCCATGCATGAATTCGCCATGGAGAGACGCCACGACGTCGCGAGTTGCGGCTATGAAACTGTTGTGGCGTCTCTTCCCTCATCCCCAACCCTTCTCCCGGGGGGAGAAGGGAGCGTCGTGCTCCCCGTCCGAGCGGGGAGGTTCATGGGGGGGCGATGGCACTCGATAGCGTAGCAACGCGCGACCGCTTCGTGTGGGAAGCTTCGCGCGAAGTCCTGAACGCCACCACGCTCACCGCCTTTCTGCGCGAGCATCGTGTCCCCGATTACGAGGCATTACTCACAAGGGCCGACGCCGAACCGCACTGGTTCTGGGACGCACTGCTGCGATTCTTCGATGTGCGTTTCTATCGCCCCTATGCCCAGGTTCTCGATGCCGGCGCCGGCATCCCCTGGGCAAACTGGTGCGTGGGCGGCGAAACGAACCTGGTTTTGAACTGCCTGGATCGACATCGCGGCGCCCCGACATGGCTGCAAACCGCCATCGTATGGGAGGGAGAAAGCGGCGAGCAGCGCCGCTGGAGCTACGCCGAACTCGACGCCGAGACCGCGCGGCTCGCCGGCGCCTTGCGCTCGCTTGGACTCGGCCGGGGAGATGTCATAGCACTTTACATGCCGATGGTGCCCGAGATTGCGGCGGCCTACTTCGCGATCGCCAAGATCGGCGCGATTGCGATGCCGCTTTTCTCAGGCTTTGGTCCCCAGCCGATTTTCGACCGACTCGTCGATGGCGGCGCCAAAGCCGTCATCACGGTCGACAGCGGATGGCGGCGCGGCAAGCGTGTCGCGATGAAAGCGGTGCTGGACGATGCGGCAATGCGGGCGCCCTCGCTCAGAAATATCGTGGTGCTGAAGCATGGCGGGGGTGATATTCCGATGCAGCGCGGCCGGGATGTGTGGTGGGCGGAGATCGTTCGATCCCAGCCTGCCGAAGCTCCGACTGAGATCATGCCAGCGGACGCGCCGGTGATGCTGATGCACACCTCAGGCACTACCGGCAGGGCGAAGGGGACGGTCCATACGCATTGCGGCGTGATCGGGAAGAACCTGCTCGACGTCGGCTTGTGCCTTGACCTCAAGGCTGGCGACCGCCTGATGTGGCTAAGCGATATAGGCTGGGCGGCTGGCCCAAAAATCGTAGTGAGCGCGGCACTGCTGGGCGCGACGCTGGTCCTCGCGGAAGGCACACCCGATTATCCAGACCCCGGGCGTCAGTGGCGGCTGGTCGAGGCGCATGGCGTCACGCTGTGCGGCACGGTGCCTACCGCGGTGCGACAGATGATGCGGCAGCCTCCCGATGTCGTGCGGCGCCACGACCTATCGTCGCTGCGCGCGACGGTGAGCGCCGGCGAGCCGTGGAACGAGGATGCGTGGCTCTGGTTTTTCGAGCATGTCTGCGGCCGCCGCATCCCGATCCTGAACTATGGCGGCGGCACCGAATGCGGGGGCGCCATCCTGATCGGGTCGTTCCACCGGCCGCTCAAACCCTGCGCGTTCGGTAGCCCGGTGCCGGGGTCAGGCGCCGATATCGTCGACTCGGAAGGTCGCCCATGTCCCGCAGGTCGGATGGGAGAATTGGTGCTGCGGTTGCCCTCCATCGGTCTCACGCGCGGGCTGTGGCGGGACCCGGAGCGCTATCTCGAAAGCTACTGGCAGCAGATTCCCGGCGTCTGGGTGCAGGGCGACCTCGCCATGCGCGACGCCGACGGTCTGTGGTACATGCTCGGACGTTCCGACGACACGCTCAAGATCGCCGGCAAACGCACCGGACCGGCGGAGATCGAATCGGTGCTGCTGGAATCGGGCCTTGTAGCAGAGGCCGCGGTTGTCGGCCTTCCCGATCAGATCACGGGATCGGCGCTGGCCTGCGTCTGCGTGCCGGTAGCGAGCGCGGAAGACAGTGAACGCTTGTGTCGGGAAATTGCCGCCGTGGTGGCGACGCGTTTCGGCGCGCCGTTCCGACCCAAGCGCGTGTTATTGGTATCGGATTTGCCCAAGACGCAAAACCAGAAGATCATGCGCCGGGTGGTGCGGGCGGTATTGTCGGACACGGAACCGGGCGATCTCAGCTCGTTGGTCAACCCCGACGCCATCGATGAGCTGCGTGCTGCGGCATCGGCTGAATAAACCGATAGCGAAACAAAAATCGTGAAACGCAATCTGTTATTCCAATTTGCGTTCAAAACAACAATAATTTTGTAGGGTGCGTTCCACGCACCATGACTGCCGGTGCGCACGGCGCACCCTACGATATTTCATTTTGATTGCGAAATGGAATTACGCCGCGATAGAATATGCACCAGGAATTTGTCGGACTCAGCCCCGACAAACTCCCGCACCTTCCCCCACAATCAAACGATTCGACGCGCCAACATGCCTAAGACTCCTGCCGCCGCACGAAGCCTTAACGCTGATCCGCTCCTCATCCGCCGCGTCGACGCCATTCCGGTGTCAATGCCCCTCGTCAAGCCGGTTTTGATGGGCGGAGGACAAAGGTACGTGGAATCCGAAACGCTGGTTGTCCGGATCGAGGCCGTGAACGGACTCATCGGCTGGGGTGAAGCTTCCGCCGCGCCAACGATGACGGGAGACACGCTGCCCGGCATGGTGGCAGCCGTCGAGCGCCATCTCGCAGCCTGCCTGATCGGCCGGAATGCCCTCGATCGGGCGTTGCTCTCCCGGCGTCTGTTGCGCACCGTCATCGGCAATACCGGGGCGAAGGCGGCATGCGATGTTGCGCTCCACGACCTGGCCGCCAGGCATCTCGGCGTATCGGTGACGGAGCTTCTGGGCGGCAAGGCGCGCGACTCAGTGCTCGCCTTATGCCAACTTGCCAATCCCAAGGTCGAGCAGGACCTCGTCGAGGCGAAAGCGAAGAAGCGTGCAGGCTATAGGTTCTTCAAGCTCAAGGTCGGCGTGAAGCGGGTCGAGGCGGAGATCGAGTCGGCCTACGCTCTGCGCAAGGCGTTGGGACCGGACGTGATCCTCTGCGCCGACGCCAACATGGGTATGACGGTCGCAAATGCACGCAAGTTTGTCACGGGCGCCGCGGGCGCGGGCCTGCTCTTCCTCGAGCAGCCGTTCCGCGACAACGACCTCGCCGCCACCCTGGCCCTTGCGCGAATGAGCCCGATTCCGTTGTGTGCGGACGAATCCGCGCACAGCCTCGAGAACATCATGGACTGGCAGCGCGCGGGCGCCATCGCCGGCGTAAACCTGAAGACGATCAAGTTGGGGGGTATCGTGGAAACTGTGCGGGCTGCGATCGTGAGCGACACGCTGGGGCTTGCCGTAGACCTCGCCAGCAAGACCGGGGAATCGAGCATCGGCGCCGCCGCGCTGGTGCACCTGGGTTACGCAATCCCCAATCTCGATTGGGGTATCAGTATCAACAATCACTACCTTGCGACGGATCTCGTGCGGCAGCCGCTCAAGCAGAGAAACGGTAGTATCGAATGTCCCACCGGCCCGGGGCTCGGTGTCGAGGTCGATGAGATTGCGCTGCGGAAGTTCCGGGTGAAACCAGGCTAAGTTCGAACCTGGATGTCCTACGGCTTGCTGATTTGAAACGCCTGTGGAGCCGGAACCATAATTCAGGCGCGGCTCTGGCCACACCCTTTATTGCACTAACTCCAGGGCATAAAACGAAACCGCAACCTGGCTGCCGCTGAACCCGATCTTGTGCGTTCCACGCACCATCACTGCCGGTGCGCACGGCGCACCCTACGACATTTCATTTTTGATTGCGAAATTGAATTAGAGGGGCTGCTTCGGGACCTGGCTTATCGATTTCAGGTCCATCACCCATGCCTGTGCGGATCGGCACCAACCTTGTCTTTTTGGCCGAAGCTCAGCCCGTTGGTGGGCAGTTCCGACGCGGATGCCGAATACCTGCGGATTACTTACGTCCGCCGCATAAATCGACGTCCCACACTCAGGGCAAAATGCCTGCGCGCGCTTGTTTCCGCTTTCAGCTGTCTTTACGTAGATCTTAGGTTGCCCGGTAAGGAGCTTGAAGGCATCCTTTCGAGCGCGCACGACGGTGCGGAAGGCAGAACCGGAAAGGATCTGGCAATCTGTGCAGTGGCATATACCAACCGTGTCGGGGTCGATTTCAGCCTCGTAAGTGATGTAACCACAATGACACCCGCCTTCAATCCGCATGACAGTCTCCTTTGATCGCTATGTTATGGCGACGACGCCTTAATGATACGGACGCTCATGATGCCATTGTAATTGCTTGATGCGCAATAAAAATTGTGCGTTGGCGTCCGTTATCGGGCATTGTCTGTTAGACCAGGTCGCGATTTCTACAGGCTAAGCCCGCTCGAAGATCGCCGCAACGCCCTGGCCGCTGCCTACGCACATGGTCTCCAAGCCGTATTTCCCCGTACGGCGATGCAGCTCACTCAGCATGGTCGTGAGGATGCGCACCCCCGTAGCGGCGATCGGGTGGCCCAGTGAGATGCCTGAGCCATTGACGTTGAGCCGGTCCGGGTCATTCCAGTTCCAACCTTTGAGCACCGCCAGCACTTGGCAGGCGAATGCTTCGTTGAGTTCGACCAGATCCATGTTGTCGAAGCCGAGGCCGGTCCTGGCGAACAGCTTTTTCACCGCCGGCACGGGGCCTATGCCCATCGTCGCCGGATGGCACCCCGCCGCAGCCCAGCCGACCAGATAAGCCATGGGCTCCAGCTTCAGTTCTTTCAGCTTATCCTCGGCGATCACGAGGCAGGCCGCGGCGGCGTCGTTCTGCTGGCTGGAATTGCCCGCGGTGACGGTGCCGCCCTTCATGAGAGGCTTCAATTTGCCCAGTGTCTCCATGCTGGCGTCGGCCCGGTAGCCTTCGTCCTGCGCGAATGTTTTTGGGTCACCCTTGGACTGCGGCACGCTGATGGGCACGACCTCATCCTTGAACTTGCCCATTTTCCAGGCTGCTGCTGCACGCTGATGGCTGCGCATTGCGTAGGCGTCGGACTCCTCGCGCGGGATCGCGTACTCCTTGGCCAGGTTTTCCGCGGTCTCTATCATTCCCGAGATATGGCCGAAGCGCCACTCCGGCTGCGAGCGCTCACGACCGCGCTGCAGCCGGTCGTGAAGAGTCACTGAGCCCGCCCGCTTGCCCCAGCGCATGTCGGTCGTGTAGTACTCGACGTTGCTCATGCTCTCTACGCCGCCGGCGAGCACCACGTCGGCCGCGCCAGTCTGTACCATCATGGTGGCATTGATTACCGCCTGCAGCCCGCCGCTGCAGCGCCGGTCGAGCTGGTAGCCGGGGATTTCGATCGGCAAGTCCGCCTCCAGCACCGCATAGCGGCCGATGCACGGCGATTCGCCATTCGGGTAGGACTGCGCGATGACGACATCGTCAAGCTCGCTGGGCTCGAGGCCGGTGCGATCGATCACGGCTTTGATGACCGTTGCGATCATTTTTTCGACCGGGACGGGACGCAGGGCGCCTCCATAGACGCCGACTGCGGTGCGAAGCGGGGCCACAATGGCTGCTCGTCTCATGCTCATTCTCCTTTAGGCCGGTTGATGCTGTGCCCGGATACGTCGGCAGCGGCCGGCGCAACCGGAATATGAAATCATACCATCTGCTGTTGCCGGCAAAAGTCGTAATGGCCGCGCGCTTGACGCTGCCCGACACCGGTGCATCGATCAGGCCGATGCCGCGCTTGGCGAGCACAGCGCCCAACTGTGCTCCAGCCTGCTCAGGGGACCGCGCGAAATACCTATTTAATCCACCTTGGCCCCGGAAGCCTTCACGACCTTTAAAAAAACCGATCCCGGCCGAATGGCACTTACTTAAGCCAAGCATCGCAACTCGGCAAGATTCGATATCGTGGATTCAACGGCATAGGGTAGGGTGCGCTTGCGCACCAATGTGATGGCGTCG
>JACQOI010000147.1 GCA_016202615.1 Betaproteobacteria bacterium
CGCGGAAAGCGTAGGATGTAACCATGCTGATCACGAAGAAAATCGTCGCGGACAAGATCGCGGCCTACCTTCACCATGACATCACGCTCGCGCAATTGGTGGATTGGGCGGAGCGCGCAATGATGGAGGACGAGTTTGAGGAAAACGGCTTGCCCTCCATCCGCTCGGCGATTTCCCGCCTGGGCGTCGCCGACGTGCGCGCGTTCGGCCTTACGCGGGAGGATTGCGAGGAGCTGCTCAGTCAGCTTGGTTTTTCCGCCCGCGTGAGCATCATAGCGGCGTAAGCCGGAACGCGGGATTCGGGATTCAGAAAAAAGGGTTTTCGTCTTTCACCGCCCGCCTCACTCCTCTCGAAGTTCTCGAATAAACTCCCCTCTCCCCCGATCACGGGGGAGAGCCAGCGCAGCGAGCGAGGGGGCCGGGCAGGGTGAGGGGGCACAAAACGTTATTTTGATAGGCGCTCTTAATATTCCGGAAATGATTGACAGTCCATTTCTGCTCGACGTTCACTACCATTGCGGCTGTCATTTTTGCAGTGATTGCGTTGGTGCATATTCTGAGAGTGTTTTCAGGCTGGGAAGTTACAGTGAGCGGGATGGCCGTTCCGATGTGGGCGAGTGTAGCGGCGCTGGTGATCCCGGCAGGGCTCGCGGTGATGCTCTTGCGTGAAGCGCGGAAGTAAATAAGAAATGACTCCGGCCCTGACGACTCCATTATGCAATTAGCCAAGCCCGAACATGCCCCCGGCCCAAGTCGAGCAGGTAGCCCATCGCTTACTACAGGTTCTCAAGCGCTTCGATTTCATTACGGTAGGCGTGTCTCGCCCCTCGACCTCAAGAGCTATTTCCTTTGTGCGGTCGCGCAGCTTGGCCCGCGTGTCGATCACACTTCGAGTTTCCTTGGCGATGCGCGCCGCCAAGTCGGCGTCCTTGGGGATCGGTAGCAACACCTCGAAGAGCCGCTTGCCCAGGGTGTCGATGATGTCGCGCGTAAACTGCTTGGCACGCATCTGGCGGCGGACGATCGGCGCATTCAAGAGCGCGAGCAGGAGGTAGGGGTCCATCTTCTCCGGCTTCTCGATCCGCAGTTTGCACAGGCCGCCGCAGTAGAGAATCTTGGTGTCCTTCTCGGTGAGGATGCAGGAGGTGCCCACGAGGTACGTGCCGTCCCGGACCACGAAGATGTCCCCGGCATGAACATCCTGCTTGTTGTCCTCGTAGATTTCCTCGCTGACGTTCTGCTTCGGGTCGCCCTTGAGCTCCCAGTTGGAGATGTCCGACGTGCGGATGAACGGAATGTCGCCGGTTCCATAGGCCATCTTGCCGACTTCAATCCCCGTGTCCCAAGAAAGAACCCCGTCCTTTACCAACTTGGCGAGGGATTCCAGACGGTGTGACCCACCCAACGCCACAACGTCCGCCTCCAACTCGGGGTCGTAGTATCTCGGCATGAAGATGCTATTGCGGAGGCTTGAAATTGCCCGGACGAAACCCGGGTTGCCGTGCTCAACGACCTCGGCTACCGCGCCGTCCGGAACGGCCTCGTCAAGCGTCTTGATGTAGCCCTGGACCGAAGCGGGAAAGTAGCCCCTGCGCCAGGTCAATAGCGCTTTTGCCCTTTACGCCTAGCCTAAGGAATATTGCCAGGAGTTCGGCAGTTGTGAGCGCTTCTGGGCCTTTCAAGAGCAGCTTCTCTCGTGGGCGTTCTTCCGCCGGCCAACTTGCTATGGGCTGCGTGTTCCTATTTTTTGACACGGGTGGCGTCGTCATCGCGGTTGTCGATCAGGACTGGCGGCATCGGCTGAGTGAAAGGCGTGCGATGGTCAGTGCTTGCCCTTGCGTCGGGCAAGTCGGGAGAGGGGGAGCGGGAACCGTTAGGGGAGTTCAAGGCAGATGCTTTCCGGTTCCTCGATGAATGCCGCGATCGTATCGGCTTCCTTGAGCAGCAGTGCCAGCAAGTAACGATTGCTCACGTTTCCGCAGCGCAACCAGACGATCTTGGGTGGGATGCCGCGCGCGAGGGCAATCTCGTAGAAATCCATGTCCTTGGTCACGACGGTCAAGTCATTCTGCTTCGCGTACTCCCATACCTGCAAATCGGAAGCGCGATCAAGACCGGCAGTCCGGGTCTGAGTCGATCCCGGGAAACGTGCCGAGAGCTGATCGAGAAAGCGGAAAGAAAGATTCTGATCGAGCAGCAGCTTCACGCGGAACGCGGCATCCGGACGATCCGATGTTCGCGCTCAGCGGCATAAGCGAGGCAAGCACGGATATCCTCGCTGACGAGCTCGGGATAATCGGCCAGTATCTCCTGCTCCGTCATTCCGGCGGCGAGCCAGCCCAGAACGTCGTATACGGTGATACGAAGGCCCCGGACGCAGGGTTTCCCGCCGCGTTTTCCCGGCTCGACGGTGATCCTGTCCAAGAGTTCCATTGTCATCTCCGAGAGACACGTCTTGCGCGCAGTTTACGTCGCTGGTCGGGAGGTTTCAAGGATCGGCGGCAGGGAGCGTTGCGGCCGCCTTCTGGCTGCGCCAGTTCCAGACGATGACATCGGAGTCGATTATCGCCATGGCTGATTGCTGAGCAGGCCAAAAAACCCGCAGAACCAGTATCCATACGGCTTTCCGGGAGATCTGCGAGTTTAAGTTCGAATTGCGACTGGTGTTTTATTGAAGATTATCTCATGGGCGGTGAGGTAGCCAAGACACTTTCGGGGTCGGTGATTGAGGGAAAGCCGGGAGCGCGGGAGAGCGAGGATTCAGGGCAAGCCAAGATCAGTGCAGCGCCACAGACTCTGCGCCAGCGCCCGGCAGCAAACGGGTGAAGCGTCCCTCCGCGCCGTCATAGTGAATGAAGCCAACCTCCCCGAAGGTACGCTTCTTCTTCGAGTGCCCCTTCGGCTTGATCGAAGCTTGCGCCATCCAGACGCCGTGACGGGTTTCGAGACTGAGGCTGACGATGTCGATCTTGTAAGGGCTGGCGCCGATGGAGCCGTAGCGCTCCACGATCTCTTTGCGGCGGTGAATCTTGTCTTTCTGCAACGACCACGCTTCCATGACCATGAAGATGAAGTCCGCGGCCACGCTTTCCGCGACGTGCTTTACCGCTCGCGCCGAGCGGTCCTTGGCTGCTTCATCGCGGCTGTCGATCAGGACCGGCGTCGTCTGCTGAGTCGCGAAGTTGCCGA
>JACQOI010000148.1 GCA_016202615.1 Betaproteobacteria bacterium
CATCGCGTATTACCTGAACGAGCGCGGCATCACGATGCGCGGGCAGCGCTGGACGCGCTCGCGCGTGCATGAGGTGCTGGCCAATCCGGCCTACATCGGGGATTACTACTTCAACCGGGTCGAGGGCAAAACGGGACGAGTTAAACCGCAAAGCGAATGGGTGAAGCTCACGGTCGAGGCCATTATCGATTCAGTCACGTTCCAGAGGACGCAGGTGCGGCGCGCCGCGCGTGCACCGGCAGCGGTGCCACCGCGCGTTGTCAGTTCCCCGACGTTGCTCACCGGGCTGTTAAAGTGCGATTGTTGCGGGGCAGGGATGACGCTCGCGACCGGTAAGGGCGGACGTTACCGCTATTACAAATGCAATACGCGCATCGGCAAGGGGATCAACTACTGCAAGAGCGAGAATGTGCCGATGCAAAAGCTCGATGACCTGGTGCTGAATTCTTTGGCCGACCGGATCTTTACGGCGTCGCGCGTCAAGCTGATGCTGGAATCACTGGCTCGGAATTGCAAAGAGAGCCGCAAGCAACAACACCGGCAGATCGAGGTGCTCAGCCAGGAATTGACGGTCGTCACGGGCGGCATGGGACGGCTGTATGAGGGCATCGAGACGGGGGTGATCAAGCTCGACGATGTGCTACGTGATCGCACCGACAAGCTGCAGGCGAAGCGTCAAGCCATCCTGGCGGAAATCGCGGGCCTTAAGACTCAAAATACGCTACCGGACAATCTCCTGAAACAGAAGCACATCGACGCGTTCACCAAGGTGCTACGCGGGAAGCTCCTGGAGAGCGGTGCGTTTGCCAAGGAATACTTGCGGCTTCTGGTCGATGAAATCCGGGTCAACAAAAAAGACGTGAAACTAACCGGGAGCTATGGCGCGGTAGCGCAAGCTGCGGCGGGAAATCTGGGCGACTCGCATGGAGTGCCCAGATTTGCCCCTAGATGGCTCCCCGCCCAAGGCTCGAACTGAGCAGACGCCAATAATCGCCGCGAACGGCGGCTATGGGTCGTGAGCAGACATTCAAAATGAGACACTACGCAGCGATTTCCTTGCCGGTTTCCGACGCCTGCCGGATCGCATCTATGATGCGGTGCAATTCCACGGCGGTGTCGAATGTGGGATGTCCGCCCTGGCCCGTGCGGATTGCCTGCGCAACCTCGTGATACATCTGGCCTACGACGTAGGGCGATCCTTTGGGCATGCTGTCCGGGACAAAAACGAATTTGGGCGGTACGTCCAGCGTCTGCAATGAGTTGTTGCCACGCGCTCCGTACAGGCGCACTTCTCGTAGCTGCGGAGACTCCTCGGAGGTGACGACCAGCGTGCCTTCGCGCCCGTATATTTCCATGCGGTAGCCGCTGCCGGCCCACGGTACGGCCGCGATGTGGGCCGCAACTACCGCGCCATTGGACAGGCGTGCATTGACCAGCACGTTATCCGGCGACGTCACATCGACCATTTGCTGCGTGTCCGTATTCAGCCATTGCTTTACCTGCGTCGCCACGACGGAAGCGATACGGCTGTAGTCCGAAGTGACAAAGCGCAGCGCGTCCAGTGTATGACCGGCGGCGATGGTGAGCGTGTTGGCGCCCAAGCTGGCGTCGCGCTGCCAAGTGCGGGCCGCCGGCCGTCCCACGGGTTCGCCGCGAACCAGGCTGATGTGGCAAGAGAGCACTTCGCCGACATATCCCGTCGCTATCAGCTCTTTCATGTACACGAGTCCGGGATTGACGCGCGACTGCAGTCCTACGACCGTGCGCACGCCCTTGGCTTTCGCAAGCGCCGTGAGTGCTTCGGCTTCGGCCGTCGTTCTGCCCAAGGGCCATTCGGTATAGACGTGCTTGCCGGCTTCGATTGCCGCCTTGGTAGGCTCGTAATGGGAGGGTACACGCACCACCACGGACACCAGGTCTATGTCGGGCGACACCACCATCTGGCGGTAATCGTGAAAAGCGAGTTTCGCGCCGTACTTGCGGCGCGATTCTTCCGCGCTTTCCGGTTTCGTGGTGCAGACTGCAGTCAACTCGCAGTCGGGACTCGCGGCCAGCGCGGGCAGGTGTGCCCTCGATGCCCAGCCCGAGCCGACCCTCGCACCAATGACGCCTACGCGTATCTTCTCTGCCATAACACCTCCTTATCTACATACAGGTTGGTAGGGGACTGAGCGCCACACGCCGCTGTCATCTGTGACCCATTGAGCGCGAGCAAAGTATTTTATGTGCGCCGATCGGGTTTTGATCAGAATAACTGAGGGTGTACGGGCGAATCACCCTCAGAGAGCTTGACGAGCAAGCCCCCCGAGGGCGAGTCTCTGGTTTGCGAAGACCTGGAGACC